>JBKQHN010000201.1:0-13620 GCA_052148755.1 Beijerinckiaceae bacterium | reverse complement strand
CCGCAGACGGGCATTCTGCTGCAAAATCGCGGCTGTGTTTTTTCTCTCGATCCGAAATCGCGCAATCCGCTGACGCCCGGCCGCCGGCCGCCACATACACTCAATCCGGCTCTGACAGTTTTCGACGACGGCCGGATCCTGGCGCATGGGTCCATGGGCGGCGATGGGCAGCCGCAATTCCAGGCGCAAGTCTTTACACGCTATGCGCTCGGCACGTCCCTGGCTGCGGCGATCGACGCGCCCCGCTTCCTGTTGGGCAATTTATGGGATGCCGAATCGGAAACCCTGAAACTCGAACCGCGCTTCGACGATGGGCTCGTCAGCCGGCTCAGAGCGGTCGGGCACGACATCGAACTTGCGCCGGAGCCCTATTCCAGCCGTTTCGGTCATGCCGGCGGCCTCATTCGGCATGCAAATGGGCGGATCGAGGCTGCGCATGACCCGCGCTCCGACGGTGGCAGCGCCGGCTTCTGATCGCCCGTTGCGACCGCTGAAGGTGCCAATCCGTCAGTTCGATCGGAGCACGCGTACCAAGCCACACAGATCCCCGCTCATGTCGGAGAGATCTGGTGTAATTTTCATGCCTAGTGCGCCGACCTGTCCTTACGCTCGGGGATCAAGCGTAAGGGTTTGGCCCCTAACTCGCGGGGGTTTTCGGGCCGCCGTGCGAAGCGTGGCCACCCTTTCGGCCAGCTTCGGAAGCGAGCTGATGATTCTGAGAGAAGCTGCGCTTGCTCGGGCTGACGCTCTGGCCGCCTTTACGCCCTGCCTCCGCTGCGAGGCGTGGGTTCTGCGAAAAGCTGCGCTTCTCATGCGGCACACTTTCGCCACCTTTGCGGGCGATCGCGCGCTGCTTTTCAGGGTCCATCGATGCGAAGCCGCGGGTCGATGTCTTGTGGTTTGCTTCAGAAGGACTGGTCATTCATCATCTCTCATAGGTGCATTGCGTTTGAACGCTGCTTCGTAAACGCGATGCACCGCTGAAGGTTCCGCGTCCCTGGCAGAGCGCGCGGTCGCTTTTTTCAGCATGATCGCATCTTCGAAGACTGCCGCTTGCGGCGCAACCGGCAACGCTTCGCAACATCGGCCGCCGGGGCTGCCGCTCGTTTGGGTGCTATGCCGTTTTGCCGCGCCGATCTTTGGAACGGCAGGGGTGGCAGCGCCACGTTCAAGTATTAGATAGGTGGGGTCGGCCTCGCGAGCCAGGGTCAACTGCAGAAATATTTTGGGCAGAAATATTTTGGAACGCGAGGCGAGCCTCAGGGCATGCCGCTCGGGGGATGATTCCTGGCCGAGGCTTTGGCCGTACCGAAGGGCAAAACACATGTCAGAAGAGTCAAAAGGCCCGAGCGCCACCTCCGATTTAGCCGCCGAACTCGCCGCTCTGCGAGAAGACATTGCCAAAATCTCCGCCTCGCTCGTGGACCTTTTGCACGAGAAAGCCGCGAGCGGTGTCCTCAATGTCGTCGACGGCGCGCGGCAGACGCTTTCCGACAAAGCGGCCGAAGCGCAAGACAAGGTTAACAGCATCAGTGCCGACGTCGAATCGACGATCGAGCGTAATCCTCTCGTGGCGGTGCTGATTGCCGCGCTCGCCGGATTCGTCGTCGGGATATTGAGCCGTTCGCGCAAATGAGCGAGTTCCTCAAACGGCAGATTCGGGAGGCCCTGGCGCCGCTCGAAAGCATGATGCTCCGTCTTCTCCGCAAGGCGGCGCTGGGGATCGTTGCGCTCGCGAGCCTAATTGCCTGCCTCGTCTTTCTGTCGGTCGCCGCCTATATCTGGCTCTCTGGCCTGGTGGGAGCAATCTTCGCCGCACTGGCGCTTGGCGGATTCTACGTCTTGATCACACTCGCCTGCCTCCTCGCGATTCGTGCCGCTGGAGCCGCGCCGAAAGCGGACACGACGGTCGCAAACGGCGGTGAGCAAGTGCAGCAGGCGACCAGAGCGGCCGAGGCCGATGTCCAATCCGAAACTATCGCCGAAAATATCGACCGAACACTCGCGCCAATTCTCGCCATTCTCCAAGAAGCCGGGTTGCAGCGCGCCAATATTGCGGTTCTGCTTGGCGCCGAAGTCGCCAAACAGGTAAGGCCCTTCGTGCTCGTCGTGACGGCTTTTGTGACAGGCTTCATTTTCGGCCGCCGTTAACCCACCAGCGAAGCAAAACACCCGGGCGCCGCCTCGATAAGAGGGCTCTCTTGGGTTCTCGCGTGAGTGGCTTATTCAAGAATGACGTAAACGTCCCTCTTGTGGTCGCAGGCAACCGCGCCTCAGACGAGCGCACTGCGCGCCGCCGAATCGTCGCTGCGATTCGACTTGCGGTCGAAGAAAAGCGCCTGGCTGACGACTGCCTTTAGACTGTCGACGCTGAATGGCTTGGTGATGAGAAAGGCCGGCTCAGGTGGCGTGCCGGTCAAAAGCCGCTCCGGATATGCGGTGATGAAGATCACCGGAACCGAGATTGCGCCGAGAATCTGGTTGACCGCTGCAAGGCCGGAACTGCCGTCGGCAAGCTGGATATCCGCCAATATCAGCCCTGGGCGTTGATGCCGTGCTGCCTCAATCGCCTCTTCGTGGGTTCTGGCGATGCGCAGCACATTGTGACCAAGCTCCTCCACATGCGTCTGAATGTCGACGGCGATGAGCGGCTCGTCTTCCAAGATCAAAACGTCGGTGCGAATTTGCTGAGAGATTTCTTTTCCCGCCAAATCAATCAGGCGAGCGGCCTCGTTGAGCGTACAACCGATCGCCCGCGCGATTTCCGCAACTTCGAAACCTTCGAGCGCGCTCAACAAAAACGCGATGCGAGGACGCAGCGAAATCGCGTCGAGGTTGCGTCGAGCACCTTTTTCGTCGCCTGAAAACTCGATCTGGTCGACATGGCCGTTGACCGGCATCGAGCCCCACACGGTGAGAAAGACGCGGTAGAGCGCGGCTCTCAGGTCGGCCGTGTCAGCGAGTTCGTTCGGATCGGCGACGATGGCTTCCAGTGTCGCCAGGACATAGGCATCGCCGCCCGCTTGGGTTCCCGCGAGCGCGCGGGCGAACCGGCGCAGGTAGGGAATATGGGAGGAAATGGCTTGCGAAATCGACATTGCTCTCATTCCTGACCGATAGTGGTTTCAAGCGGCTCTTCGGCCGCCTGATCATTTGGCCGGCACCAGCTCCAGTGACACGGTCGCAGACCATCGGCCTATAATTGCTCAAGCCGAAAAACGGCAAAAGTGCGCCAGCCGGCCAGCCGCGTCGGGGCGCCGCGGCGCTGCTGTTTTGCGAATTGTCCCCGGCATCACACTTCTCTCGAGCGAGAACCAATGCTCGATCCCGCCGATGGTCAAGCGTACCTTGGGACATGAGTGCCCTCCCATTCAAACTAATAGGCGGCGATCCACGCTAGACGAGCCATGGTACAGCTTGCTATTCGCTTGGCGCAAAAATGCTTTCTGAAAACGGAACTCTAACGCCAATTTATTGTTATATCATAATGTTGGATTTGTAGGAAAGTGAGTTACGGCAGAGGGCGTCTACTCAATTTGACGTTACTGGGCTGAAGATTACAAGATTTTCAGCCGGTTCGTGCCGATCTGGGGGCATGTGCGGGAAGTTCGTCAAAAATTGGGGGACTCATTGAGTGACGACCCAAGCCTAAGCAGGGGTAGAAAATTGGGCAACCCGGTCGAACAAGGGACAAAAATAGGAACCACTCCGCCCGCAAGGGCCGACACGACGGGGTCTTTGGGCGGCCCTGAAACCGCCCAAGCACAAGGGCCGAGCGAGGCGGCCGAGGTTACGTCTCTGGCGCGTGTCCGCGCCCGCAAGGCGGAGCCCAAATCGGAGATCATCGAGCAAATCGGCCGGCGATTGCAGAGCGTCTATAATGACGTCCTGTTCCAACCGGTTCCTGAGCGTTTTCACGATCTGATGCGGACACTTGAAAGAGACCTCGCAGCCGACGGCGCTCCGCCTGCCGCGAGCGCCGAAAAGCGGCGGAAGAAAGAGTCGAAGTGACAAGTTCGGGGCGGGAAGAGACTAAAACAACGGCGCATGTGAGCGCCCAGATCAAAGCGGATCTCATATCCGTTATTCCAAATCTGCGTGCCTTTGCCGTCTCGCTCAGCGGCAATCCGGACCGAGCCGACGACCTTGTCCAGGAGACCCTCGTCAAGGCCTGGAGCAACATGGGCTCCTTCGTCGAAGGCACGAATCTCCCGGCTTGGCTCTTCACCATTCTCCGCAACATCTACTATTCCGAATATCGCAAAAAACGCCGCGAAGTGGCCGATACCGACGGCGCCCTCGCGGCAAAATTGACCACTGCACCGGCGCAGCACGGCCATATGGACATGTTAGACTTCCGCGCCGCGCTGCAGCGTTTGCCCACCGATCAGCGTGAGGCGCTCATCCTCATCGGAGCCTCGGGGCTCTCCTACGAAGAGGCAGCCAGCATTTGTGGCTGTGCCATCGGCACGATGAAGAGCCGCGTGAACCGCGCCCGCAACCGTTTGGCCGAGCTCTTATCAATCCATTCGGGCAGCGAATTTGGGCACGACAACGAATGGCAGGCCGCAGATTTGAACGTCTCGGTTCAGCACATTTCCCGCACCGGCAACGATTGACCCATTCGACGGCCCTATCTCGAGGTAAATAGGGCATCGGTTCGGCACGCGAAAAATCGGCCAAATCGGGGATTTGACGCATTTTTCGGAGGGACTTGGGCCAGTTTTCCGACTTTTTCGACAAACTGCGGCCCAGCCTTTCGCGTTTCCGGCAAATTCAGTTGGGTAAGACACCGAAAAAAACGGCACCGAGCAGAAAGATGCCGAGTAGGAAACGATAGAGGACGAAGGGCCAGGCGGAATAGCGTTCGAGAATCCGCAGCAGGGTCCAAATAGCGATAAACGCCGAAAGCGAAGCGACGACGAGCCCGAAAGCCAGGACCGACCAGCCATAGGCATCGAGATGGGCTTTGTGCAATTCCCATAATTCCTTCAGGCCGGCGGCCGCGATGGCCGGGAGCCCGAGCAAAAACGCGAAGCGTGCCGCCTCTTCGCGCCTGAGATCGACGAAGAGTGCGGCCGTCAGCGTCGAGCCGGAGCGCGATATGCCCGGTATGAGCGCCCCGACTTGCGCCAGCCCGACGATCAAAGCATCTTTCAGAGTGACATCGCCGAGCGTCTTTTTATGCAGAGAATAGGTTTCGGCAAGTGCCAGCAGCGCCGCCATCATCACGCATGCAATGCCGATCACAGTCAGGCTGCGCAAGGGTGAGCCGCACGTATTGAGGACGGGCGCGAGGACGACACCGGCGACGACGATGGGCAGGGTCGCGAGAAGGATCCAGACGCTAAAGCGAAGATTCCAGTTGTGAAAATCGCGGCGCGCGAGGGCCGCGAGAGATCCGAACAGAAGGCCGCGCACATCCGGCCAGAAATAGCTGATCACCGCGACAAGCGCGGCCATCTGCATGGCCGCGGAAAAGGCGGAACCCGGATCCTGCCAGCCGAGCAGAGCTGGCACGATGCGCATATGCGCCGTCGAGGAAATCGGCAGAAGCTCGGTCAGTCCCTGCACGACCCCGAGAAGCCCGACTTTGGCATAGCCGAGCGCAACAAACCCCGTGTCGAGCCCTTCGGTGCAGGCATTGGCCATGATCATCGACCCAGTCAGTGATGGCGGTTTTGTGGATGCCCCAAATAGTCCCGCCCAAATTTCCCGTCCTTGGAGCGAGCCGGTGGTGCCAGCTGCAGCCCGAACCCGATCCGACACGTGGCCTAGATCACAATGTTTTCGGATTGAAGCAATCCAAAATCATCAACGTGATCGACTCCGGTAGTTCAAGGCGCTCTTCTTCCAGACAAAGGAAGCAAGATCAATGGCCCAGTCGACGAGCGCCGGCTTGCGTGACATCCCTGCAACGGGCCGCTGCACGGCCTTCGCGACCGTGGAGATTGGATGATGCTCAAAGCCGATTTCGCATGTCGGCAGATGGCAACAGCAGCCCGGACGGGGGCCGTCAGATCGAATGGACGCACCCGAAACCGACAAACCGGCGCATCTGCGCAAAGATGTCGGACAGAACCAGTGCCCAAACCGAAAAACTCTGGCAAGCTTTCATAAACATGCTCTAGGAGCATGTTCAGGCAAAGCGGGCCCGGTTTGCCGTGCGAAAAGGCCCTGATTTGACAAGTTGGGGCGTCTTCGGTCGGAGGAACCTTTCCGATCGGCAAGACGATGCGCCAATTCCGGAAGTTGGAGCATGCTTTATCGGGAAAACGGGCCGGCGAACGCGCGTTCGAGCGCAGGCTATGGCGGGCGAAGAATGAAGGGGCATGGCCGGAATAGGCTCTGGGACGGGGCGGCGCTCGCTCTTCTGGCGATCGCCCCTTTGCTGCTGGGCGCCGGGAGCAGCGCCCGCGCGGCCGTCAAATGGCTTGCCCCGGGCGAAGAGCTGATCCAGGACCCGCAACTCCGCATCGTCATTCCTAAGGACGAGGAGCCTTCACAGGACCAAAAGTCACGGCTGGAAAAAGTCCGCATCGCCGTTCCCGACGGCGACGACACCCTGCTTGCCGGCCTCGTGGCCGGCAAGGCACCCTTCGAAATCGTTGGCCCTTCGGCGCATCCGGACCTTATGTGGGATCCTGCCTCGCACAACGTGAGTTCCGGCTCGGCCGTCGTCGCCTACAGAGTTGACATAGCCAACCTTCCCGCTGTGATCGACCGGACGGCCGTCGTACGCGCATTAACCCAGCTTGCGACGCTGCGGCCGCAAAGCATCAAGCTCGCTAGTCCGAACGGGCTGATCCACAAGGGCGACAAGATTCAGATCGTCGTCGACGACGTCGCCGGCCGTGCCCTGCTTGTCATCGATATTGCCGGCGACGGCGTCGCGCAAATTTCCTATCCGATTGGCGCCGATCAGCGGATCGTCAAATCTTCGCCTTACGAACTCCCACCAGTTAGGATGGGCGCTCCCTTCGGCACGGATGTCTTCCTGGCGATTACCGCGGCAAAGCCGATCGAAGCTTTGGACCAACGGATGAGAGACACCCCTGCCCTCAATGCGACCGAACTCCTCGCGCTCATCGACGAGAACCTGCCGCAAGACGCGCATCTCGGTCTCGTCAACGTGACAAGCGCGCCATGAACCCGCCGCGGACGATCCGCACCACTTGCTCTCCACACAAGACGCCGATTATTTTGGCGCGCCTTGCGCGGAGCCGCCGTCCCAAACGGACCGACCGATCTTGACATGCCCTGAAAAAGTCGCGCTTTTCCGGAATGAGCTCTAACCTTTGCCTGAGCTTCGGCCAAAGCATGACCTTAGCTGAAATTTTGCTGGCTTTCCGGATAAGATCATGCGTCTAAACAAAGACTTGAAGGATAATTTCGCGATAATCTGATGGGCTCACGCTTTAAAGGAGCGTGAGGGGTTGCTTGAAAAACGGAGGGGTGGCCGAGTGGTTGAAGGCGCACGCCTGGAAAGTGTGTATAGGGGAAACCCTATCGCGGGTTCGAATCCCGCTCCCTCCGCCATTTCAGAACAGAACTGTGAATGGCATCCACGAGGCGGCGGCGCGTTAAACAGCCAGCAAGGCCTTCTGGACTGCTTTGGGCGCGCGTTCAATGACCCCAGAAGGTAAGCCCGTGTCGGCCCCTCAGGCTGGCTTGAACCCTGTTCCCAATGGCGTGGCGTGTCGACGCTGAACCCGAAGCGGCCCGCAAACTCCTCCTGCGCCATGCCGAGGTTCGTCCGGATCGCCTTCACGTCGATCCGTTCGGGGATATGCACGCCATAAGCGCACTCGTCCGCCTCACCTTTGGCATAGGCCACCGCCTTCTCAAGGCCGCGCCGGATGCTGTCGGCAACCTTGCTCATGGTTTTCTCCGCTTGAATGTCTCGACCAGCAGTGCCGGAAAAAATTGATCGCATGGGAGCTTATCGGCGTTTACACTGAATATGCTGTCACAGCGAACCTCATTCAATTTCCGATTCGGGGATTTGAGAATGATCTTCAGAGCTTTCGCACTTGCCGTTTGCACGTTCCTGAGTCCCGCTTTTTTAACGGCTGCATACGCTCAATATGCAGAGGGCGCGTGCGGAGGCGTGATGACCGGTTATGACCGCCGCGCATATACCTGCGAGTCGGGCCGCAAACCAGTTTGTGAGCAGAGTACTGGACGGTGTGTGTGTCTTCTGAGGACGGAGTGCGGTGCCAAGCGTAACGAAAATTTTTGAGTTAAAATGTGGGGTAGAAGGCTGCCGGGCCGAGCGCACCTATGATCGGCCAGCACCATTTATGGGATGCGCGCCTGTCCGTCGCGGACTTTTCTAATCCTGCACGGCAATGAGCTGCGCTTTATGCAGGAAGAGGCTTTCGCGTTGGTGATGGCTGTCGCCTCCGGTGCCGCCGATGAGGTTGGGGGCCGTCACATGGTTTCGCAAGCGGCTCGCGTTGTCACAGGACAACCAGGCCGCTTCGAAATTGCGAAGTCATAATTCGCGCTGAACCGCGGTCACCGGAAAGGCGCCGAAATCACGCATCCGCCATGCCGGCGTCCTTCGCCGCCAATTGACTGATCGCCGACCAATCGAGCGCCTCACCGCCATTGGCGAGAAGTGTCAAGAACCGCGTTCGTGATTTTGCATTGAATCAGTCCAAAATCATCGTGATCTAAATGAGGGGGCCGCGATATTCGAAGGCTCAACTCCCCCTTCCTAACACGTTCAAGAGGTCGCCGTGGCGGCGTGCGAAGTGGACAGAAATACTCTCATTACGCAGCAGTCGGCCGGCGTAGCCTTTAGGGACAACAAGATCCGTGCGCTTTTCAGCCTTGCTTTCGGTAGGGCCGGTAGCGCGGTTCCCAGACGCTGGCCGCGATGCGTTCGTCGAGGGTGGCCGCGTCGCACGTTTCCGCCACACCGTCGGCCTGTGCCTGGCGCGCGACAGCTTTTGCAACGGCGGCGGAAACCGCGCGCATGCTGCCGACGGGCGGCAGGAGCCGTCCCTGCTTGTCCGTCATCGTGGGCGACATTTCGGCAACAGCCTTGGCGGCCGCCATAAACATCCCGTCGGTGACCCGTCGCGCTCCGGCAGCCAGGATGCCGAGCCCCATGCCAGGGAAAATGTAAGAGTTATTGGTCTGGTCGATCGGTATCTTCCTGCCCTTCCACTCGACGGGCGCGAACGGACTGCCGGTGCCGATCAGCGCGCGGCCGTCGGTCCAGGCTATCAGTTGTTCGGCCGTCGCCTCGCTGCGCGAGGTGGGATTGGACAGCGGGAAGATGATCGGCCGATCGACATGCTGCGCCATGCTGCGAACGGCCGCCTCGGTGAAGGCGCCGGCCCGGCCCGAAACACCGATCAGCACGGTCGGCCTGGCGTTCGACACCACGTCGAGGAGACCAATCTCGCCCGGCTTTTCCAGCGCCCAAGCGGCGACTGCTTCCCGACTCTGCACGAAGGGCGCCTGGGCCGGCGTAATGTCCGCCATGCCTTCGACGAGCAGTCCGTAGCGGTCCACCGCGAAGAAGCGGCGGCGCGCCTGGTCCTCGCTCACCCCTTCTTCCATCATCACCCGCAGGAGAAGCGCCGCAATGCCGCATCCGGCCGAGCCGGCGCCCACGAGCGCGATGCGCTGCTCAGTCAGCGGCACGCCGGTCACGGTGACGGCCGCCATCAGGCTGGCGACGGCGACGGCGGCGGTGCTCTGGATGTCGTCATTGAAGGTGCAGAGCCGGTCGCGATAGCGCGCGAGCAGGCGGCTGGCCTGGAACCCGGCGAAATCCTCCCATTGCAGCAGCACATCGGGCCAGCGGTCGATAACAGAAGCGACGAATTCCTCGACGAAGGCATCATAGTCGGCGCCCGTGACGCGCGCGTGCCGCCAGCCGATATAGAGCGGGTCGTTAAGCCGTTCGTGGTTGTTGGTGCCGACATCGAGCAGGACCGGCAGCGTCTTTTCCGGATGAATGCCCGCGCAGCCGGTATACAGCGCCAGCTTGCCGATGGAGATGCCCATGCCGCCCGCCCCCTGGTCGCCGAGGCCGAGGATTCGCTCTCCGTCGGTCACGACGATAACGCGGACCTTGTCGAAGCGAGGGTCAGCCAGTATCTCTCGAATCCGGTGCTTGTTGGGATATGAGAGGAACACGCCACGCGGCTTCCGCCAGATCTCGCTGAAGCGCTGACAGCCTTCGCCCACCGTCGGCGTATAGACCAGCGGCAGCATTTCCTCGATGTTGCGCACGAGAAGCGCATAGAACAACGTCTCGTTGGTATCCTGCAGATCCCGCAAAAAAGCATAGCGCTCGAAATCGCTCGCGAAGGCGCGCAGAACCTTCAGCCGGCGTGCCACCTGGTCGTCGAGCGAGCCGATATGCGGCGGCAGCAGCCCATGCATGCGGAAAATGTCGCGTTCAGCTTCGGTGAAGGCCGTTCCCTTGTTGAGCATCGGCGTATTGATCAACTCGTAGCCCGTCAAATCCGTCTCGACGGGCGTGTCCAAGCTGGAAACATCAATCATGTCGCTACCCCTTGGATGCAGAGCAGGAAAGATCTCATGGCCGGTTCCCGTAGGATAGATGCTCGCTGTTGAGGGAGATCCGACTCGGCGTGTCGTTTTTTATAAACGCATGACCTCGTCATGCCGCAAATGCCTGGCATTCCCCGACCGATCCAATGCAACCGCATGATGCGAGAAGCACCGCTACGCTACAATAAATCACAATGATTTTGTATTGAATCAATCCAAATTCATGAACGTGATCGATTCGAACAAATTAGAGCGGGATAGGCAGACAAGCCTACGCAATCTGCGTAAACTTGAGTGCGCCGGAAAAGCCGCGTAGCGTCCCACTTTTCCTCATCCCGCTCTAGCCTGACAAAAGCAGTCATAAAATCTTCCAGCGATCGCAACGCGGTCGTGGTGGCGGTCGTGTCTCTCGAAGAGTTGCCGCACCTCACCACCGAGGAACGCCCTACCCGCATTTCCGAACTTGAAAAGACCGAGGCTGCGGCGAAGTCAGGTCAGTATTTTCCCTATCCCCCGAGTGGCTGCGCGAGCGCTTTTTGGAGATTTTCAACCGCTCTGCCTGACATGACGTATCGGCCGACACCGGTAACAATGCCCGGCGTCAGATCGACAGTTTTCTTAAGCATTTGCGGCGTCACAGTTTCGAGACCGCCGACAAATATGAGCGCGCGCCTCAAGGCGCGATCATTAACTGCTTAGGCAACTCCCAACGCCTTGCGCACCGTCTGCCCGAACCGATCGAGTTCCGTCTGCTTGAGATAGTCCCGCGGCCGGCGATCGCGTGGTTTGCGCGGAATTGTCCCGAAAACGGTTGTTGGCGCGCGCCGCGATGACTTCACGGCGGCGTTATGCTGGCGCGACCACTCACGTAGCCTGTGGCTTCGGTGCAAACTGGTCGAAAGCTTCCAGCGCCTTGGCAGCATACATGACGCTCGGGCCTGCACCCATGTAGATCGCGATACCGACAGTTTCGAGGATTTCCTCGCGCGAGGCGCCTTGTTTTACGGCGGCTTCCGCATGGAAGGCGATGCACGGGTCGCAGCGGGTCGCCACGGCGATGCCGAGCGCCAAAAGTTCCTTCGTCTTCGTATCCAGCGCATTCGCTTTCAGGGCGGCTTGCGCAGTCGCGGAGAAGCCTTTCATCACTTCGGGTATGCCCGCCCTGACATCCCGCAACTGTATGGAGTAGTCGCGCGTCATCGCGCTCCAATCGCTCAACATGAAATCTCTCCTGTCAGGTGCGCGAGGTTGGGCAAGTGCGGATGCCCAGCAGAGCATAGGCTGGGCAGAACGAGACAACCGCGGTGAGCAGCGGCGCGCCGCCGATCCAGGCCCAAACGGGGCCACCGGTCAGCGCCCAGGCGATCAGCGCAATGCCAACGGCAGCGCGCAGCAGCCTGTCGATCAGGCCGATGTTGTTTGTCATGTCAGCTCTCCTTGTTCGATTGCGCCGAGCAACGCACGTGGCCCCGCCTTGCGCGTATCGGTCGCCATTCGGCCGCAGCCCCGGTGCGCGCTTGCGGCTTGACCATATATGTGAATATTCGTATATTCGCAACTATGAAAATAAAGCCCGATTTGATGGAGACAGCGGCGGATCAGGCGAGCGAGTTGCTCAAGTCACTCGCCAACCGTCACCGCCTGCTCATCCTCTGCCAGCTTGTCGACGGCGAACGCTCGGTCGGCGAGCTGAGCGCATTTCTTGGCGCGCGCGACTCCACCGTGTCCCAACACCTTGCACTACTGCGCAAGGATGGCTTGGTGCAGGCGCGGCGGGACGCGCAGACGATCTATTACGCCATCGCCTCCGCTCCGGCGCAGCGGGTGCTGGAGACGCTGTTCGCGATCTATTGCGCGCCCAAACCGATGTGCGGCGATCCCTCTCCGCCGGCGAAAGCGCCGGCCCGCCAGCGGCGAACCACCTAGCAAGAACATCATGGGGAACAATGGTCTCATTGCGCGACAGCAGGGGGTCGCGACGCGACAATCGTTCGATTAATAAGAACGGTTCATCAAATATAATGAGTTGGATCGATTTATCGGAAAAGACGAATATCCGGCGACGAAAATAGTGGAGCCGAATTGTGGATACAGCTGTTTCAGATCTTCAGTCTCCGGCGCAGGTTACGCATGTGTCGCACCGCCGGCCGCCCGCCAAAGCAGTGGCGGCCGGCATTTGGCCGGGCCTCCTCTTGACCTCCGCCATTGCCGGGGCATCGTTCGCGTTGCGGGAAATACCGGGCGTCTCGACTTTCAGTCCGATGATTCTCGCGATCATCATCGGCATCGCTTTTCACAATCTCGTCGGCACGCCGGCGCGAGCAAAGGCCGGCGTCGTCTTTTCATTGCGCAGGATTCTGCGCTTCGCCATCATCCTTCTCGGCCTGCAATTAACGGTCACTCAGGTGCAGGCAGTCGGCGCCACCGGGATCTGCGTGATTGTCCTCACTCTGGTTGCGACGTTCGTCTTCACCACATGGCTCGGGCGTCTGCTCGGCGTCGATCGGAAGCTTGCGCAATTGATCGCCGCCGGCACATCGATATGCGGCGCATCGGCCGTCATCGCGACCAATATTGTGACGGACGCACACGACGAGGATGTCGCCTATGCGGTGGCCTGCGTCACGGTCTTCGGCTCGATCGCCATGTTCGTCTATCCGCTGCTGCCAGGGATTCTGAATCTCGCGCCGCATGCTTATGGGCTTTGGGCCGGAGCCTCGATCCATGAGATCGCGCAAGTGGTGGCCGCCGCCTTCCAAGACGGCCAGTCGGCCGGCGAATTCGGCACAATAGCCAAACTGTCGCGCGTTATGATGCTGGCGCCCGTCGTGATTTCGCTCGGATTGATGGCCCGCAGCGGAACGCGTCACGGGGAAAGCTGTCGCAAGGCGAAGGTGCCGATGCCGTGGTTCGTGCTCGGCTTCATCGCTCTCGTCTTGCTTAACAGTGTTATCGCAGTTCCGCCTGCCATCAAGCCGGCGATTGTTGCCGCGACGAGCTTCGGGCTTTCCATGGCTCTGGCGGCGATGGGGCTCGAGACGGATATCCGCAAATTGCGGGCTAAAGGGCTGAAGCCGCTAG
>JBKQHN010000200.1:0-54807 GCA_052148755.1 Beijerinckiaceae bacterium | reverse complement strand
TTGACGTCGGAGTTTTGCGCATCCGAATCTTCATGCGCGATGTCGCGCACATGCAAAATGACATCGGCCTCGACGACTTCTTCAAGCGTCGCGCGAAACGCTTCGACGAGCATGGTCGGCAAGTCGGAGACAAAACCGACGGTGTCAGACAGGATGATTTTGCCGCCATGCGGCAGACGGACCGCGCGCAGGGTCGGATCGAGCGTCGCAAAGAGCACGTCTTCGGCAACGACGCCGGCCTTGGTCAAGCGATTGAACAAGGTCGATTTGCCGGCATTCGTGTAACCGACGAGCGCAACGATCGGGAAAGGCACGGCACGACGGGTCTTGCGATGCAAATTGCGCGTCCGCTTGACGCTCGTGAGATCGCGTTCAATCCTCGTCATACGCTCCTGGATGAGACGCCGGTCGGTTTCGATCTGAGTTTCGCCAGGACCACCGAGAAAGCCGAAGCCACCGCGCTGACGTTCCAGATGGGTCCAGGATCGCACGAGGCGCGATTTCTGATAAGCGAGATGGGCGAGTTCGACCTGCAGCGTGCCCTCGCGCGTGCGGGCGCGACGCCCAAATATCTCGAGGATCAATCCGGTCCGGTCGATGACTTTACTGCCGAAAGCCCGCTCGAGATTGCGCTGCTGGACGGGTGATACTGCGCAGTCCATGATTACGAGCTCGACGGCCTCGGCCTTCACGCGAGCTGCAATTTCCTCGACCTTGCCTTGGCCGATGAATGTGCCAGGACGGATGCGCGGCAGCTTGATGGCTTCACTCGCGATGACGTCGAGGTCGATGGCTCTGGCAAGCCCGACTGCTTCACCGATGCGCGCTTCCGGCGGACGTTGATTGATCCGCGCTTCACCCTGTCCCGCCGCACCGCGCTCCAGCTTGCGCGCATCGAGATAGGGCCCAATGACAAAGGCGCGCGTCGCCGCGGTTCTTTCTCTTTCCGCATTGAAATCCAGGCCGGATCTCGCGCTCGTCAAATTCACCTCTTGATTGGTTCGCTCACTGGCCCGCGCATTGGGCCCGCCTCAGGTCCCCGTCGGTCCCTCTTCACCCGGCTCGAACATTTGAATCGGATGCCCCGGCATGATGGTAGATATGGCGTGCTTGTAAACGAGTTGCGAGTGGCCATCGCGACGCAAAAGCACACAGAAATTATCGAACCATGTGACGACGCCTTGCAATTTCACGCCATTGATCAGGAAAATAGTGAGCGGAACCTTGTTCTTGCGAACGAAATTAAGAAATGTGTCTTGCAGGTTCTGGGTGCGTTCTGCTGCCATTTTCAAGCCCTGTTCTTTTCTTGACGCCCTAGCCGGTGCGACCGACGCAGACGTGAATCTGTCTTTGCAAAAAGCCGATGAGTTGCGACCGGCCGGCAGCATTCTTCGAATTGCCCCGGTCGTGCCCTATTAGAGCGTCCGGATGACTGGCTCGCAAGCGCCAGTTTGAACAAATTCCAAATTCCGCCAGACGAGACCATTCTTCAAGCAGGCAAAGCGATTCCACTCTTTCCCTAAGAATATGCTTGAACTTATTGATGTAGAGCCATTTTTTCCCATTGCAAGGATCCCAGTTCAAGCACATCGGCTAGCCAATGTGCTAAAAATGCGACTCCACGCGATCGGCACCGGTTCTGGAGGCGGGTGCGCTCGCGACGCGACTGCGTTTGGCGACCGAATGGAATTTCTGACGCAATCTTCGGGCCAAGGGGCCTGGCTTGCCATCGCCGATCGCCTGACCATCGATTGAGACCACCGGCATGACGAGTGTCGTAGCACCTGTGACAAAGGCTTCCCGCGCCTGTTTTGCCTCCTTCAGGCTGAACTTTCGCTCTTCGAGCGGCAGGCCCTCCGCCGCTATCAAGTCGAGCAGCGTCGTGCGAGTGACGCCGCGGAGGATGAGCCGATCAACGTAACGGGTGATGATCACGCCCTCGGAATTGACGATCCAGGCGTTCGAGGCGGCGCCCTCGGTGACCATGCCGTCGTCGTCGACGAGCCAGGCCTCATAGGCGCCTTGCTCACGCGCGCTCTGGCGTGCCAGCACATTGGGCAGCAGGCAGATCGTTTTGATGTCGGGCCGTTTCCAGCGAAGATCCGGAGCGGAAATGACAGCGATTCCCTTCTCGGCCGTCGCCTCGGCTTTGCGGGGGTCTGTGCCACGCGCCGTCACGACGAGGCTCGGGCGGACGGACCTTGCCGGAAACACATGGTCACGCGGCGCAACGCCCCGCGTGACCTGGACGTAGACATAGCCATCGACAATTCTGTTGCGGGAGATGATCTGCCTGACGACGAACGCCAGCGCCACTCGCTGCAAAGGCCAAGCTATTTGCAATTCGCCGAGCGAGCGTTGCAGGCGTGCCATATGGCGCTCCTCGTCGATGAGGGCGCCGGCGTGCACCTCGCAAACCTCATAGATCCCATCGCCGAATTGATAGCCGCGATCCTCGATATGAACCGCCGCCGCGGCCTGCGGCAGATAGCGGCCATTCACGTAAGCGATCCGCCCCACTTCGTTCTCCGATCCTTCAAGACAGAACTCCGAGCCGCCCAGCGATGAGGCCGAGCGCGGCCCCTCCGGCAATCCCCCAAAGGGGATTGAGCCGCGTAAAAAACACCAGCAAGGTCATGGCGAGTGTCACGCCAAGCGTCAAGAAACCATGATCTGCGACTTGTGCCATGACGGCGCCGCTCGCCGCAATGAGCCCGACGGCAATCGGTGCCAGCGCCCGCTTCGCTAAACTAACGAAATCATTTTGGCCGTAACGCAGAATCGAACGTCCGGCCAAGAATGCGAGACTGGAAGACGGCGCAATCATCGCAAGCGTCGCAACCGCCAGTCCCGCCGGTCCGGCTACATGCCAGCCGATGAGACTGACGATGATGACGTTGGGACCAGGTGCCGCTTGTGCCACGGCAATAAGTTCAGCGAAGCCTGCGTCGTCGATCCAATGCAGCTGCTCGACGATCTGGCGGTGAATCTCGGGAATGGTCGCATTGGCGCCGCCGATCGCAACGAGGGAGATGACGGCGAAGGTCGTCGCGAGCTCTAGGAGAATGGACCCTTTCATTTCCGTCGCGCACCGATGCTGAGCAAGACCATGCTGGCGGGAGCGGCAATGGCCACGGTCCACAGCAACGAGCAGTGTAAGAGCCCCGCGGCGATGAAGACGCCGGCTCCCGAAATGAACCCGACCGCGTCAGGTCGCAGATTGCGCATCATCTTTCCAGCGGTTGCGATCACAAGTCCCGCCGTTGCGGCCGCCGCTCCAGCGAGCGCGTTCTTCACATCGGGCAATCCGGAAAAACGATCGTAGATCGCGGCGAGCGCGATGAGGATCGTGACCGGCATGACGAGCAGACCTGCAACAGCGCACAAGGCCCCAGAAACCCCGCAGGCGCGATCGCCAAGCAGAACCGCGATATTCACCGTGTTGGCGCCGGGCAATATGCTCGATATTCCGAGCAGTTCCGCATAATCGCGCTCGCTCAGCCATCGCCTCTTTTCGACGACGACGCGGCGTGCCCAGGGCGCCACGCCACCAAAGCCGCAAAGACCGATTTCGAGAAAAGCCAGAAAAAGGCTCCGGCGCGTGAGGGTCTGCATGGGCGCGTCCAGGATGTTCGCGGACCTGCCGCGCTAGATCACGAAGATTTTCGATTGAATCAATCCAAAATCATCGTAATCGGTTATAATAAATTAGAGCGGGATGGGCAGATAAATCTACGCAATTTGCGTAAACTTGATTGCCCTGGAAAAGCCCCGCAGCGCCTCACTTTTCCTCATCCAGCTCTCGATTTCAATCGATGCCGAGCGATTTCAATTTTCGATGCAAGGCTGAGCGTTCCATGCCGATGAATTCGGCGGTGCGCGAAATATTGCCGCCGAAGCGATTGATTTGAGCCACCAGATATTCGCGCTCGAAGACTTCGCGCGCCTCGCGCAAGGGCAGACTCATGAGTCTCTCACCGCCTGCACCGGCGGGCGTAGCCGGCACCAGAGCGCCAACTTCGGCGGGCAGCATGTCGGACGTGATTTCGGCATCCGGATCGCCGGCCGCGAGGATCATCAGGCGTTCGACATTATTGCGCAATTGTCGGATGTTGCCAGGCCAATCGTGCGACAGCAGCACCGCTATCGCATCATCGGCGACGCGCCGCCGCGGCATGCCTGTCGACATCGATACTTGATCCATGAAGAAATCGATCAGGGCCGGAATATCTTCGCGGTGCTCCGACAGAGAGGGAACCCGCATCGGAACCACGCAGAGGCGATGGAAGAGGTCTTCGCGCAAGGCCCCTTCGGCGATCAGGCGAGGAAGATCGCGCGAACTCGAAGAGATGATGCGGACATCGACGTGAACGCGCGTGGCGCCGCCAACCCTCTGAAAGTTCTGATCGACGAGAACGCGCAGGATCTTGCCCTGCGTCTCTTTTGGCATGTCCGCGATTTCATCGAGATAGAGTGTGCCCCCATGCGCCTCTTCGAGCGCACCGACTTTACGTTGACGCCCTTCTTTGCCCTCGATGCCGAACAGTTCGACCTCCATCATGTCCGGCGTGATCGTTGCCGAATTGATGACGACGAAAGGCGCAGCAGCTCGGCTCGAAGCCTCGTGAATGGAACGCGCGACAAGCTCTTTGCCGACACCGGGTGCTCCCGTTATGAGCACCCGCGAGTTGGCCGGCGCGACTCGCTCGATCACCTGCCGCATTTGGTTGATCACGCTCGACGCACCTATGATGCGGTTGACGCCTCCGGCCCGGATACGAAGGTCCTTGACCTCGCGCATCAGGCGGGAGGCTTCGAGCGCCCGCTCTGCGACGAGGACAAGGCGGTCGGCCTTGAAGGGCTTCTCAATGAAGTCATACGCACCCATCTTGATCGCCGACACCGCGGTTTCGATGTTGCCGTGGCCGGAAATCATGACGACGGGAAGCGCCGGGTGAACCTCCTTGACGATCTGCAGGAGCTGCAAACCGTCGAGCCGCGAACCCTGCAGCCAGATGTCGAGAAAAGCGAGATGCGGCCGCCGTGCTTCGATCGCGGCAAGGGCTTCGTCGGAATTCTTCGCGGCACGCGTCGAATAGCCTTCGTCGGATAGGATTCCCGCCACGATCTCGCGAATGTCGACCTCGTCGTCGACGATCAATATGTCCTGTGCCATGTTACCATTTCACGTTTCTTGAGTGACGCGATACAACCGGCGCCGCACTCGTTCATCCCTTGACAGCGTTTTCGGCGTCGAAACGGGAGCCAGTCCGTTTCGTTGCAATTCGGAATATGCGCTATGCATACCTGAGCACCGCATGTTGCCGGCAATTCAGGTGTGCGTCGTCGCACGCCGCAAGCCTGACGTTCATTCGCGCGGCTCGCGAGTCTTTTCATTGCACAAAAAATAAAGTCTGACGCAAGCCCCCTCGCCATCCGGAGCATCGAGAAGATCGAGACCGCCACCATGATCTTCGAGAATTTTCGCCACGATCGGCAGGCCGAGACCCGTGCCTTCGACGCGCGTCGTCATATAGGGTTCGAGCAGGCGATTCCGGCTTTCCTTGGGGAAACCCTTGCCGTTGTCGGTCACGAAGATTTCCGCCAGTCCTTCCGGCGTAACCGCGAGCGAAACCTTGATGCGTCCCTGAACGGGCTCGGTTGCCGCCCTTGCGGCAATACCTTCGGTCGCATTCTTTATGATGTTTGTCACAGCTTGCGACAACAGCCGGCGATCGAAATGTGCCATGATTGGTTGATCTGGCAGGTGGTCCTCGAATTCTATGTCTGGATAGCCGACGCGCATCAGGAAGAGGACACGGCGAACGCAATCGGTGAGGTCGTCGGGTTCGAGCCGCGCTTTCGGCATGCGCGCGAAAGAAGAAAACTCATCGACCATACGCTTGATGTCGTCGACCTGCCGAATGATCGTGTCGGTGCATTGGTCGAAGACCTCGCGCCCTTCTTGGATAACCTTTCCATATTTGCGTTTGAGTCTTTCCGCGGACAGCTGGATTGGCGTCAGGGGATTCTTGATCTCATGCGCAATGCGTCGGGCGACGTCTGCCCAGGCTGCGGTCCTCTGCGCAGTGACGAGATCGGTGATGTCATCGAGTGTCACTACATAATTCTTGTCGGCGCGCGCGGCGGGCTCCGAGGTCACCCGGACATTGAAAATGCGGTCACGTCCGCCCCGATTTACGGCGATCTGGCTGTGGACGAGGCGCAAAAGGCCGCTACGGGCTTCCGCGAGAACCGGTGCAACCTCCGGAAGCACCTCTTCGATGGGCCGGCCAACCGGGTTCGGAGGCGCCTCGGCGTTCGCGGAAATCAATTTTTCAGCCGATAGATTGAGGACCGTGACTTGGCCCTTGAGCCCGATGCCGATCACCGCAACGGGAACGCCGGACAAGACAGCCTCAGTGAACAGCCGTCGCTCATCGATCAAATTGCTCGCAGCAATCAGTCGATTTTGCTGAAGGCGCAATTCCGACGTCATTTTATTGAAGGTCTCGCCCAAATGGGCAAGATCGCCTTCTGAGCGGTGGACGGGCACTTGCACATAGAGATTGCCGGATGAGACTTGATCGGTCGCGGCGATCAGGCGGCGGATGGGCGCGACGAGTTGATTGGCGAAGGAAAGGCCGAGCCAAGTCGCGGAGAACAGCATGATGAGCGCGATGAACCCATACATCAGCAAGAACGCGAGCTGGATCGTTTCCCGATGGCTTTCGATGCCGCTGTAAATGGTTTTCAGACGCCACGCCTTGCGCGCGAAATCCACACTGAGAGAATCAACCGGCCGCGCGACATAAAGATAGGCGTCGTTGAAAGAAGGGATCGGCCGCAAGGCGACGAAAGTACCCCCCTCATCGAGAATGAGGCAGGAAAGCTCACCCTTTCGCGCGTCGTCGAAATCGGAGGCTTTGGGGTAAGCCACGGCGGCGCCTTTCTTGGCGCCCGTGTCTATGTTTTCCACGATTGTGCCGTCGAGACGCATCATCGCCGCCGCCGTGAAGCCGAGGAAACGCGCGCGCGAGGCAAAGAATTCATGGAACAATTGCCGGTCGGCTTCAAACATCACCCTGGCGCGATTGAGGTCTGTTGCCGTGAGCTGCGCCTCCTGCAAAAGCGAATTGCACTGGGCTTGCCGAAACTGCCCCGCCACGCCCGCCGCCTCGGAGATGAACTGAGGCACGTCACGCATGAATTCTGGATTGAGACTGCGTTCCACGGTGACCCATCCGACGATCGCCAGCAAAAACGCCGGAACAACCGCGATGATCGAAAACAGGCTGACGATCCGGATATGAAGCCGCGCCCCCGCCACCTGCGTGCGAAGGGCGACGATGAGGCTCCAGGCCTCGGCGACGACGAGGCCGATCAGAAGCAGAATGCAAAGGCCATTGGCAGCGAATAGCCAGCCGATTACGTTACTCGTCGGAGTGATCGGCGTGTAGCCGGCAAAGATCACAAAACTCGTCAGAGCGACGGCAAGGGCAAGGACAACCGCCGCAGGCCCAAGTTTCGACGTCGAGCGTCTCGATCTTTTGTTCAAGAGGGTCGGCGCCAGAGCTAATCTCGACTCACTCATTCGATCAATCGCCCGAGCCGTTGCTCTCTCGAACAAGTCCCGGAATGCTTGACCGCCGTTTCCGAAACATGCACCACATCAATGATTTTGCATCAACTTATTGCTCAGCCGGGTTTCCCCGCGGGAATTGTTCTGGATAACGATCTAGATCGCGCCAAGTGATGTCCCGGATTAAGTTGCATGAAAACCACGGTGTTGCCGAATTGCGACATTTCAAGGGCGAAGACACTATGGAAACCGCGAGCCCGCGGCTTCTCATGCGCGAGCCCGAAATTCTCGCTCTGCACATGGTCTGCGCCGGCCGGATGAAGGAGGGCAGAATCGCTAGCGGAGGGCGCTCCAGGCAACCCTTGGTATTTTGGCGACCCTTGGCATTACTGCGGTGAGCGCATCAATCTGATGTCGAGGTCGCGGATTTTCTTGCGCAAGGTATTGCGGTTGAGACCCAAAAGTTCGGCGGCTTTGATCTGGTTGCCGCGGGTTGCGGCGAGCACTGCGGAGATCAGCGGGATTTCGAGTTCGCGCAAGACGCGATGGTAGAGACCGGGCGGCGGTAAGCCCTCGCCGAAGGCCTTGAACAGTTCCGACATTTGCCGCTCCACCGCCATGGCGAGTGTGACCCCGAGTTCGCCCTCCTTGCCGCGTTCGTCCGCCTGGACCGTCTGCACATAGCCCGGCAGAAGCGGTGAAGAATCGGCCGAAAGCTCGCTGTCGACCAATTGTTCCGTCACGAGTTCCTGCGGATAGAGGGCGGCCAAGCGGCGCACGAGGTTCTCCAGCTCGCGAATATTGCCGGGCCAACGATGCCGCTTCAGGCGCTCGAGAGCAGCCGGTTCGATGCGCTTGAGCGGCAGTCCTTCCGCAGCGGCAATAGTGAAGAAGTGGTGGACAAGATCCTGAACGTCTTCCGTCCGTTCGCGCAGCGGCGGCAATCGCAGCGGCACCACGTTCAGGCGGAAAAACAGATCCTCGCGGAACAGACCCTGTTGGATCAGATTGCGCAGGTCTTTGTTTGTTGCAGCGATGATGCGGACGTTCGTTTTGATCGGCGTCCGGCCGCCCACGGTGGTATATTCGCCTTGCTGCAAGACACGCAGAAGGCGTGTCTGCGCCTCCATCGGCATATCACCGATTTCGTCAAGGAAAAGCGTGCCGCCTTCCGCCTGTTCGAAGCGGCCGGCGGAACGCTGGTTGGCACCGGTAAAGGCTCCCTTTTCGTGGCCGAACAATTCACTCTCTATGAGATCGCGCGGGATCGCGGCCATGTTGATGGCAACGAATGGCCCTTTCTTTCGCTTGCCATAGTCATGCAGGGCGCGGGCAACGAGCTCTTTGCCGGTGCCCGACTCGCCGGTGATCATCACGGTGAGATCGGTTTGCATGAGGCGGGCGAGCGCCCGGTAGATTTCCTGCATCGCCGGTGAACGGCCGACGAGCGGCATGCCTTCCAAATCTTCCGGTGGCGCCGGCTGGACGCGATTCTTCGGCTCGTTCATCGCGCGCCCGACGATGGCGACGAGTTCACGCAGATCGAAAGGTTTGGGAAGATAATCATAGGCGCCGCGCTCGGACGCTCTGATCGCAGTCATGAACGTATTCTGAGCGCTCATGACGATGATCGGCAGTTCCGGCCGCAGTTTTTTCATGCGTGGAAGCAGCTCGAAAGCGTTTTCGTCGGGCATTACGACATCGGTGATGACAAGGTCGCCGTCACCCGATTGCACCCAGCGCCACAGGGTCTCCGCCGTACCCGTGGTTCGTACTTCATAGCCGGCACGTGACAGGGCCTGACTCAAAACCGTCCTTATGGCCGCGTCGTCATCAGCTACGAGGATGTTACCGGCCATTGCCCAATACCTCCAATGCGGCCTTCCCGGGATTGGCTTGCGTGCCCGAACACCGCGACAATCAGCTCTTCGCGCCCTTTGAACCTCACCTCGAGAGACGGTCGCGAAGCAACGAATTCAGCATGGTTCAGTCTGTAGAACGACCAGCGCGAAATGCCGGTCGGCGCCCGACTCGGGAACGCCCTCTTCACCTCGACTTTGCGCTGCGGCCATCGCGCGGTGCAAACATCGGCATGAGGACCCTGAACGTTGTCCGGCGAGGATGCGACTCGCACTCGATCATCCCACCGTGATCGCCGATGATCTTGGCAACCAGTGCAAGTCCGAGGCCACTTCCTGCGCGTTTCGTCGTAATAAACGGGTCGAACAACAGCGGCTGTATTTCGAGGGGAACGCCTGGGCCGTTGTCGCGCACGCAGAATTCCAGCGGTAGACTTACCGGTGCATGCGAATGAGAAAGCTTGAGCCGGACGCCTGGCCGATAGGCGGTCGAAAGTTCGATCTCGCCATCCTCGCGGTCCTCGCCGATGGCTTCCGCCGCATTCTTGACGAGATTGAGGAAGGTCTGCACCAGCTGATCGCGGTTGCCGAGCACGGGCGGCAGTGAAGGATCGTAATTCTCGATGAAGCGCACGTGCCGGGCAAAGCCCGCTTGCGCGACTTTCTTGACGTGGTCGAGCACGGCGTGAATATTGACGCTCTTGCGCTCCAAAGGCCGGTGCGAAAACGCGTCCATACGTTCGACGAGTTTCACGATCCGGTCCGTTTCATCGCAAATCAGCCGTGTCAAAGCGCGGTCGCTATCGCTGGCATCAGCTTCGAGCAATTGCGCCGCACCGCGTATGCCCGACAAAGGATTCTTGATTTCGTGGCCGAGCATGGAAGCCATGGCCGAGACCGAGCGGGCGGCGCCGCGGTGAGTCAATTGGCGGTCCATTTTTTCGGCCATGGTCCGCTCCTGCAGCATGACGACCACGCCATCGCCGCCGTCGGTGACCGGCGCCACGAACAAGTCGACCATTTTCTCCATGGCGAGCCGCGGCAGGCCGAGATCGACGCGATACTCGCTAATCGCGGCCCCCGTGGCCTTGACCTGTTCGATAGCGGCAAGCAAAGCTGATCCGAATGGAAGCAGATGCGCCAGAGTCTGTTGCAGAAGGACGGGCCGGCTCATGCCGAAAAAGATTTCGGCCGACAGATTGGCCTCGGTAATGAACCCGTCGACGGCCACCGCCAGAACCGCATGCGGCAGAGCGTTCAACAGCTTTTGCGCATCCGATTCAACCTTTGCGCCACTTCCATTTGCGTGGGAATCGAGCCTGATCCGGGCCGCTTTGTCGTGCAAGGTGGAAGATGCGTCATTCGTCCTCATGCCGCAACTGCCAAAGTTTTGTCTTCGAAGCAAGCTGCAAGCAAAGCTTCGACTTCCACCGGGTCTTCGCTGGTGACAAGGCGCTGGCCAATGTCGGCCGCATCGGCGGCTCCAGACCAATGGGCATAAGCGGCAAGATGTTTTCGGGCATGTCGTACACCTTGTCGAATGCCGAACAGGCTGAGGATGGTTTGATAATGCTCGAGGCTAGCGGCAAGCCGTTCGGCAAGACCAAGCGGTGCACGGACCTGCCCGGTTGCAAGGAAATGGCCGACGTCGCCGACGAACCACGGGCGCCCGAGCGCCGCACGTCCGATCATCACCGCATCGGCGCCGGACTCTGCAAGCATGGCAGTCGCATCTGCAAGGCTCGTGCAATCGCCGTTGGCAACGACCGGAATGTCAACGGCTTCCTTGACCCGCCGGATCGCCGACCAATCCGCCCGGCCGCGGTAGAATTGCGCGCGCGTACGTCCGTGCACCGTGACCATCGCCACGCCTTCGGCCGCAGCACGGCGCGCGAGCTCGGGTGCGTTAAAGAGGGTTTCGTCCCAGCCCAGGCGCATCTTTACGCTCACCGGTAGTTTGACCGCGGCCAAAGTCGCGCGGATCAAGGTGACAGCAAGATCAAGATCCCGCATGAGGGCGGAACCCGCCAAGCCGCCGATCACGTGCTTGGCGGGACAGCCCATGTTGATATCTATGAGGTCGGCGCCCTCAGCCTCGGCGCGGCGCGCCGCCTCGGCCATCAAGGCAGGATTGCACCCGGCAATCTGAACGACATGAAAACCGCGGCCGGGAGCTGCAGCACGAAAAACGTTTGCTCGATCGCCTTGGGTATAAAGATCGGCCGCCAACATTTCCGATGCGGCAAGGCCCGCCCCGAAGCGCAGGGCCAAGCGCCGCATGCCGAGATCGGTCACTCCAGCCATTGGCGCCAGGAACGCGCGCGCCTTCATGCGCAAAGATCCCACGCATAAAGTAGCGTCTTTTGGTCCAGCATTCTGGCTGCCCAGATTTTCATCAATTGATAACATGCTCAGATAATAGCCATAGAAAATGAGGCCAAAATGCGACATGTCGTATCAGCTTGTCGCAATATCCTCTTTCGAAGCGATATTCCGGTGATCAGTCCTGTCTTCTGGCGGTCGCGATAGGACTTCGCCGCGCTTATGCTTGGCAGATTTGACGAGGCGCGCGAAAAGAGACAGGAGAAACGGCCCGTAGATCACGATGACTTTGGATTAAATCAATCCAAAGTCATCGTGATCGATTCTAATAATCTAGAGCGGGATGCGGGCGGAAAACCGGTTCCCACTTTTCCTCATCCCGCTCTGGTCCGCAATCTTTGGCATTCCACGCATGAATGATAGATTTGAAATGGCCATTTTGGTCGTCGCTGCCGGCCGCGGTTCGCGCGCAGGCGCCGGTCTGCCAAAACAATATCGCGATATCTCCGGACGCCCGCTACTTGCCCATACATTGTGCAGTTTGCTTAAATCCGCGCCACAAACAGAGATCCTTTGCGTGATTCATCCTGATGATCGCATCTATTATGATCAGGCGACGGCGCATCTTAAGCCAGACGAACGAGCAAGACTGCTTGCTCCGGTTACAGGCGGCGCAACGCGCCAAGCAAGCGTCCGATTGGGACTGGAAGCCCTTGCGCAAGCCCGACAGCCCCCCGAAATCGTCCTCATCCACGACGGCGCGCGGCTATTTTCGACCGTCGAGCTGATCGGCCGCGCCCGCTTGGCCGCAAAACAGCATGGTGCCGCCGTGCCGGGGCTCGAGCCGACCGATACGATCAAGCAAGTGGACGAGACCGGTTTGATCGTGGCAACCCCGCCACGCGCTTTTCTGCGCACTGTCCAGACACCACAAGCTTTCCGGTTCGACCTCATTTTGGCCGCGCATCGGCGCGCTGCCGTCGAAGGTCAAGACGGCCTCACCGACGATGCGGCAATTGCCGAATGGGCCGGACACAACGTCTATGTTTTCGAAGGAGAGAGCGGCAACATGAAAATCACGCGTTCCGAAGATCTGGTCGCAGCCGAAGCGCGGCTGATGCGCGATCTCGTCGACGTGCGCATGGGCCAAGGTTTTGACGTCCATGCTTTCGGGCCCGGCGATCACGTCTGGCTCGGCGGCCATAAGATCGCCCATGATCATGGTCTCCTCGGCCACTCGGATGCGGACGTCTTGAGCCACGCGATCACCGATGCACTTCTCGGCGCCATCAGCGAGGGCGATATCGGCCTCCATTTTCCGCCGTCGGACCCAAAATGGCGCGGTGCGGCCTCGTCGATCTTCCTCGCGGCGGCGGCACAAAAGGTGCGTAAACGCGGCGGAATGATTGCCCATGTCGACGCGACGATCATCTGTGAAAGACCCAAGATCGGCCCGCATCGCGATGCAATCCGCGCCCGCATCGCCGAGATCGCCGAGATTTCCCTCGACAGGGTCGCGATCAAGGCGACCACGTCCGAACATCTCGGCTTCACGGGTCGCGAGGAAGGCATGGCGGCTCTGGCGATCGCAACAATACGCTTGCCGCTGTGAGGCCTCCCTCCCCGCACCAGTCCTGCCCTGCCCGGCAGCGGCAAGAGCGTGCCACGGCCGTCAGGTATCGCGAGGTCGCTTTGCTGTCCTCGTCTAATTCGACCTTGCTGCTGTCGAAGGCGGTTTGGTATCCAGGGCTTTGAGCAAGCCGTCGAACTGCTTTTGGATGCCGTGAAGTGTGACTTGGTCCGGCCCGGCTTGCAGCTCGGCCGCTGCAACCGAGAGCACATCGTTGACCTGCTTCAGCCGGTCGAGCGACATATTGATATCGCCGAACTCAATGGCCAAGCCTTCGAGACCGCTGTCGCGCATGGCCTGAATTTCGTGCATCGTGCGCTTGATGTCGGCCCGGTGTGCGTCGACGCGCGCCGCAAATCCCGCCGTAGCCTGCAACCGCTCGTCGCCTTGCTTCATAATCGAGATATCGTGCAGGCGTGCGACAAGGCTTTTGAAAAGGCTCCGCTCGAAGCTGTCGACGGTGTGTCCGATCTTGCGCAGGTCGGCTGCAGTCAGGGACACGTGCCAATTGGCGTGCATCAGCTCGGCGTTAAATGTCTTGGCGCTTCGCTTCGGTGCGAAGAAAATACTCTCGAGAAACGCATGATAGACGTGCGAATCGACGACAAGATCGAGGAACGTCAGACCGCCGATAAACGTAAGACAGAAGACGAGGACGGCAAGCAGCCCCCTTGCGCCCCTTCTCCTCGAAACGGCACCGATCTCTCGCGCGAAGCCTGCCAATGGCGTTAGTAAAAGCCTGGTCTGCACCGCAAGATCCGATCTCATCGGTCACGGCCGCCCGTCAAACTACGCTCAGCGTGACCCTCGCATACTCCGCCAATATCGATTTGTGTGCCTTTTAGAAGCAAAGCGTTAAAAATCCGCTTCACACTCCGGCGAAAATCCGCTGAAGGGCCGGTCTGCGCAGCAGACTGCCGTTGCGGCGGCGTCTCAGATACGTGCGCTGCTGTGCCAACAGCGCGCTATGGACGTCGAGGAACTCATGTTGACGGTGCGCCTCAGCCCCAGTGGAGAAAGCCGGGCTAGAGCGGAATAACGAAAAGTGGGACGCTGCTCGGCTTTTCCGGCGCAATCAAGTTTACGCAGATTGTGTGAACTTATCTGCGTATTCCGCTCTAAATTATTAGAACCGATCATATTCATGATTTTGATTGATTTGATCCAAAATCATCGTGATCTAGGGCAGGACCCGCCACCGCGCCGCAGATGCAGATGCCAAGTACAATTTCCGTGCAATCTCTAAGGTCGCGGCGGCTTGCGGAGACCGCGGGCGGTGCAACGTCACAGGCCGGCCACCTTGCACCGATCATGGAACCAATTGCTGTAAATTCGCGCGCAATAATGGCTCTGACGCAATCTCAATGACGCGCGGGAGCCAAAATGGCTGTTATCCCCGAGCATGCGTGACGGTAGCGACCAACGCCGTGAATTGATCAGCGCCTCGAAGAGACAACCTCAATCTACTGCGGATTCATTCAGCAATTGAGCCGCGAACAAATCTTTTCACATGATCGGCGACAGTTTGTTCCAAGTTAACAGGCACGGGCGTTCCATATACGAATTTCCGGATAGCGATATAGAATATTTGCCCATGCAGGCCCCAC
The DNA here is from genome assembly GCA_052148755.1 of Beijerinckiaceae bacterium. Taxonomy (GTDB): domain Bacteria; phylum Pseudomonadota; class Alphaproteobacteria; order Rhizobiales; family Beijerinckiaceae; genus Methylovirgula. The sequence goes on along the minus strand of JBKQHN010000200.1, from coordinate 39,807 downwards.
ACTGCCTCCTCTTCGCGCTCTGTCACCGGAGATTGCAGCGAAGTCTGAGATCGCAACTCCTTTCGCAATTCCAGACATACCGGAAGAACCAGCTTCTCGCGCACGATGGTCAGATATCGCCCGGTGATATTATAGGAACGCATGCCCGAGAAAACGAAAATGCGGACCCAGTCATAGTGGAATATCCGATCAACATATTCACGATAGAATTGGACGAGCCGATCTTCGAGCGGTCGCGAGCCGTCGGTAATGATCGTCTCCCACTGAGGGTTCCAACGGCTGACATAGATGTGCTCATAGACCCTTTCAATCAGCGCATCTTTGCTCGGAAAGTGGCGATAGATCGCTGAGTGAGCGATGCCGACCCGCTTCGCCAATTCGCGTGTCTGCCCTTCGAATCCGTGTTCGGCGAAAAAGCGGATAGCCTCATCAAGAATAACCCTCTCACGTTCCGCTGCCTTCATGTTCTTCCGGGCTGGAGCCGACCTGGGCAGACCTGTCGAGGGACTCTTCTGCAACATCAATGCCTCCTTCGGCTCGCCTGCTGACGCCACGAAAGACCGGCCAGCGCAAGAGGAGCGATTTGAGACCAAAGGGTAATTTTTGTTGACAGCCATTTCAACCCCGGTCATGTTTGAGAACAGTTGATCTCAAAAGCGGGTTGACGGGGAGCAAACGATGAAGGCGAGCGGCTTCGCATATTTTCGCGCGCGATCCGTCAGCGATGCCGTCGCCGCGTTTCGTAATTGCGACGGCGACGCGCGGTATCTGGCTGGCGGCCAGAGTCTTCTCGCGTCGATGAATCTGCGGCTGCTCGCGCCGGATCTATTGATCGACATCGCCAATATTGAAGGCTTGAGAGGCATCCACCTGCGGGGAAACGAGGTGCGCGTCGGGGCTCTGACTCGTCATGCCGAAGTTCTCTCTTCACCGATAATCGCCGCGTATGTGCCTTTGCTCGCCGCAGCCGCGCCATGGGTCGCGCATCCGGCTATTCGCAACAAAGGAACAATGGGCGGTTCGATCGCTTTGGCCGATCCGGCATCGGAATTTCCGGCTGTCACGTGCGCGCTCAACGCCCGTATCGAACTCGACAACGGCGAGCGGGTTCGTTTTGTAAATGCAAACGATTTCTTTCTTGATCTCTATGAAACAGCGGCGGAGCCGGACGAAATACTGTCGGCCATATGGTTTCCTGTCTCAACGTCGAACGCACGCTATTGCTTTGATGAATTCGCGAGGCGGCGCGGCGACTATGCCATCGTCGGCGTTGCGATCTCCGCAAACTTTCGAGCCGAGATTATCGAAAACATCCGCATCGTGTTTTTCTCGGTTGGACCGACACCATTGGTCGCACGCAGGGCAGAGGCGGCGCTCAAAGGCGTCGACTTGAGCGACCGCATCATTGCCGCGAGCCAACAAACGCTCGCGGACGATTTGTCGGCGGCGAGCGATGACGTGCATGTTTCTGCCGCAACCCGCCTGCATCTTGCGCGGGTCCTGCTGCGGCGGCAACTCCACAAATTGCGCCTGCCGGCCTCCGCGGCGGCGGCTTCATGACTCGCCACATTCTCGTATCTCTGACTGTCAATGCCGAGCGTATCACGGCCTTGGTCGAGCCGCGTTTGTCGCTCGCCGACCTGTTGCGGCATCAATTGCGCCTGACCGGAACCCATGTCGGATGTGAAATGGGCGCCTGCGGCGCATGTCTGATCGTGCAGGATGGCCGTGTCGTGCACTCATGCCTAAGTCTCGCAGTTCAGGCGGACGGTTCGAACATTCAGACCATCGAAGGCCTGTCCGAAAGCGGCGTCATCGCTGACTTGCAGGCAGCATTTCACGAGCGCAATGCGCTCCAATGCGGCTTCTGTACGCCCGGCGTTTTGATGACGGCGCATGAACTGTTGCAGGCGGGAGGCATTCCGTCGCGCGACGAAATCCGCGATGCGCTATCGGGCAATTTCTGTCGCTGCACCGGCTATGAAGCCATCGTCGACGCCATAGAGACGACCGCAAGGCGGCGTTCTTCAACGCCGACGCCGGACAATGCAGAGGGACAGGCATGAACGAGTGGCCCTCTCACATCGATCGCCCCAACAGCTACATCGGCAAAAGCGTTCCGCGGCCGAATGCCAAACGGTTGCTTGCCGGCCGCGGGCGTTTCACCGATGACATTCAACTTCCACGCATGCTGCATGCCGCCTTTGCCAGAAGCCCTTACGCGCATGCCCGGATTGTTTCGATCGATGCATCGGAAGCCCGCGCCATGCCCGGCGTCAGACTCATCGCGGCCGGGCGGGATCTGACTAAGCTTTGCAAGCCATGGGTCGGGACGCTTCAACATTTCAAGGGCATGCGGTCGCCGCCACAATATCCTCTCGCGCTTGAGACCGCAGTCTGGGCAGGCCAGCCGATCGTCGCCGTCCTGGCAGACAGTCGCGAGCAAGCGGAAGACGCCGCGGAAAAAATATCGATCGCGTTCGAGGAACTGGAGGCCGTTGTGGATATCGACGCCGCGCGGGCGCCGAACGCGGCTCTGATCCATGACGGTCTCGGCGATAATATTGCCTTCAAGACGACGATCGAAAGCGGCTCCGTAGGCACGGCATTTGAAAACGCCGTGGCCGTCGTCGAAGCCGAATTGATCTTTGGCCGACATACGCCCGTCACCTTGGAGCCACGCTCGATCGTCGCGGATTTCGAACCGGGCGAACGTGCGCTCACGGTTCATCATTCCACTCAGACGCCTTACCAATTTCAAGATATTTATGCCCGTCACTTTGGCCTGGGTGAGGCGCGCGTCCGGGTAATAGCGCCAGATGTAGGCGGTTCGTTCGGAATGAAGCTGCACGTCTATCCGGAAGATATGGCTGTGGTTGCTTTGAGCATAATCGCCGAGCGCCCGGTCAAATATGTGGCCGACCGCAGCGAGTCGTTTTTGAACGATATTCATCTGCGTGAACACCGCTTGCGTGCGAAACTGGCGCTGACAGGCGACGGCACGTTTGTTGGCCTGCAGGTGGAAGACGATACCGCCATTGGCGCCTACTCGGCCTATCCGCGGACAAGCGCGGTCGAGGGCAATCAGGTCGTCCGGCTCATGGGCGCACCCTATAAAATCGTCAATTACAAAGCTGATCTGAACGTTATCTTTCAGAATAAGCCGCAAACCAGCCAGTATCGCGGCGTCGGACATCCGATCGCTTGCGCGGCGACTGAGCGCCTAGTCGATCTTGCAGCGAAAAGGCTCAATCTCGATCCATTCGAAATTCGTCGGCGCAACTATGTCACCAGCGACATGTATCCGCACACGACCGCGACAGGATACCGATTCGAACGCCTCTCACTTGATGAATGCCTCGCCAAGTTGCATCGGCTGATGGAATATCCGACGTTGCGAGCTGAGCAAGCGCGCTTGCGCCAGAAGGGCATCCATCGCGGCATTGGAATTGCGACCTATGTTGAGATCACGAACCCTTCGCCGGCCTTCTATGGCGTAGGCGGCGCCCATATTTCTGCGCAAGATGGCTGCATTCTGAAGGTCACGCCATCGGGTGATGTGCAATGTGCAATCAGCGTCACGGAGCAAGGACAAGGCACCGAAACAATTATCGGACAAATCGTTGCCGATCAAATGGGTGTCGATCGCGAACGTGTGCGGGTGCTGACTGGCGATACCGAAACAACTCCGCATGGCGGCGCAACGTGGGCATGCCGGGGCGCGGGGATTGGCGGCGAAACGGCTCTGCAAGCGGCGCGCAAGCTAAAGGCCAATATTCTCCACATCGCGGGCGCGATACTCCAATCTCATCCAACCGCCCTCGATCTTTCGGAGGGAAAGCTGATCGAACGGGAAACCGGCACCGTCCGCTTGACATTGGGCGAGCTCGCCGCGCTGGTTTATTTTCGATCGGACACATTGCCCCAAGATTTGGAGACGGATCTCACTGTCGCGCACCACTTCGCCCCGAAGGGGTTCCCGTTCGCATTCACGAACGGAATCCATGGCAGTCTGGTCGAGGTCGATATCGAAACCGGTTTCGTCAAGCTCTTGAAACACTGGGTGGTCGAAGATTGCGGACGCATCATCAATCCAATGCTCGTCAACGAACAGATACGAGGCGGCGTCGTGCAAGGACTCGGTGCGGCATTGTTCGAGGAGTGTCTTTACGACGATGCGGGACAACTGTTGAATGGCTCGTTAGCCGACTATCTGGTGCCGATGGCCTACGAAATGCCGGACATTGTGATCGCCCATGTCGAGACGCCGACGGGCGATACTGAACTCGGGGCCAAGGGGTGTGGTGAGGCGGGGACATCGGCGGCCTCAGGCGCGGTGCTGAACGCCGTGAATGACGCATTGGATCCGTTTCAGGTTTCAATTTCACAAATACCGATGACGCCGCAGCGCGTCCTGCATGCCCTTGGAGTTGTGTGAACATCAATGCGGAGTTGCGAAGCAACGAGAACGGGAGAGAAACCATGAACCATCCATTTCAACGCCAATCCGGACACGTTTCGCGCAGGACAATAGTCAAAGGCGCCGCATCCGTGGCTGCTTTCACTGCCATCGGAGCACCTTACATTGCGCGGGCGGACGACACTGCGATTCGTATCGGGTTTCCGGTTCCAATCACAGGCCCTTTTGGCGCGGAAGCCAAGGATCAAGTCAAGAGCGCTGAACTAGCCGTCAAACAGTTCAACGATGCCGGCGGGCTAAATGGCCGCATGGCGGAACTGCTGGTTCGTGACGACAAACTCAATCCCGGCGAAGCGGCGACCCGCGCGCTCGAACTGATCGAGAAAGACGAGGCACACTTCATCGTTGGCGCCCTCTCAAGCTCAGTACAACTCTCGGTCAATGAAGTCACGCGCGCGCGCGGTGTGATCTATATCTCGATCAGCCAGTCGGACACTATCAATGAGGTCAAGGATTTTTCCCGTTTCACGTTTCACGAAGCCATGAACCCGCAAATGACGACGGGCGCAGTAGCGCGACAAGCCTTCAAGAAAGGACAGAGGATTGCCTATCTTGCAGCCGATTATGCCTATGGCCATGAGATGCTCGCCGCATTCAAACGCAATGCCGCGCCGATCGGAGTGGAAACCGTCGGCGAAATTCTGCATCCGTTCGGTGCGCCCGATTATTCGGCCTTCATGCCGCGTTTGCTATCACTGAAGCCCGAAATTCTCTGCATCTGCAATTTTGGCCGCGATCAGGCGAATTCCATCAAGCAGGCGGTAGACTTTGGTCTGAAAGGTCAGTCACGTATCGTCGTGCCCGTCCTGCTCCACAACCAACGCCTCGCAGGCGGTCCCGATGTGTTCGAGGGTGTCGTCGGGGGCGCCAACTACTATTGGGGCCTTGAGGAAACCACGCCGACAGCCAGGGCATTCAATGATGCATTTCGTGCGGCAAACGGCGGCGCAATCCCGACCGACTACGGCGCCTATGGCTATACCGCGATCCGCTCGCTGCTGATGGCGGTCAAGGCGGCCGGCGGCACTGATACCGATAAAGTCATCACGTCGCTGGAGCAGCTGAAGTATGACGTGGCAAAAGGCCCGCAAAGCTATCGCAAGTGCGATCACCAGTCGGTTCAATCCGTGTTCGTGATCGAGTCAAAAGCGAAAGCCGACATGAAGAGCGATGCCGATCTGTTCAAGATCCTCGCCTCCGAAGCCGGCGATCCGGCGACGCTTCGTTCGTGCGAAGAGTTGGGCCACAAGCCTTCCTGATCAGGCCAACCGAGCGCGGGCGCCGTAGTGGATATTCAATTACTCTCCATGCAACTCTTTTCCGGCGTTGCACTCGGCGCGATTCTGATCATGCTGGCGCTCGGACTGTCGATTATTTTCGGCATCCTTGGGGTGGTCAATTTCGCGCACGGCAATTTTTTTATGGTCGGTGCATATGCCGGTGTGTTCTTTCTCGGTTACACCGGCAGCTTCTGGTGGGCGTTGCTTCTCGCCCCTATCATCATCGGCATCCTTGGTCTCGGGGTCGAACGATTTCTGATACGCCCGCTTTACGGGCGCTCGGTCGATGATCCAATTCTGCTGACCTTCGGCCTCGGCTATATTCTCGTCGAGGGCGTTCGCATCCTGTTTGGCACAGACGGCATCCCATTCGGGACCCCTGAGGCCTTGCGCGGAGTCGCGAATATCGGGATCGGGTTTTTCCCGATTTACCGTTTGTTCGTCATCGGCGTCGTCGCCCTCATTGTGTTTATGCTTTGGCTGGGGCTAGAGAAAACCAAGAACGGATTGATCATACGCGCCGGCGCGCGCGATCCGCAGATCATGCGCGTTCTGGGCGTTGACATCGAGACTCTATGGCTGATCGTTTTTGGCATTGGTACCGGCCTGGCCGCGCTGGCCGGCGTACTGGCGGCGCCGATGCGCACAGTCAATCCGGAGATGGGTGCCTCCGTATTGTCGGAGGCTTTTGTCGTCACTGTTATCGGCGGCATGGGATCCTTGCTTGGTTCGGTTGTGGCTGGATTATTGGTCGGGATCATCGTCTCCATGACGTCGCTGTTTGCGCCGGAAATGGCAACCATCGCGATGTTCGCATTCATGACACTCGTCTTGTTGGTCCGACCGCAAGGTCTGTTCGGCAAGCCGGGCCTCGGCGTCGGTATATCGACTCAAACTATGACAGCAGAAGCCGTATCCGGCCCCGACGGGTCAACTTGGCGTTGGTTCGCTTCGGATCGGGTCGCCAAATGGCGCGTGCCGCTGTCGATTGCCGCTTTATGCGTTCTGCCCTGGGTGCTGCCGTCGCAAGCCCTGGCCGTTGACGTTTTGATCTACGGCCTGTTTGCTGTCGGCTACAATTTGCTGTTCGGCTACACGGGCCTGCTATCGTTTGGCCATGCGGCGTTTTTCGGAACCGGCGCTTATGTGACGGGCATCGCGATCGGGCAGTTTGGCGCCGCCTGGCTTATCGGAATGGCATTGGGTGTTGTGGCCGCCGGCGTGCTTGCGCTGGCGATAGGCGCGCTTTCAATCCGCACGCGCGGTATCTACTTTGCAATGGTCACGCTGGCGCTCGCGCAGTTGGTCTATTATGTCGCCTTGCAGGCTTCGACATGGACCGGCGGCGAGAATGGTCTGCGCGGCTTCACCGTTGCTCAAGTGGGAATCGGAAGCCTCAGCGTCAATTTCCTCAATCCTGTCACTAAATACTATATCATTCTTGTTTTTGTGGCGCTGGCGCTCTGGTTTCTATCGCGCATTCTGGCTTCGCCTTTCGGCGGCGTGATCGAGGCGATTCGCGAGAACGAGGCGAGGGCGAGGGCCTGTGGCTTCGATGTCGCGCGCACGAAACTTCAGGCTTTCGTGCTTTCGGGATTATTCTGCGGACTTGCTGGAGCACTATCCGCTTTGCACCTGTCTATCGTGCCGCTCGACACGCTTGGCTACACCACCTCAGGACAGGTCGTGATGATGACGCTTCTCGGCGGGGCTGGCACTTTTTTTGGGCCGTTTATCGGCGCATTTGCGGTCGTCGTGATGGAGAACGTGCTGTCGCAATGGACTTCCCATTGGCAACTCTTTCTTGGCGCAGTGTTCGTTGTTTTTGTGCTCTACCTGCCAAACGGCATCTGGGGTACGCTGCTCGCATGGGCCGCGGGCAGGAGACGATCATGAGCAATGCGGATCTTCTCCAGGTCGAAAATCTCGGCCGATCGTTCGGCGGTTTCAAGGCCCTTGAAGGAATCACGGCGAGTTTCGGCCAGAACCGCGTCACCGCCGTGATCGGTCCAAATGGCGCCGGCAAGAGTACGTTCTTCAACATTCTCTCCGGAGCGCTGCGGCCGTCCACAGGTTCTATCCGTTTCAAGGGAGTGGATCTTGGACGAACGCCGCAACACGAATTCGTTCACCTCGGCATTGCGCGCACTTATCAGATCACCAATATTTTTCCTCAATTGAGCGCGCACGAGAACGTCCGCATCGCGGCGCAGGCGTTTCGCTCTCGCTATGATATCTGGACGCCGAGATCATCGCTTCACGATATTTCCGCCAAGGCGGAGCAAACGCTCGTCGATGTCGGCCTCGGTGCTTGTCGCAATCGATTTGCGATTTCGCTTTCTCATGGCGAACAGCGCGCGCTGGAGATCGCGATTGCGCTGGTGGCAAATCCGCAACTGCTGCTGCTTGACGAGCCTACGGCCGGCATGGGGCCGGAAGAAACCAAAGACATGGTAGCCTTGATCGAGCGTCTAGCGACAGCGCGGACGATCCTTCTCGTCGAACACAAAATGAAAATGATTCTCGGGCTGAGCGATCGCATTCTCGTTCTGCACCACGGTCAACTCATCGCCGACGGAACGCCGGCCGAAATTCAGTCCGACGCGAGCGTGCGCAGCGTCTACCTGGGACAGAGCGCGGGCTATGCTTGAAATCTCGTCCCTCAACGCTTGGTACGGGCCGAGCCACGTAATTCATGGCCTGACGTTTAGTGTCGGGAGGGGAGAAATCCTTGCCTTGATCGGCCGCAACGGCGCGGGCAAAACAACAACAATCAAATCCGTTATGGGCCTGATAAGAAAAACCAGCGGTAGCGTAATCTTCGCTGGACATGAGCTTTTGAAGCTACCGGATCATGCCCGCTTCAAGCTTGGGTTGGCTTACGTGCCCGAAGATCGGCGCATTGTACCGGGCCTGTCGGTGCGCGAGAACCTTCAGTTGGGTCTTCTGCGAGCCGACAAGACAATCCGTGAAGGTCGCGCAATCGATGAAATCGCAGAAACCTTCCCAAGATTAAAAGAGCGCTTGGCGCAGCTTGCTGTCACCATGTCCGGAGGCGAACAGCAAATGCTCGCGATAGCCCGTGCAATGATTGCGAAGCCGAGGATGCTTCTGCTTGATGAGCCATCCGAGGGAATCATGCCAATCCTCGTCGAGGAGATGGGGCAGCTATTCCGCGCACTGCGCGAACAGGGTGTCACCCTGTTGCTTGTGGAACAGAATGTTGAATGGGCGCTCAATCTTGCGGATCGGGCGGTGATCATTGATCAGGGAGAGATCGTTCACGAGAGCAGCGCTGCTGCGCTCGTTGCAAATCGCGATATCCAGGAGCGTTATTGCGCGGTGTGATCAAAAGTCGCCGAAAGCCATATTTCTTCAGCCGCTTGCACATCCATTTGAGCGCCTCCCAGGCGAGCCGTCGCCGCAGCGCGGGCCAACAAGACGACGTGAAGCCATATTATTTCGGATCGCCCGCTGGTCGCGAAGCGGGCCGGATCTGCAGGATGGGGGCAAACCGGTCCCAATGACGATCTTGGCTTTGTCACGTTGCCGTTGGGCTTTCCGCTCCGTGGCTTCAGTCGGAACTGCTGATGGTGACCGAGATCAGCTCTAGCGACTACCGCAGGGCCGTGCGCTTCGTCTCACAGGCCCCTGACGGTGCGCAAGGCGGACGGAAGTGTCGGAGAGAGACATTGGGGGGCATTTTTCTCGCTATCAAAACCTATGCCCCCGAATTCGGGTGCGCAGCGATGTTTTTCGGCGAAACGGTATGCTCACGCGAAGGAACTGAGCGCTTTTGATTTCAAAATATTAGTGGATTCTATGAGCGGGATGCCTGGCGGAAGGGGTGGGATTCGAACCCACGGTAGGCTTTCACCCACGGCGGTTTTCAAGACCGCTGCCTTAAACCACTCGGCCACCCTTCCTGTCGCGTTATTACCTTGCAATTAAACGACGGCTTGCATTTTTCATCACCGGCAATTTGATTTTCGTGTGCAAATCACGGCCACGACACTCGCTTCTCGACTGCTGCAATCGTGGCGCAGGAAAAACTCCCCTTCCGTTTTGCAATGCCTTCCGCCCCTGACTATCCGGCTCGGAATTCGTCGTAAAGGGCAAGTTCGTGTCAGCCGCGTATTTCCGCTTTCTGCAAACACGGTAGACGATTGCCTCGAACACGTTTTCGTTAGCAACCCATTTTCGCCATAACCTCACCCAATCTTCCCCCAAGTTGGCTTGCATATAGGCGTCAGACGAACGCGGGCTTGGCTTGCCGTGCAGACTAGCCGCACCCGAGGGCCGCCTTGCCACAGGTATTCTAAGTCTAAACAAATATTTAAATTGCATAATCCTAACCAAAAGCCAAAACATGTTGCACATTTTTGACGCACCGATTTTGAATGTTAAGTCTTTCTTAACTTTGCCATAATTACGGCTCTAACATAGCTAGAACTTTTTAACTTTCTGCGTTGTAAGTCTTTACCGTATTGCTCACCGAGCGTTTATTTAGTTGAAATAGATTTTAATTTTGCCAATCAAGATCTTGCTATACATCGGATCAACGTTGATCCACGGCGTTTTATGCTGCGATGCGGACGGACAGAAGGTTCTGCATTTGCAGCACGCGGAGTGGGTTCTCGCAGCCCATTTCGCTTTTGCTCCGGAACTTTTGGGGCAGAAGCGAACTTGACACCTTGCCCGCACGACGAGGCCGGCTGATCGAGCGGACTGCGCAGACTCGAAGCAACAGAAGGGGTAGAAAATGTTACGCAAGTTTTTACTGTCCACGGCGGCTCTGCTCGCCCTTGGCGGATCGGCCTTCGCCGCGGACCTCCCGTCGCGGAGCGCCCCGCCCATCTATATGCCGCCGCCGCCGCCGGTCTTCAGCTGGACCGGCGTCTATATCGGTGGCCAGGTCGGCTATGAATGGGGCACGACCAACAGCGCCCTGTTCCCGACCGGTACGTCGCCTGCAGCCGGCCTTGCCTTCGCGAGCGGCCAACCGAATGGCGTCACGGGCGGCGCCCATATCGGCTACAACTACCAGATTGCGCAATTGGTCTTCGGCCTCGAAGGTGATGTCAACGGATCGAACTACAGCCGCAACCAAGTGTTGGGCGGCGGGACTCTGAGGACGAGTTCCGACATCGATGGTTCGATCCGCGGCCGCCTCGGCTTCGCCCTTGATCGCGCGCTCATTTACGGCACGGGAGGTGTCGCGTTTGCGCCGTTCCGCAACCAGTACGCCCTGGCCGGCCTGGTCGATGACACGACGACGACGCGAGCCGGCTGGACCGTCGGCGGCGGCGTCGAATATGCGATCACCAATAATTGGTCGCTTCGCGCCGAATATCGCTACACCGACTATGGCCACTATGGCGACGTGCTCACTAATACGACTGCTGGCGCATTGACTGTCGGCAAGCACGAGACCGATAATAGGGTGCAAGCCGGTTTCAGCTATAAGTTCGATCTCGGCGGACCGACAGCACCGATCGTCGCGAAATATTGAGCCTATTTGAACGTCATGGCCACCCCCGGATCACAAGTCCGGGGGCGGCTATGTGTTATAGTCCTCGCATAATGAAAATTGCCGGGCCGGCACCGCCGAAAACGCATCCCGCGCCGTCTATTCTCTGCCTTTTCCTGTCAGATCCGCTGCCTCACATCTGATCGTAATCGATGGTCACGCGCTCGGTGAGAGGGTGCGCTTGGCAGGTCAGGATGAACCCTGCGTCCAGTTCCCAAGGCTCGAGCGAATAGTTGACGTCCATTTCCGCTTGCCCTCCGACGAGCTTGGCGCGACACGAGCAGCACATGCCGCCTTTGCAAGCGTAAGGAAGATCGATGCCGGCACGCAAGGCCGCATCGAGCACGGCTTCGCCTTCCGCGACAGGAATTTCCTTGCGCTGGCCATCGACGATGAGAACAGCGGTTTTGGTTGCCGCATCGGGCCTCACAACCGGTTTCGGCCGCGGCGCTCCACTCGAGGCCGAGACGAAGCGCTCGACATGGATCCGTTCGGCCGGCAAGCCACCCTCTTTCAAGAGAGATTCGATCGCCTCGCTCATGCCGGTTGGGCCGCAGATGAAGGCATGGTCGATCAAGGCCACAGGTACGAGACGGCTGAGCAGCAAACGGACCTTCCCCGCATCGAGCCTGCCGTTCATCACCGGAATGTCCTGCTCTTCTTGCGATAGAGCGTGAAACATGGAGAAGCGTTCCAGGAACCTGTCCTTGAGATCGACCAGCGCATCGCGAAACAGCATGTCGTTGGTCGAACGATTGCCGTAAAACAGGAAGAAGCGGCTCTTCGGCTCGCGAGCGAGCACGGCGCGTATGATCGATAAGATCGGCGTTATGCCGGACCCGGCGGCAAAGCCGACGTGGACGCGTGCCTCCTGCGGGCTCGGGACGACGCCAAAACGCCCCGTCGGCGTCATCACATCGATTGCGTCACCTGCCTTCAGCGCATCCGTCGCCCAGGTTGAAAACCTGCCGCCTTCGACGCGCTTGATCGCAATCCGCACTTCGTTGTCATCCGGGCCCGAACAAATGGAATAGGATCGCCGGATATCTTCGCCCTCGACCAGTCTGCGCAGGGTCAAATATTGACCCGGGGCGAAGGTATAATCCGGCTTGAGATCGTCGGGTATGGCGAAGGTCAGCGAAATCGCATCCGCGGTCTCACGCTTGACTTCATCGATCCGGAGACGGTGAAAGCGGGGTATGTGCGCCGACATGATGGCAAGCTCGCTAGATCACGATGATTTTGGATTGATTCAATCCAAAATCATGAACGTGATCGATTATAGAGATTTAGAGCGGGATATGCAGATAAGTTCACGCAATCTGCTTAAACTTGATTGCGTCGGAAATGCCGCGCAGCGTCCCACTTTTCCTCATCCCGCTCTAGTGGCATTTGAAATAATCGAAGGGTTCGCCGCAGGCTTTGCACCGCCACAGAGCTTTGCACGCCGTCGACCCGAATTCGGAGATTCTTTCGGTGTCCTTCGCTCCGCACTGCGGACAGGCGACACCATCAGGCTGCGCAAACAAGCCGCGGCGTCCGCTTCCCTTGGCAGGCGGCGCAATGCCGTAAGCCTGCAGCTTGCGCCGGCCTTCTTCGCTCATCCATTCCGTCGTCCAGGCGGGCGCGAGCACGATGCGGACATGAGCGTCGAAGATCCCCTGCTTTTCGAGAGCAAGCTCGATCTCGGAGGCCATCATGTTCATCGCCGGACAGCCGAGATAAGTGGGCGTGATCGCGACTTCAACGCGTCCATCTTTCACTTCGACCGATCGCAAAACGCCGACATCGGCAATGGTCAAGACAGGTATTTCGGGATCGACGACAAGACTTGCGGCCCGCCAGGCGCGGTCGCGGAGCGTTTCTTCCGACAAGACACCGGCTGCCATCACCAGACTGCTCCCGGATAGGTGCGTTGCAAGAATTGAAGCTCGGTCAAAACATAGCCGAGATGTTCGCTGTGGCGGCCATTGCGGCCGCCTTTCTGCATCCAGGTTGCGGCAGGAAGCGCAAGATCTGCCTGCGCCAGGACGGCAGAAATCGTTGCAGTCCAGGTTTCGCGGAGGTTTTCCGGATCGACTGCGATTTGCGCCTCGATGAGGCCGCGCTCGCTGCCGTCCGTTTCAAAAATTTCGTCGGTGAAGGGCCAGAGCTCTTCGAGGGCCGCTTGCGTCCGCCGGCGGCTTTCCGCCGTCCCGGCGCCGAGCCGCACGATCCATTCGCTGGCATGACGAAGATGATAGGCGCTCTCTTTCTCCGATTTGGCGGCGATCGCCGCCAAAGTGGCGTCGCGGGACTCCATCATGGCGCGCCAATAAGGATCGGCAAAGGCGGAATAGAACAATTGCCGCATCATCGTCTTGGCGAAATCACCATTTGGCTGTTCGACCAGCAGAAGATTCTGATACTGCGCCTCGTCACGCAGATAGGCGAGCTTGTCTTCATCATGGCAGCAAGCTTCGACCTCGGCCGCATAGGTGTAAAGGGAGCGCGCCTGCCCGATCAGGTCGAGGCCGATATTGGCGAGCGCCATTTCCTCTTCCAGAATCGGCGCATGACCGCACCACTCGGACAGGCGGTGCCCGAGGATCAGCGCATCGTCGGCGCGGCGCAGCGCATAGATCACCAGAGGCGTCTCATTGACCTTGATCGAAGTCGTCGCCATCGCCGCTCCTGCCTGTTCCATTCAGACTTCTCAGCACCCGTCCGCGCAGCCTCACATATGCTCGACTTCTTCAGGGATCTCGTAGAACGTCGGGTGGCGATAGATTTTCGAGGCTGTCGGCTCGAACATCATGCCCTTTTCGGCAGGGTCAGAAGCAGTGATGGCATTGGAAGGAACCACCCAGATCGACAGCCCTTCGCCTCGCCTCGTATAGAGATCGCGCGCCGCTTGCAGGGCGAGAATTGCGTCCGCAGCATGCAGAGAGCCGACATGCTTGTGGGCCAGGCCATTCTGGCTGCGGATGAAAACCTCCCAGAGCGGGAATATGTGTTCAGCCATCTTGGACTCCTGATCATCAGGCCGCTTCGGCCAGTGTGCTGCGCTTCTTGGCATAGGCGAGCACGGCTTCCTGCACCCAGGCGCCGTCTTCATGCGCTTTCCGGCGCGCTGCGAGGCGGTCGCGGTTGCAAGGCCCATGTCCCGCGATAATCTGACGGAACTCTTCCCAATCGATTTTGCCGATTGCCCAATGGCCGCTCACCTCGTCGAATTTCAGCTCGGGATCGGGAATCGTGAGACCCAGATAATGCGCTTGCGGAACCGTCGCATCGATGAATTTCCGCCGCAGTTCATCGTTCGAGAAGCGCTTGATTTTCCACAGGGTCGATTGATCGCCGTGCTGACTTTCCGCGTCCGGCGGTCCAAACATCATGAGGCAGGGCCACCACCACCGGTTCAGAGCATCTTGCGCCATGGCTTTCTGCTCTTGCGAACCGCGCGAGAGAGTCAGCATGATCTCATAGCCCTGGCGCTGGTGGAAGGATTCCTCTTTGCACACGCGGATCATCGCCCGCGCATAAGGACCATAAGAGCACCGGCATAAGGGAATCTGGTTCATGATGGCCGCGCCATCGACGAGCCAGCCGATCGCACCAACGTCGGCCCAGGTCAGCGTCGGATAGTTGAAGATTGACGAATATTTCGCCCGTCCAGACAACAGCTGGTCGACGAAATCTTCACGCGATGTGCCAAGCGTCTCGGCAGCGGCATAAAGGTAGAGGCCGTGGCCGCATTCGTCCTGCACCTTGGCGAGCAGCGCCGCCTTGCGCCGCAACGAGGGCGCCCGCGTGATCCAATTGCCCTCCGGCAGCATGCCGACGATTTCGGAATGGGCGTGTTGGGAGATCTGCCGGGTCAGGGTCCTGCGATAGGCCTCCGGCATCCAGTCGTTCGGCTCGATACGCTCTTCCGCCTCGATGCGCACCTGAAAGCGTGCCGCCTGCGCGGCATCTTCGACAGGGCGGCCTTCCGATGAATCAGCAACGTTCAAGGCCTGCGTATACATGCCGCACATCCTCCCAATGGCAGGATATTATGTTACTGATTTTATGAATGTCAAATTATTTCGTAACATATTATGCGATGATTCAGTGCCAGCGCTTCTTTCGTGGGCAGAGCGCCTCGTTTCAGGTGCCGTCATAGAAAGCCTGCGCCGCGCCTATCAGACAACTATTAAACGGCTTGCTATCGCCGATTTGTTAGTCGGCGAGATGCTTTGCATTTTCCTTGTTTTCGCGTCCGCGAAAATTAGCAGCGCGAGGCGAAGTTTGCTGAATGGAGGGACGACTATTGATACGACTTCGGCCCTACCGAGGCGGAAGGACAGGACTGGAAAAACGTCAAAAAATTGGCCAAGCAGACGCGATCTGCGATGTCGAAAGCATCGACGACCTTAATGAACGCAATGATCGGCGCGGATCAGGTCAGTTGTTTTGCTCGACATTCGCACACTAAGCCGGCGCACCTCAGCCAAGATGTCAGCGGCTGCCGCCGGCTGATCCTTTAAAACCGCGGCCATGATGATAGCCAGAGGCTCGCCTCGCAATGAGCGATGATGCCGCTCCGCCCACGCAACTTGCACATTAGGTTAGCTTGACTCTTCCTCATTCTTCTTGTCCGGCACAAGCGTCTTGCCTCCAAGTACATAACCCGCAACACCACTCAGGATCGAGACTACCGCTTCGCTTGAAATTGA
Source organism: Beijerinckiaceae bacterium (assembly GCA_052148755.1). Lineage (GTDB taxonomy): Bacteria > Pseudomonadota > Alphaproteobacteria > Rhizobiales > Beijerinckiaceae > Methylovirgula. The sequence continues at coordinate 23,817 of JBKQHN010000200.1, read as the reverse complement.
ATTGATAATACGAAGAACGCATGCGCCCAGAATTATCAAAATGACGGTTGCCATCTGCAGGGCTTGCGAGCGCTGCAGCAAAAGGCCGAGGGTGTTCGCTTGACCAGTGCCGCCCCGCCAAAATGCGATAGACCAGATAATCGTTCCACTGACACACACCGCCACAACGATGATTGTCAGATAAATGCCCAGGCGAGTGACAAGCTCAAAATCAGCTGGCATGTTTTTGACTCCGTTTTCTGCAATGGTCGCAGGCTTTGCGGCGACCTTAGCCTTTTTCGACCATGCGGCGATATCGGCGACCCGCAAAGCCGATCACAAACGCCAGCGGCCATAGGCTTGGTCATCCGCAGCTTCGAATGAGACAAACGAATTGAATATATGGCGCTGCTCCAGGCCACCCTACGATCGAAACCGCTCGTAGAACTCTGCAAATGGCTTCGGCGCCGCACCTTCCTCCATCATTACATTCTCGTCGAGCCAGCGCTCGGATGCGGGCAAAAGCTTGTGATAGAGGCTCGCACAGAGGTCGCGTGCCGCCTTGCCCGGCCAGACCTCCGGCAGGAGAGCAGCCGGCAGAATTGGATCGCGCAAGATGACCCGGCGGTATTCATGGATCAGCAGAATACGCGCCACCAGGGCATCGATTGGCGAGACAACGGCTTTTGCTTTCAGGGCTGAGTCCAATGGAGCGAAAAGATCGGCGAAGCGCCGGTAGGCCTCGCCGATCTCAGCGAGCGGCCAGGCCCGAGAAGCAAGCCTCCGGCTCGACTCGTCATCAGTTTGCGCGGTGAGCCGAAGCGCCGGGGCGGCGATCTGCGGCAAGACTTTGTCTTCGGGCTTTAGCCACAGGCCCGCGAGAGCGGCCCCATAGCCGGCCGCTTCGAGGTCGGCGCGCAACGCATCACGTCCGGCTCCATTGCCCTGGATGATGAGATCGAAACGACCCGTCCAATCCGGCGCCTTGGCCGTGTAGATCTGTTCGGTCGCCTCGCGAAACGGGTTCAATCCTTTTTCCGCCAGCCGATAGAAACTGTTGCGCCCCACTTTTTTGCGTTCGATCCAGCCGTCGGCTGCAAGCCTCGACATGGCGGTGCGCACCACGCCGTCTGCGACATCCAGCGCCTTGAAAAACTCGAGCAGCGTGCCGAGCCACACCGATCCCCCGCGCGGGACGATGGCATCGCCGTAAAATGTGATGATGACCGACCAGGTTCGCGACGGCTTGCTTTTAAGATGTTCAACGATCCGCTGCAGCGCAGCCTCCGGCGATGGCAACCCGGAGCCGAGAGGAGTGCCGGCGTGTTTTGAAACTGGCAATGGTCATATCCCCGCGCGGTCAGCGTCACTGGCGAAGGAGCCGCGTAGCCATCCCTTCCGCTTCACCCGTCGCCGCGACGGCCGCTACCGCCTCAGGTGTCCCCGAAATGATCAGCTCGGTCACGAGACGTGCATATTCGGGACGCGTGAGGCCTCGCCCCTCACGAAACCACAAATAGTGCCAGTTCAGCATTCCGAAAAGCGACATCGTCACGGGCTTGAGCAAGTCCTTGCGCAGGCCGGGCACGGCATTCGCGATCGCCCGGGAAAAATGCCGCACCAAATCCCGCTCGAGTTGCTTGAGCTGCTCCTGTTTTTCCGCGGTAAGAATCTTCAGGTTGTTGATTTGAACCTGATGTTCGGCATCGGCATCGCGATAGGCCTCGAGCAGAGCGGCAGCAATCGAATACAGCTGTTGGCGCGGCTCCGCGCCATCTGCTGTCGCAGTCTCCACGACTTCGACGAGATGCAGCAGATGGGCGAAGATGATGTCGAAGAGCAACGCCTCTTTGTCGGGATAGTAATGGTAAAGCAGTGCTTTGGAGACGCCGCAGGCTTCGGCGATCATCGCGATCGACGCGCCGCCGTAACCGCGCTGGGCGAAGAGCTCGGCCGCATGATCGAGAATCAGTCTGCGCTTATCGTCGTAATCGTGCGCGCGCGGGCGTGCCATGGCTCAGGTCCGAATTCATGTCCCGCGCGAGCATGCCAGTCCCGAGACATCGGATGCGTCCCACGTCTCAAGAGTGGCATGCTCCAACTTATTGAATTTGCTCAATGCGATTGACCGGACTGCGAGAGCACTCAAAGGATGCCTGAACCCGTTCCGACCAAGGCGCAGCAGGACGTGAGTCAGATCCCCGAGAGCTAACTGCAGCGACCATAGCAAGAGTTCGCCGGGCGGTCGATTAATTATTTATCGGCTGCGCGGGCGCAGGTCGCGGCCCGCTCACTTCTGCGGGAGCAATTTCCAATGGCCGTTCTCGATCGTCAGCATGACGCGGGCGCGCTGATCGAGGCCGTTGTGATTATCCTCGGTCATGTTGATCACGCCATTGGCCACGGCTAGTTCCTTCGTCTGTTCGAGGGCATCGCGCAATGCTTGACGAAATTCTTGCGTACCGGGCTTCGCCTTTTTCAGTGCGGCGGGAATTGCATGTTGAAGCAAGAGCCCCGCGTCATAGGCGTAAGACCCGAAGGCGACCGAACCCGCTCCATTGGCCTTCTCGAACGCAGCGACATAGTTCATTGCGATGCGCTTGGCCGGGTGGGTGTCGGGGAGTTGGTCTGCAATGACGATCGGACCCGCGGGCAGGAACGTGCCGTCGACATCCTTGCCGCCGACGCGCAGGAAGTCGAGATTGGCGACGCCATGCGTCTGATAATATTTGCCGGCAAAGCCGAGTTCGCGCAGAGTCTTTTCCGGCAGCGCCGCCGGCGTGCCGCTGCCGACGATCAAAACGGCGTCGGGCTGCAAACTCACGATTTTTGCAGCTTGCCCCGTGACGCTCGTATCGGTCCGGTTGAAACGCTCGATTGTCGCGAGAGCAATATTCTTTGCGGCGAGCGCCCGTTGCGTCTCTCTGAGCCAGCCCTCGCCATAAGCATCAGCGAAACCGATGAAGGCGACGGTCTTAACGCCGCTGGCCGCCATGTGATCTGCGATGGCATCCGCCATCAGACTGTCGTTCTGCGGCATTTTGAAGACCCAGCGTTTCTTCGCATCCATCGGCGCAATAATGGCGCGCGACGCGGCAAGCGAGATCATCGGCACCTGCTTTTCCGCTACGACGTCGATCATCGCGAGAGACACGGGCGTCGTCGACGACCCGATGATCGCATCGACCGCCTCTTCATCGATCATTTTGCGCACATTGGCGACGGCTTTGGTCGTGTCAGACCCATCGTCCAAGAGCAGATATTGGATCTCATGCCCCTCGATTTTGGCCGGCAGCAGCGCGATCGACTTTTGTTGCGGGAGCCCGAGAGACGCTGCGGGGCCGGTCGTCGAGATCGTGATGCCGATCTTTATGTCTTGCGCCAAGACAGATGAAGACATCAACGAAGGCGCCAACGTCGAAGCGAGCAAGCCGATGGCGGTAAATTTGAGCGCAGGCAGCATATGTGTTTCCCCCTCGATCTACTTATGAAAGAAGGCAAGACGAATTGACGCCCTGCATTCAATCCTTTGGTCTTTTGTCGAAGACGCGCTTGGCCTTGCCGACAGAGCGTTCGAGCGTGCCCGGCGGGTGAATGACCACGCGCATCGTCACGCCGATTCTATTCTTGATCGTTGCCACGATTTCATGTGCTCGATGCGCGAAATCCGAGCCGTCCCACGCTTCGGCGCGTGCTTCCGCGAGCACGGTCATCTCGTCCATTCGACCCTCGCGCGTGAGTTCGATGGCGAAATGGCCGCCGCACCATGGCGTGGCCAGCAGAACTTCTTCGATCTGCGTCGGAAACAGATTGACGCCGTGCAGGATCAACATATCGTCGGAACGACCGGTGACCTTTTCCATGCGGCGCATGCCCGGCCGCGCGGTCCCCGGCAGAAGCCGCGTCAGATCGCGCGTGCGATAACGGATGACCGGGAGGGCCTCTTTCGTCAAAGAGGTGAAGACAAGTTCCCCCGCAACACCCTCGGGCAGAACTTCACCCGTCGCGGGGTCGATGATCTCGGGGAAGAAATGATCCTCCCAGATATGGAGGCCGTCTTTGGTTTCGATACATTCCTGCGCGACGCCAGGGCCGATCACTTCCGAGAGACCATAAATGTCGAGCGCATCCATGCCGAAGGCCTGCTCGATCTCGGCGCGCATCGCATTGGTCCATGGTTCGGCGCCGAAGATCCCGATTTTAAGAGAGGATTTTTTCGGGTCGAGGCCCTGTCTGACGAATTCATCCAGGATCGCCAGCATATAGCTCGGCGTCACGCTAATGATGTCCGGCCGGAAATCGTTGATGAGCTGGACTTGGCGTTGTGTCATGCCCCCCGACACCGGGACAACCGTGCAGCCGAGCCGCTCGGCGCCCCCATTGAGGCCAAGGCCGCCGGTGAAGAGTCCGTAGCCATAGGCATTGTGCAGCAGCATGCCAGCTTGGCCGCCAGCGGCACGAATGGACCGCGCGACAACCTCAGCCCACATGTCGAGATCATTCTTCGTATAGCCGACGACGATCGGCGTTCCCGTCGTTCCCGACGACCCATGCAGGCGCAAAATCTTGTCCCGCGGCACGGCGAAGAGCCCGAAGGGATAATTGTCGCGCAAGTCGTTTTTGACCGTGAAGGGAAATTTGCCGAGATCCGACAGGTCGCGAAAATCCGACGGATGCACTCCTGCCGAATCGAAGGCTCTGCGGTAGTGCGGTACATTTTCGTAGGCGTAGCCAAGCGTTCTCGCGAGGCGCTCGCGCTGCAAGCCCATGATTTCGTCGCGCGAGGCATATTCAATCGGATCGAGCCCATTCGCGAATGTGGCCCGGTGCGAAATTGTCGCAGCCAGCGCAGTCATGTTTCCTCTCCCGCTTTGTTTTCGCCCGATCCGTTCGGTTTGGCAAGTATTGCGCCTCCGATGAGGCGCGAATGGCCGCGAAATTCTGCGATCGTCTCGTCGCCGTCGAAGACGGTGACATCATAAATGCCTGAACGCCCGGCGCGGACGACCTCGCGCGCAACCGCGGTCAAGCGCTGCCCGATCCTGCCGGGCCGCAGATAGGTGATGCTGCAGTGCGCTGCGACGGTGCGCTCATCATACGTATTACAGGCGTAGGCAAAGGCCGCATCGGCTAGCGTGAAAATATAGCCGCCATGTGCCAAGCCATGACCGTTGGCCATGGCCGCGCTCAATGTCATGGCGAGCCGCGCATAGCCCCGCCTGACATCCAGGATTTCAACTCCCAGCTCTTGGCATACATTATCCGTCTTCCACATGGCACTGGCGCAGGCTCGAGCTAGTGTGTCGGCAGGCGCGTCGATCGTCTCGCTCATGCCGGTTTGCCGGTGAAATTCGGCTTCCGCTTCTCGAGAAAGGCCCGCGTGCCCTCGGCAAAGTCGGGCGTCAGGCCGGCCAGCTTTTGGTAGTCCCGTTCGAGATCGAGCTGCGCATCGAGGCAATTGGTCGCGGAGGCATCAAGAGCTTTCTTGATCAGCGCCAGGCCTTGTGTCGGCTGCGCGGCGAGATAGGCGGTCAGAGCTTCCGCTTCTGAGCGCAACTTGTCGTCATCGACGACTTTCCAGATCAGGCCCCAGTCTTGCGCCTGTTGGGCCGGCAAAGGTTCGGCCAAGAGCGCAAGGCCGCGGGCGCGCGCTGCGCCGACCAACCGCGGCAGGAAAAAAGTTCCGCCGGAATCCGGGATGAGCCCAATCTTCGCGAAAGCCTGGATGAATTTGGCGGATCGCGCGGCGAGCACGAGATCGCAAGCGAGCGCGATATTGGCTCCGGCTCCGGCAGCCACACCATTGACGGCGCAAACGATCGGTTTGGGCAGGTGCCGCAAACGACGGATCAAAGGATTGTAGAAGTCTTCGATAGCGCGGCCGAGGTCCGGCACGGCGCTAATCGTCGCAGAATCGCCAAGATCTTGTCCCGCACAAAAGCCGCGCCCTGCCCCGGTCAGCAAAACCGCGCGACAATTCGCATCCGCGTCGATATCATCGAGGGCACGCGCCAGAGATCTGTGCAGGGCTTCGTTGAAGGAGTTGAGACGATCCGGGCGGTTCAGCGTCAAGATGCGCCAATTTTCCCGCTGTTCGATCAGCAGCTCTTGATCCACAGCATCCTCCCTTAGTCTTTATTGCCGAACCCATGCGAATGCGCTTGCATTGACCGGTCGTTCGGTTAATAACCTGACCAAACGAGTGCCATTTGTCAACATCTTATTGGCCGGCACCCATCAAAATCCGGAGGTGAGGATGAACGCCAATAGCCGGGACCAGAGCGCTTCGCCTGATGCCGCTGGCTCATTGTAAGCGGCGCTTGCGTCTACTAAAGTGCTGATTTTGGCACCCTTCCCAACGCCAATTCTGCCGGCAAAGCTGGCTCGACCGACGTCGTCTTTGCTGCGGCACGATCTCACGTGATTTGCGTGCAGCGCCTGACCGCTGCCTGAATTCCCCATCCGCGAGGAGAGAGCTGTTATGAGAGAAGCCTTCATTTGCGATTTCGCGCGCACGCCCATCGGTCGCTATGCCGGCATCCTCAAGGATGTCCGCACCGATGACCTTGCAGCGCATCCGATCCGCGTTCTCAAGGACCGCAATCCCGGCATCGATTGGGATGCGATCGATGATGTGATCCTTGGCTGTGCCAATCAGGCCGGAGAAGATAATCGCGACGTCGCAAGAATGGCCGCTCTTTTGGCCGGATTGCCGACGAGCGCGGGGGGCGCGACGGTCAACCGGCTGTGCGGATCGGGTCTCGACGCCGTAGGCATAGCGGCACGCGCGATCAAGACAGGCGACGCCGATCTCGTCATCGCGGGCGGTGTCGAGAGCATGACACGCGCGCCTTTCGTCATGGGCAAAGCGCCGGAGGCCTTTGCCCGGCAGGCTGAGATCTACGACACGACGATCGGCTGGCGCTTCGTCAATCCGCTGCTCAAAGCCCAATATGGCGTCGATTCAATGCCTGAAACGGCCGAAAACGTGGCCGAGGAATTTCAGATCTCGCGGCAAGACCAGGATCTCTTCGCCTGGCGCTCGCAGCAGCGCACGGCAAAAGCCCAAGAGGCAGGCTTTTTTGCCCGCGAAATTGCTCCTGTCGAGATCAAAAGCAAGAAGGGCGCCGCGACGATCGCAGGTACCGACGAACACCCGCGCGGCGACACGACTCTCGAATCTCTGGCGAAGTTGAAAGCGCCTTTCAGAAAGGAAGGCGGCAGCGTTACTGCGGGCAATGCCTCGGGCGTCAATGATGGCGCCGCCGCCTTGATCCTGGCTTCGGAAGCGGCAGCGGCCAAATACGGGCTGACACCCCGGGCGCGCGTCATATCCGCTGTCGTCGCCGGCGTTGCGCCCCGCATCATGGGCATCGGACCGGCGCCGGCCACCAAGAAGCTCCTGGCGCGCAACGGATTGTCGCTCAAGGATATCGACCTCATCGAGCTCAACGAGGCCTTCGCTTCACAATCGCTTGCCGTATTGCGACAGCTCGGGCTGCCGGACGATGCCGAACATGTCAACCCGCATGGCGGTGCCATCGCCCTTGGCCATCCGCTCGGCATGTCGGGAGCCAGGCTCGCGATGACGAGCGTCAACGCACTCGAAATGCGAAATGGCAAGCGCGCCATTGCGACAATGTGCATTGGCGTCGGCCAAGGCATTGCGGCGCTGATCGAACGCGTGTGAATCGACCGGCACATTCACATCCCCAACCGCGACCAACCCGGGATCGGAGCCGAACATGACCGCCGCATTGCAAAGCTACGCACTTGGTACTTGGCATGTGCCGGCCGGTGGCCTCGCCGAGATCCGAAGCGCCATCGACGGCCGCGTGATCGCGACGGCTTCGAGCCAGGGCTTGGATTTCGCCGCCATGGTCCAACATGCGCGGCGTGTCGGCGGACCTGCGCTGCGGCGCATGACATTCCACGAGCGGGCCAACATTCTGAAGGCGCTCGCGACCTATCTGTCGGACCGCAAAGCACCGCTCTACGATCTTTCCTTCGAAACCGGCGCCACCAAGCGCGACAGCATGATCGACATAGAAGGCGGCATCGGCACATTGATCGCTTACGCGTCGCGCGGCCGTCGCGACCTGCCGAGCGAACGCTTCATCATTGATGGGGAGGTCGAATCCCTGTCGAAGGGCGGCAATTTCGTTGGTCTCCATGTTCTGACGCCGCTGACCGGCGTTGCCGTGCATGTCAACGCCTTCAATTTCCCCTGCTGGGGCCTTCTCGAGAAATTGGCGCCGGCATTTCTCGCCGGCGTGCCGGTGATCACGAAGGTGGCTACGGCCACCGCCTATCTCGCCCACGCCCTCGTCAAATCGATCATCGAGTCCGGTCTTCTCCCCGCAGGAAGCTTGCAATTCATCAGTGGCGGCATCGGGGACCTGCTCGATCATCTTACCGGCCAGGACATTCTCTCGTTTACCGGATCGATCGAGACATCCGAAAGACTGCGCAATCATCCCGCCGTATCGCGCAACGCCGTGCGCTTCATCGCCGAACGCGATTCCCTCAACGCCGCCGTGCTTGCAGCAGATGCGACGCCGGACACACCCGAATTCGACCTCTTCGTCAAAGAAGTGGTTCGTGAGATGACCGCCAAGGCGGGACAGAAATGCACGGCCATCCGGCGCGCCTTTGTTCCGCGCGCCATTGAAAGTGCCGCGATAGAGGCCCTGAAGAGCCGGCTCGGCAAGATTGTGGTTGGCGATCCACGCCGAGACGACGTGACGATGGGTGCGCTCGTGAGCCTCACGCAGCGCGACGACGTCCGCGCCAAAATCAGAGACCTGGCGAGCGAATCCGACATTGTTTTCGGCGACCCCGACCGATGCGATGTCATCGGCGCCGATGCGCAAGCTGGCGCCTTTCTCGCCCCCATACTTTTGCGCTGTAATGATCCTGCGAGCGCAATCAAAGTTCATTGCGTCGAGGCTTTCGGACCGGTTGCCACGGTCATCGCCTACGATGACCTGACCGACCTCGTGTCGCTCGTAGAGCGTGGCGAGGGCAGCCTCGTCGCCTCGATCTTCACCTATGACGACAGAATCGCGGATGAATTGATTTTCAGCTTGTCGCCTTTCCACGGGCGGCTTCTCGTCGTCGATCGCGACGATGCAAAGGAACAGACCGGCCACGGATCACCGCTGCCGGGCCTCGTGCACGGTGGCCCGGGACGCGCCGGCGGCGGCGAGGAGCTCGGCGGGCTGCGCAGCGTCTTCCACCACATGCAGCGCACGGCCCTGCAGGGCTCGCCGGCGCGGATTTCGGCTCTGACGCGGCATTGGTTCAAGGGCGCACCTGAACTCGAATCGTCCAAACATCCGTTCAAGCATAATTTCGAAGACATGCGCATCGGCGATACGATCGAGACCGCGGCACGGCCGATCACACTTGCCGACATCGAACATTTTGCCGATTTCACCGGCGATACGTTCTACGCGCATATGGACGAGGCCGCGGCGAAAGCCAACCCGTTCTTTCCCGGCCGGGTCGCGCACGGCTATCTCATTTTGTCTTTCGCAGCCGGCCTATTCGTCGATCCCGCACCTGGTCCGTTGCTCGCAAATTACGGCCTCGACAATCTGCGCTTTCTGAAGCCGGTGTCGCCCGGCGACGAAATCCGCGTGCGGCTGACCGTCAAGCAGAAGGGCGCGGCCCGCAAGCCCGAATATGGCGAAGTGCGCTGGGACGTGGAAGTCTTCAACCAGAATGATGAAACGGTCGCCCGCTATGAACTCTTGACGATGAGCGCGCGGCGGACCGCAATCTAGGTTCGACGGGCATGCAGAGAACGTCGCGGCGGTCCGCAACCTGCTTATCCGCGCCGCCCGACTTCCAATATGCGTTGGCATTCCGACAGCTCGGCGAGAAGCTTTTCTATGGTCGAGACGGCATCCGCACCAAGCTCTCGGCGGCTCGCGATTCGGGCTTCTTCGGCAAACAGCGGCAGCTGACCGTTTTGCAGCTGACCGCCGTCATGTTCTGAGCCGACTTCTGCGACGACGGCGCCTGCTGGACGACTTGCCGGTCCGAGATCCTTTTTCGGCTGCTGCGCCGCGGCTTGCGTTTCAGCGACTTTTGCACGGGGCGCGCGTGCGGCGCCCGCCACCCCCGGCTCGGTCGCCGCGCGGCTCACCAAAATGACCGCTTGGACACCCTGCTCCTTCAGGATCTTCTGGACTCCCTTGATCGTATAGCCTTGACCGTAAAGGAGGTGCCGCACGGCGCGCAGGAGTTCGACGTCGTCGGGTCTGTAATAGCGGCGGCCGCCGGCGCGTTTGAGCGGCTTGATTTGAACGAAACGCGTCTCCCAGAAACGCAGAACGTGCTGGGGCAGGTCGAGGTCTTCGGCAACCTCGCTGATCGTACGAAACGCGTCGGCGCTCTTCTCCATGCCGGACCCGGCTCTTCTGCAAAGTTTCAAACGAATTCGCGCTCAATCGCCCGGAAGGATCCGTCTATGCGACAAGATGACGCGCAAAATCAGCAAGTTATAGCCTGCCTTCGGCGGTGCGCGCGAGATGTCCGATGGCGAAATCCAAGAAGATGTTCCGCAACATCCTCAAACGGCGGGCTTCTTTAAGGCCCAAGGACCCGCCTAGTCGTCCCCGCCCGCCTCGATCGTTTGGCCGTTGAGGCGGGCCTTGAGGACGTTCGAGGGCTTGAAGACGAGCACGCGGCGTTCGGTAATCGGCACTTCGACGCCTGTCTTGGGATTGCGTCCGATGCGCTCGCCTTTATGGCGAATGAGGAAAGATCCGAAAGACGACAATTTCACGGAGTCTCCGGTGAGCAGAGCGCTGGTCAGTTCGCCGAGTATCATTTCGACGAGAAGTGCCGATTCTTTGCGAGACAGCCCGACCTGTTGGTAGACCGCTTCAGCGAGATCGACACGCGTTACGGTGCGCGAACCCGCGCCGTCGAGTGCAGGCGCGGGCGCGCTGCTGGCGCGGGGCGCCTCCGCAGGTTTGCTTGCCAAGAGAGCATCAGGCTTCATCATGTTTTTGAACTCGACGAATTTGCAACAGCAAGATGGATAAAGCAACTTGGATGATCGGGAACTGCGCGAATCGTCACCATGCAACTTGGTATTTTGCATGGCGGAACATGATCCGCAAACGCCTGAGAGGTTAGATCGGCCATTGACCTCATATGCAATTTACTCTCGGTCAGCCGGAGGCCCCGAAATAAGATATCGCTGCAATCGACGCTCTAGCCGATATGCCAGGGGCTCGAAAAGTTTCAATTTCTCCGACTTTCCACCAAGCGCTGCCCGCCAAGAAGGTCGCTATAGTGTGAAACTCCACGAAATTGTTCTACAATTCACGTCACAAATCAATAAGGGCCTTTGCGGATTCGCGGAATTATCGCCGTGAAATGAGCGTGCCGCCAGCTCGAACCTTCGCTCGTCTTGTCCCCTACTCACCAGCGAATGAGCGCCGAGCCCCATGTGAAGCCGCCGCCCATGGCCTCGATCATGACGAGATCTCCACTCTTGATGCGTCCATCGGCGCGGGCGACGCTCATTGCCAGAGGGATCGAAGCCGCAGACGTGTTGCCGTGCAGGTCCACCGTCTTGACGACCTTCGCCGCGTCGATGCCGAGTTTTTCGGCCGAGGCGTCGATAATCCGGCTATTGGCCTGATGCGGCACAAACCAATCAAGATCCGCCGCCGTCAGGCCGGTCGCGGCGAAGGCATCTTCCACGACATCCGTAACCATTCCGACCGCATGGCGAAAAACCTCTTTGCCCTGCATCCGCAAATGGCCGGTCGTCTGCGTCGAAGAAGGGCCACCGTCGACATAGAGCTTGTCGCGATAGCGGCCGTCCGAGCGCAAATGCGAAGTGAGAATGCCACGGTCGGCGGTGCTCCCCCGCCCTTGACGTGCCTCGACAACGACGGCGCCGGCGCCGTCCCCGAAGAGGACGGCAGTGGTCCGGTCGTTCCAGTCGAGAAGCCGGGAAAACGTCTCTGCGCCGATCACCAGTGCGCGTTCATGCGAACCGGAGCGCAAAAACTTATCGGCGGTGGCGAGGGCGAAGACGAAGCCCGAGCATACCGCTTGCAGATCGAATGCGACACCGCGTGTAATATGTAGCGCAGCCTGTATTTGGGTCGCAACGGCGGGAAAAGTGTAGTCCGGCGTCGATGTTGCAACGATGATGAGATCTATATCGCCAGAATTGAGACCCGCATCGGCAAGAGCCGCGTTTGCCGCGTAACATCCGAGCGTGGAAGTCCGTTCGTCGTCGCTTGCAATATGGCGATAGCGGATTCCCGTGCGTTGGAAGATCCACGCGTCAGTCGTTTCAAGCGTCTTTTCGAGGTCGGCGTTACTGAGAACCCGCTTGGGAAGATAGGAGCCAAGGCCGACAACGACGGAGCGGCGCTTTTCGAATTCTGTTTCAGTCACGCGGTTTGTCCGTTCTTTCTCAACATGACGTCTCTTTCGACTCATTTTAGAGGTTAAGAAGGTCGGCAGACGCGTCAACCTTAACCTTGACAATTTTGCGCGTCGACGACGCTCAAGGTCGCACTTCGGTCGAAGCGCTCGCCCCCGGAAGTTTTTCCGATACGTCCCGACTGACCAGTGGAAATGTCAACGACTCTTTGATTTTACTCAGCAAGTCATCGCGTACCATCTCGTAGCCGGTTTCGATTGCGCGTGCCGTGCCGATCGCGTCCGAGCTGCCATGGCTTTTGATGACAACGCCGTCGAGACCAAGAAACACGCTCCCATTGAACTTGCGCGGATCGCTGCGCTCCACCAAGGCCGCGAGAGCCGGGCGCGCCAGCAGAGCACCCATCCTTGCCAGCAAACCGCTGCTGAAAGCGTCGCGCAGATAGTGGAAGAATTGTTTGGCCGTACCTTCCGCCGTTTTCAAGGCAATATTGCCACTAAAACCCTCCGTCACGACGACGTCTACCGTCCCGTTCCCTATGTCGTGGCCCTCAACGAAGCCGCGATAGTCGAGATGCGGGAAATCCATCTCGCGAAGGATCCTGGAAGCCGCCTTCACTTCTTCGATGCCTTTGATCTCTTCTATCCCAATATTGAGCAACCCGACTGTCGGCCGTTCGAGATTGAAAATAATCCGTGCCATGGCCGAGCCCATGAGCGCAAGCTCGACAAGATGATGGGCGTCGGCGCCGATCGTAGCGCCGATATCGAGGACGATGGAGCGGCCGCGTAAAGTCGGCCAGACTGCGGCCAACGCCGGGCGGTCGATGGAGGGAATCATGCGCAGGCAGATTTTTGCCATGGCCATCAGGGCGCCGGTATTGCCGGCGGAGATCGCGACATCCGCCTCGCCCTTCTTCACCGCCTCGACGGCAAGCCACATCGAGGATTTGCGCCGTCCGGCGCGCAACGCCTGGCTCGGCTTGTCACCCATTCTGACCGCCACGTCCGTGTGCCTTATGGCCGAGACGGCAGCGAGACCGCTGTCGGCGGCGACAAGCGGTTTCACCAGGTTTTCATCGCCGACGAACAAGAAATTTATGTCCGGATGGCGCGCCAATATTCGAATGGCGCCAGCGACGATCACGTCCGGTCCATGATCTCCGCCCATGGCATCGAGCGCGATCCGCACATGCTTGCTCATTTTTGCGGCGTCTCCGTTCGCTGCAGCCGCACCAAGCTATCCAATCGGAGTGACAACGACACAACCTCGCTTGCGGCGATCGCCGGACCAGATTCCTCGATCGTCGCCGCCAACACAGCAGCAGATCGCGGCAAGCAGGAGATTTTTCACGATCTCCAAGGCTTGGCTCGATCCGCTATGCTAAAGAGAGACCCACTGCAAGCACTCCGGGTGGCTTTTCGATCAGGTGATGCGCCTCTGCCTCAGATCTCGACGCAGTGTCGGAATGGTGTCGACCCTTTTTCCTCTCCGCAGGCCGCGGCTGCGGAACCCGCTAGATCACGATGATTTTGAGGTGCCCGACATGGGATCATACAAAAACTCGGAATCTTTACTTGTGTTTTTGTATTTTCTCGAGAATCTCGAAAGGCGACCCGGCGTTTCGTGGCGTGCCCGCCGCGCCGGCGAGGTCTAATTTCGCACCGGGCTTGCGTGGATAGGGGTCGAGGCCGAGCGTGAGAAATTCGCTGGCAAGCGCGCCAAGATCGATTTTCCCGTCGATGATGGGGTCAGGCGGATCTTCAGTGTCCAGGCGAAGGGGGATAGCCTCGGCTGGGCCGCTGGTCGGCCGCGCCGGTACAGCCTCGGCCTGCAGCGCGAAATTGACATCGATCGTCTCGACGATGTCGGACTCGAAAGCCTCGAGGCTGACGACACAGATTTGGGTGACCCTGGCGCGGACTTCGCCGCTCACGTTGAATCGCCCTCCGGCTCGCCGTGTGACGTGAAACTCGGCGTCAAGGCGCCCAACCGCAGGAATTTTGTCAAAATCGGCAAGAGCCAGCCTCTCCTGTGGACCGGCGCTGGTCGCGACATCGAGCCCCTCGTCGGGGACGCGATCCACGTCCAGCAGATAAGAGAAGGGCGCGCGGCGCGATTCGTGAGTCTTGTCGGTCATCGTAAGGCTTCCTCAGCCGATGTCATCAGGTTTCGGGAAGGGAATCGGGCCGTTCAGGAAGTCTTCGAGGGCGAGGTCGTTGAGCCGGTTGTTCAACTGCTCGACATAGCGTGCCAGTCGCGCGCCATCGTTCTTGCCGGCATAGACATTACGCGACAATGCGGCGGCCAACGCAAGCCTGTCTTTCCCGCAGACGTCCTGATAGGTTTTGGAACGGCCCAGGTAGGCCTCCGCGATCGTCTTCATGCGTTTCGGCACGCTGACATCGCCGACGCCCATTTCCCGCAACGCTGTGTCAAAATGACGAAACAAGGCGTCCGCTACGTCTTGCGCAACCTGCGGCCCAGGGTCCGGCAGAGCTTGAAGTCTACGCAAAACGATCGCGCTGTGCAGAACCTGGGCTTCGAAACGGCCCTCGAGCGTATCTTCTATGCCGTAATCCGTGAACAAAACCCGATCCCGAGCCGCCGCCACGATCTCGCCGTGAATACGATCAATGACTTTGCGATTGGCAGCGCTACGGAACAACCTGGAAAGCATAACGTCTCTTGGCCTCGCTAGAGGTCGCGCCCGCGGCATCCTCGGACCGGAAGCCGCTTGAAGTCGAGGGGGATAGGCTGCAGGAGCAAGCTCAATCCTTGCATTTCTCGGGAACGAGCGTTAGGCATCGCTCATCCCTCGCGAAGATCGTGGTCGACACCTCAAAGAGGCGGCGGTGGGCCATCCGGTGGAACCGCATACCGCCGTTCCGTTGGAAGAGGCGGCGCTGCTCCAGCAAATCGCCTGCGCGAGCGCTATTTGCTGGAAAGCAACCCTGAAATCCTTCCGATTCAGGGTCTATCATGAATTTTCTGAATGAGGACCGGAGTCCCGACCTATGTTTTTCGATACCATGGCCCGAGTTCGTCCAAAACAAGTTCGAGACCGCGATCGTCGTAACGCCCGGGCGGACAAACAGGTGACCGGTCAAATTCGTCGACCGGAATTTGCCGCCAAGCTTGTCCTGGCCGCAGGCCTCGCGCTCGGCCTCTGCGGCTGCATCGGCTATGACGGTGAGGTCGTCCATGGTTATCAGCTCGACCAAAGGTCGCTCGATCAAATTAAGATCGGCTCTTCGGCCGAGCAGGCGCTCGCCGTCATGGGCAATCCCTCGACGACCTCAACCGTGG
This sequence comes from Beijerinckiaceae bacterium, assembly GCA_052148755.1. Lineage (GTDB taxonomy): Bacteria > Pseudomonadota > Alphaproteobacteria > Rhizobiales > Beijerinckiaceae > Methylovirgula. The sequence continues at coordinate 8,108 of JBKQHN010000200.1, read as the reverse complement.
GCGGTGACGCTTGGTATTACATTACGCAAGTCACGGATGCCCCGGTGCGGTTCCTGGCGCCGCACCTCGTCGACCAGCATGTGCTTGCCATTTACTTCGACAAGCAGAAAAAAGTCGAACGTGTCGCCAACTACGGCGTACAGGACGGTCATATCTTCGACTTCGTGTCGCGCCGGACACCGACCGGCGGCGCCGACGGCGATTTCATAAAGGGCCTGTTCGCAAACATGAATTTCAAGCCGATGTGACGCAATCACGCTGGAGCGTCTATTTCCAATCGGCCGGTGTCACCTGATCGAAAAGACTGCGCACCAGGCAGATCTATTGAGAATAACGCGTTTGAACTTGCTGCCGATTATGGCCGGATGAAACATCCGGCCATTTTTCTTTGTGGTTTACGGCCCGCTTGGGCGGGCAAGCCGCAGCTCAATGATGCGCCGCGAGAACCGCGAGCAACAGCAGCGCGACGATATTGGTGATCTTGATCGCCGGATTGACGGCCGGCCCCGCCGTATCCTTGTAGGGATCGCCGACCGTATCGCCCGTCACCGAAGCCTTGTGGGCGTCGCTGCCTTTCAGGTGTTTCACACCATTCTTGTCGATGAAACCGTCTTCGAAACTCTTCTTCGCATTGTCCCAGGCGCCGCCGCCGGAGGTCATCGAAATGGCGACGAACAGGCCATTGACGATGACGCCGAGCAGCGAGGCGCCGACCGCGGCGAGGGCCGAAGCTTTCGAGCCCGACACCAAGAGGACGCCGAAATAGACCACGATGGGGGCAAGCACCGGCAGCAAGGAAGGAACCACCATTTCCCTGATCGCCGCTTTGGTCAGCATGTCGACGGCGCGGCCGTAATCGGGCCGCTCCTTGCCTTCCATGATGCCTGGCTTTTCGCGGAATTGCCGGCGCACCTCTTCGACGACGGAGCCGGCCGCCCGGCCGACAGCCGTCATGGCTATGCCGGCGAAGAGATAGGGAATGAGGCCGCCGAAGATCAGGCCGGCGACAACATAGGGATTGGAGAGCTCGAAGTTAACCGCTCCGATGTCCTTGAAATAAGGCACTCCGCTATCGACGAAATGTTTGATGTCGTTCGTATAAGCGGCAAACAGCACGAGCGCGCCAAGGCCGACCGACCCGATCGCATAGCCTTTGGTCACGGCCTTCGTCGTATTGCCGACCGCATCGAGCGCATCGGTCGAACGCCGGACCTCCTTCGGCAGGCCGGCCATTTCGGCAATGCCGCCGGCGTTATCAGTGACCGGACCGAAGGCGTCGAGGGCAACGATCATGCCGGCAAGGCCGAGCATGGTCGTGACCGCAATCGCGATGCCGAAGAGGCCGGCGAGCTGATAAGTCGCGATAATGCCGGCAATGATGACAAGCGCCGGCAGGGCCGTCGATTCGAGCGAGACGGCGAGGCCTTGGATGACATTGGTGCCGTGCCCCGTCACCGACGCTTGCGCGATCGAAACGACAGGCCTTTTGCCGGTGCCGGTGTAATATTCCGTGATGATGACGATGAGACCCGTCACGACGAGACCTATGAGGCCGCAGACGAACAGCTTCGTCCCGTTAATGGCGACGCCGCCGACGTTGCCGAAGTCGCCCCAGCCGACGGTGAGGTGTGTCGCGATCGCCAGCCCGCCGATCGACAGGATCCCCGTCGCGATCAGCCCCTTATAGAGCGCGCCCATGATCGAATTGGTCGCACCGAGCCTGACGAAATAGGTGCCGACGATCGACGTTACGATGCAGGTCGCGCAGATCATCAGCGGAAACAGCATTGCACTGCTGAGAACCGCCTGACCGGCGAAGAAGATCGAAGCGAGGACCATGGTCGCGACGACGGTTACCACATAGGTTTCGAACAAATCGGCGGCCATGCCGGCGCAATCGCCGACATTGTCGCCAACATTGTCGGCAATCGTCGCCGGATTGCGCGGATCGTCTTCGGGAATGCCGGCTTCGACCTTGCCGACGAGATCGGCGCCGACATCGGCGCCCTTGGTGAAAATACCACCTCCGAGACGGGCGAAAATGGAAATCAGCGAAGCGCCGAAGCCGAGTGCAACGAGAGCATTGCTGACTTCGCGGCTATCCGACGCGAGGCCCAACGGACCCGTGAGAATATGGAAATAGACGGCCACACCGAGGAGGGCGAGGCCGGCGACCAGCATGCCGGTCACAGCACCCGCCTTGAAGGCGATGTCGAGCCCGGCGCCGAGCGAGCGCGTCGCCGCTTGCGCCGTGCGGACATTGGCGCGCACCGAAACATTCATGCCGATGAACCCGGCCGCACCCGAAAGGATGGCGCCGATCAGAAACCCGATCGCGACCTGCCAGGACAAAAGCAGCCCGAGGATGACGAAGATAACCACTCCGGCGGCGGCAATGGTCAGATATTGCCGCTTGAGATAGGCCTGCGCGCCTTCCGCGATGGCCCCGGCGATTTCCTGCATGCGCGGCGAACCGGCATCAGCTGCGAGAAGACGTGTAGAGGTTACGATCCCGTAGGCGACCGACAAGAGCCCCCCGAGGATCACCAGCCAAATCAAATTCATCGATGCCCGCCCTTATTGTCTTTGCGGTGGATTCGCGATTGGGAGCGCGACGTTTTGCTCCTCGCGGCGAGCTTTAGCGAAAAGCGGCGGCATTCGCAAACCAGCCCTAAGTCTATATTGCAGTGCAACCAGCTGGGACGTGATTTAAAAGTGCTGAAAGGACCGTGCAGCCAAAACTACCGGCTGGCCCGCCCGATCGAGAAATTCCGGGCCGCCGCGCCCCGCTTTGACCAAGCCGATCGCCGTTACGGGCAGGCCCGCCGCGGCGGCTTTTTTCTCGTATTCGGCAGCCTCAGTCGGCGGCACGGCTGCGAGGATCTCATAATCATCCCCGCCCGAAAGGACAGCCGCCGCAAGTTCGGGCGCCATAGCTAAAGCTTCGCGCGCGGCGGGCGAGAGCGGCACATCGGCAAATTCGAGTTCGGCGCTGACGCCAGTCAAATGCAGCATTTTGGCCAGATCGCCGGCAAGCCCGTCGGAGATGTCCATGGCGGCACGGGCATGCGCCCGCAAAGCTTCGCGCAAAAGGAGCCGCGGCTGCGGATAAAGATAGCGTGCGGCAAAGACATCACGTGCCTGTGCGCTCAAATCTTTGATCCAAACTTGGTCGGCGGCCGCGGCGCGGCGCAGGCGCAAGCCGAGGGCCGCATCGCCAATCGTTCCCGACACATAGAGTGTGTCACCGACCTCCGCACCGGGGCGCGGAACCATGCGCCTGTGGGGCACGGCACCGATCGCTGTGATCGAAACCGTCAAAGGCCCGAGGATTTTCACCGTATCGCCGCCGAGCAGTGGACAGGCATAGGCTGCGGCATCGCGCCCCAGAGCGGCGGCAAAAGCCTCGAGCCAAGCAAGCGTCCAATCATCCGGCAGGCCGAGGCTCAGCAGAAAGCCCAAAGGTTCGGCTGCTTTGGCGGCGAGATCGGAGAGATTGACGCGTAAGGCCTTCGCGCCAATCGCCTCAGGTGCATCACCAGCGAAAAAATGCACGCCCGCGGTGATCATATCGGTGGTCAGAACGATGTCCTGCCCCGGCGGCGGCACGAGGCAGGCGACATCATCGGCAAGCCCGAGCCCGGCCTTGCCTGCAAGCGGCGCAAAGAATCTCGCGATGATTTCGTCTTCGGAAGGCCGCGCCATTCGATTTGCCTGAAGCCGATGCCTCTACTGCTCGGACATGCCGGTTCAGAGACATCAGATCTTTCCGATGTCTCACAGGGGTCTCTATTACGCGATTTTTCGCATTTTCAAAGGGAGTGCGAAAATTTGGGAGGCGGAACCCGATTGCAAATTTGGGGATTTAGTAAAGTGTCACCGGAATCGGAATCCAAGCTTGATCACACCGCTTGACCACACCTGACGCGGCGATTTTGAAATAGAAGTCGCTATATTTTTTACGACGCGATCGAGGGTCACGATCGGCGCCGATGCCGCCCTCCAGAGAATGCCGATTTTCAGCGCGAAACAAGCGCGGTGATTACCGTTTGACGTGGGGTCACGCTTCGGCGAGTTTTCACACCAGGCTCCTTGCAGTCTTATTCCAGAGGGACAACGCACCCCTGGTGTTGCATTAGGACTCCCTCGTTGTAGGATGCGACACAGCCGGGGCGATCGGGGCGCCCAAAAGGTTGGTCGAGGCGCGCGCGCTGCTCGGCTTGACACTGGGGAGGGGAACCGTGACGCTGCAAGCGAAGCTGATATGGGCCGCGGTGGCGGTTCTCGGCGCGATTTCCTTCGCGATTGTGGCGCTGACTCGCGGGGAGCCGGTGAACGCGGCTTGGCTGGTCATCGCTTCGGTCTGCATCTACGTCATCGCCTATCGCTTTTATGGTCTCTTCATCGCCGATCATGCCCTCGCCGTCGACGCGACGCGGCAGACACCGGCGTATCGCCGCAATGACGGCCTCGATTACGTGCCGACCAACCGTTACGTGGTGTTCGGCCACCATTTTGCGGCCATCGCCGGCGCCGGACCGCTGGTCGGTCCGGTTCTGGCGGCGCAGATGGGTTATCTGCCGGGCACGTTGTGGATTCTCGCAGGCGTCGTGTTCGCCGGCGCGGTGCAGGACATGACCGTGCTGTTCCTATCCACCCGGCGCGACGGCCGCTCGCTCGGCGACATGGTCCGCGCCGAGATGGGTCCCGTCGCCGGAAGCGTCGCCGGCCTCGGCGTGCTGTTGATTTGCGTCATTGTCCTCGCCGTGCTCGCCCTGGTCGTGGTCAAGGCATTGATGGGAAGCCCGTGGGGCACCTTCACGGTGTTCTGCACGGTTCCGATCGCGCTCATCATGGGCGTCTACAGTCGTTTCATCCGGCCCGGGCGCATCGGCGAGATGTCGGTCATCGGTGCGGTCCTGCTGGCGCTGGCGCTGGTGTTTGGCCGCACCGTCGCCGAGGATCCGGCGCTGGCTCCCTATTTCAATCTCTCCGGCCCGACGCTGGCGCTCACCATCATCGGTTACGGCTTCGTCGCCTCGGTGCTGCCAGTGTGGCTGTTGCTGGCGCCCAGGGACTATCTCTCGACCTTCCTCAAGATCGGCACGATCGTGCTTCTTGCGATCGGTATCATCATTGTTCATCCCGATCTGCAAATGCCGGCGGTGACGCGCTTCATCGACGGCAGCGGCCCGGTCTGGGCGGGTGGGCTGTTTCCGTTCCTGTTCATCACCATCGCCTGCGGCGCAGTGTCGGGCTGGCACTCGCTCATTGCATCGGGCACAACGCCGAAAATGATCGAGAACGAGCGGCAGATTCCTTTCATCGGCTACGGCGCGATGTTGATGGAATCGCTCGTCGCCATCATGGCGATGATCGGCGCCTCGGTGTTGCATCCGGGAATCTACTTCGCGATGAACAGTTCGGCGGGGGTCATCGGCTCAACCGCTGATTCTGCGGCGCAGGCGATCTCGGCCTGGGGCTTCGTCGTCACGCCCGACGTTCTGACCCAGATCGCGCGCGATGTCGGCGAGACCAGCATCCTGTCGCGTACCGGCGGCGCGCCGACGCTGGCGGTCGGCATGGCGAGCATCCTGTCGAGTTTCCTCGGCGGGCGGGCGCTGATGGGCCTCTGGTATCATTTCATCATTCTGTTCGAGGCGCTGTTCATCCTGACCACGGTTGATGCTGGCACGCGCGTCCTGCGGTTCATGATCCAGGATTTCATCGGAGTCGCCGTCCCGGCCTTCAAGGAAACGAAGTCCTGGACCAACAATATCGTCGGCTCGGCGCTGGCGTGCTTGCTATGGGGCTACATCCTCTATCAGGGCGTCATCGACCCCTATGGCGGCATTTACACGCTATGGCCGCTGTTCGGCGCCGCCAACCAGATGCTTGCCGCCATCGCGCTGACGCTATGCACCGTCGTCTTGTTCAAGATGAAACGCGAGCGCTACGCCTGGGTCACCATCGCGCCGGCCGCGTGGCTGGTGGTGACCACGGTCACGGCCGGGTTGGAAAAGGTCTTCAGCCCCGATGCCGCTGTCGGGTTCGTCAGTCACGCCTGGAAGTTCTCCCAGGCGTTGTCGGAGGGCAAGGTGTTGGCGCCGGCGAAGACGTTGGAGACGATGAGCCGGGTCGTCTTCAATGACTGTGTCGACGCGGCGCTGGCGGCTCTGTTCGTCGGCGTCGTCCTGGCGACCTTGATCTACGCGGTGATCGATGTGCGCAAGGCGCTGGGCAATTCGAAGAGCACCGCACTCGAGATCGGCGGCGCGGCAATGGCGGGAGCGGGCGTTGACTGAGACGACCAGAGTTCGCTTCGTGTGCGAGATGGTCGTCAAGACCGCCCGCCTGATGGTCGGCGTCCCGGACTACGAGACCTACGTGACGCATCGTCGGGTCAACCACCCCGACCAGCCGATCATGACCTACACGGAATTCTTCCGCGAGCGCCAGGAGGCGCGCTACGCGGTCGGCAAGGGCCGGTTCCGCGGGTGTTGCTGAGGAAAGAGGTTACCGGTTACGCCGGTTACGGTCGGTTACGCGGTTACGCGGTTACGGCGGTTACGGTTAAGGTGACAGTGCATTTAACTAATTGTGCGCTTTCACCGATTGAACGCACTGTCACTATAATCCCGTAATCCAAGAATGTTTTTCAGGTGCATGGCGTCGACGCCAAGGGCGCGCTAGTTGGCGAAGCCGGTTCGGCGCGGTCAATTGCTGAGCTTGTTCGCGTCGCTGCCATTATGCCTTGTGGGAATCGAGGCGTGCAGTTCGGCGCATCATTGGGCGCGCTCGTTGATCGCGCTCGGCCACCAAGTACACTTCCATAGTTCTATCCAAGCTTGTTTCTTCACAAAATGGTGGGTACACAATGTGATTGCAATTTGTGGGTACAAAGTGATAATCTATGATTAAGAAATTTGAATGGCGGAAGGACAAGCGCGAGAAGACGCTGAAAGAGCGAAATCTCGATTTCGCCGATGCTCCCCAATTTTTTGATGGTCGTCCCGTCATGCATCAGCCGACGCCGCGCGACGGCGAGGAGAGGTGGAAATCGACTGCCTTGTTCAACGGCAAGTTTTTCACGATCGTCTGGATGTGGCGCGGTGACACGACGTGGATCATTTTGGCGGGTCATTTCAATGAGGCGAAGCCATGCGCAGGAAGAAAGAAAATATCGCGAAATATTCGGCAGATGAGCTGCATGCCATGCAGGCCGCGGGGAAGACGCGTACCGATTGGGATGCCGCGGCACAAAAGCCCGTCCCGGACGACGGAAATCCCGATGATGCCATGGCGCCCGTGGAATGGGCGACGGCCGAACTTCCCATGCCTAGGCGCAAAGAGCATACGAACCTGCGCATCGACGCCGACATCCTGGAGTTCTTTCGCAATCAAGGCAAAGGCTATCAGACAAAAATCAATGCCGTGCTGCGCTCCTATGTCGAACGGATGCACCGCCATGAGCCACGTTGATCGAGTCTTTGAGTCTTCACGGGCCTGGTTGCATTAACGAGCCAGTCGCACAAGATGCCTTCCCAACCTGGCCGTTCAAGCGGCGTGTCGGAACACAAGGTTCGCAAAACGCACCTCTCCCGTCGGCCTACGGGCTCGAGCTTAGTCGCAGCCGAAATCCATAACCCGATCCGCGCCGCCGCTCAGCGCAGCCAAGCTCGCAACCGTTTGACGCCTTCGATGATGCGCGCTTCCGAGCCGGAGAAGGAAAAACGCACGGTCTTGTTGCCGCCGTCGCGATCGAAGTCGCGACCGGGCGTCGCCGCCACGCCGGCCTCGCTCAGCATGCGTTTGCAGAATTCGACGGAATCATTCGTATAGCGGCTCACGTCCGCATAGACGTAGAAGGCGCCATCGGCAGGATGAAAATCCGGCAGTCCAAGGCGCGGCAATTCCTCGAAGAGGATAGCTCGGCTGCGGGCATAGCCGGCCGTGACATTTTCGAGTTCGTCGATGGCATCGAACGCCGCTTCGGCACCGATCTGGCTCAAAGTCGGAGCGGCGACCGCCATGCTCTGCTGCAGCCTTTCGACGGGGCGCACGAGATGGGCGGGCAGCACCAGCCAGCCGACGCGCCAGCCGGTCAT
>JBKQHN010000199.1:0-22352 GCA_052148755.1 Beijerinckiaceae bacterium | reverse complement strand
CCGCGAGATAAAGATGGCCGCCGTCGATGAGCTTCGGCGTCTGCCGATAGAAGAACGTGATGAGCAACGAGGCGATATGCGCGCCGTCGACATCGGCATCCGTCATGATGATGATCTTCTCGTAGCGGAGATCCTCGTCCTTGTAGTGCGAGCCGGTACCGCAGCCGAGCGCCTGAACGAGATCGGCGAGCTGTTGATTGCCCGCGAGCTTGTCGCGCGTGGCATTTGCAACATTGAGGATCTTGCCGCGCAAGGGCAGGATGGCCTGGTTCGTTCGGTCGCGCGCCTGTTTGGCGGAGCCGCCGGCCGAATCGCCTTCGACGATAAATAATTCGGAGCCTTGCGAGCTGTTGTTCGAGCAATCGGCAAGCTTGCCCGGCAACCGGAGTTTGCGCCCCGCAGCCTTGCGAGAGACGTCCTTTTCGGCCTTTCGCCGCAAGCGCTCTTCGGACTTTTCGAGGCTGAAATCGAGGAGCTTGAGGGCGGCCGAAGGCGAAGCCGCGAGCCAATGGTCGAAGGCGTCGCGCAAAGTCGTCTCGACGATCCGGCTTGCTTCGCCGGTCATCAGCCGACCTTTGTTCTGGCCCTGGAACTCCGGCTCGCGAAGAAAGACGGAAATCAAGGCTGCGCAGGACGCCATCACGTCTTCGCTCGTCAGCGCCGCGGCGCGCTTTGCCTGGCCGATCCGCTCGGCGTGGTCCTTCAGGCCGCGCAGCATTGCCGCGCGCAGGCCGGCTTCATGAGTGCCGCCGTCCGACGTCGGTATCGTATTGCAATAGGAATGGACGAAGCCGTCATCGTCGACGAGCCAGGCAATCGCCCATTCGAGCGAGCCATGGCCGCCGGGCTTTTCGACTTTGCCGGTGAAGATTTGTTCGGCGACGAGGTCTTTGCCCTCGATGTCCTGAACCAGATAGTCCTTCAGGCCGCCGGGGAAATGGAAGACGGCTTCGGCCGGAATGATGCCTGCCGGATCAAGCAATTCAGGCGCGCAATGCCAGCGGATCTCGACACCGCCGAAGAGATAGGCCTTGGCACGGGCCATTTTGAAGAGCCGCGTCGGCTTGAACTTCGCCCCTTTACCGAAAATCTGCTCGTCCGGCTTGAAGCGGACCTTGGTGCCGCGCTGGTTCGGCGCTTTGCCGACCTGCTCGAGCTTGCTCGTCGCATGGCCGCGTTCGAAGCTCTGCTTGTGGAGAATTTGACCGCGCGCAACGGTGACTTCGAGACGCTCCGACAGCGCATTGACGACGGAAACGCCGACCCCGTGCAGGCCGCCGGATGTCTGATAGGCGCCGGAATCGAACTTACCCCCCGCGTGAAGCGTCGTCATGATCACTTCGAGAGCCGATTTTTTCGGGAACTTCGGGTGTGGGTCGACCGGGATGCCGCGCCCGTTATCCGCAACCGAGAGATAGCCGCTCGCCTCCAGATTGACGTCGATGAAGGTCGCGTGGCCGGAGACGGCCTCGTCCATGGAATTGTCGAGCACTTCGGCAAAAAGGTGATGGAGGGCGGCTTCATCGGTTCCGCCGATATACATGCCGGGGCGGCGGCGCACCGGTTCGAGTCCTTCGAGGACTTCGATAGAAGCCGCGGTGTAGCCCACTTCGCCTGCCGTGCGGGATGGCGCCGGTTTGGTTTGGTTGAGCTCAAGCTTGCCGTTTGTGCCTGCGGGTGCCTGTTTTCGCGCGGCATTCCCAAAAAGATCGCCATGATTGGCCATTCATCTACCCATCGGATTGATCAGCGCCCGAACAAACGAGCGCGGCAACGTGATTCGCCAAGTCGAGTCTAACGTATCCTGACACATCCTGGTTTAGGAACGAAGAAGGAACGAAGACGGTTTGAATCATTCCGGACGGCGCCGGAAGATATTCGGCTTTGCCGGTCGGAGGCTTCGGCAGGTTTCGCTGCTCGCTTGTTACCCGTGATTAAGTCCGTCGCGCTAGTCTTCTCCATGGACGGCTCCTCGAAAGTTGTAGAGACCATGCGCGATCAAGCTCTCACCATCGTCCTTTGCCTGGACCATGCCTTTGTCTCCGGCGGCCAAGCCAAAGTCGCGATCGACAGCGCGATTGGTCTGAAGCGGGCAGGGATGCGGCCGATCCTCTTTGCCGCAGCCGGGCCGGTCGCCGAAATCTTACGCACTGAAGGCATCGAGACCGTCTGCCTCGGCCAAAACGACCTCCTCGGCAATCCCTCGCGCGCCAAGGCGGCGATGCAAGGCATTTGGAACGCACGCGCTGCAGCCGCGCTCGGCCAACTCCTTGCCGGACTTCCGAAGCAACGCAGTATTGTCCATGTTCATGGCTGGGCTAAGGCGCTGTCGCCCGCGATCGCAGTGCCGATCGCCACATCAAGATTGCCGGCCGTCTATACGATCCACGAATATTTCCTATTTTGTCCGAATGGCGGGTTTTACAACTACCAAAAATCGCAGGTCTGCCATTTGCGGCCGCTCTCGGCCAGCTGCTGGCTAACCCATTGCGACCAGCGAAACTATCCACGCAAGCTGTGGCGGAATGCCCGGCTGACGTTCGCCCGCAAATTCGCGCATCTGCCGGATATTTTTACCGATTTCATCACGATTTCGGATTTTCAGGCGGCCATCGTGGCGCCGTTCGTGCCGAAGGCGGCAAGGCTGCACCATCTTTCAAATCCCATCCCGATGGCCGATCTCGGTCCGCGCTGCGATCCGCGTGCCGGCGAATTTCTTTTTGTCGGCCGGCTGTCGACTGAAAAGGGTCCGTTCCTGTTTGCCGAAGCAGCGCAGCGGCTCGGCGTTACGCCGGTTTTCGCCGGTGACGGCCCCATTGCCGGCGAACTAGCGGCACGGTTTCCGCAGGCGCGGATTCTCGGCTGGCGGACGACTGAGGCCGTGCATGAACTCATGCGCGGCGCGCGCGCGCTGGTCTTTCCCTCGCTCTGGTATGAAGGTCAGCCCCTCACCATTCTCGAAGCGAAAGCTTTGGGTGTCCCAGTGATCGTCGCCGACTCATGCGCGGGGCGGGACGAGGTTGAGGACGGCGTCACCGGTCTCTGGTTCAAGGGCGGCGACGTTGACGATCTGACGCGGACGATGCGCCAGCTCGAAGACGATCGACTCGCGGCGCAATTCTCGCATGCTGCCTATGCGGCTTTTTGGGCCAACCCGCCAACCCTCGAACGCCACGTCCACGGACTCCTGAAGCTCTATCGCGGGATGCTGGCGCGGGCGCAACACTTGCCGGACCCTGCAGCTCTTTGTGCGGCTGCCGGTGCCACTGTTGCTGAGACCGCTGGCAGACCGTCTCCCTGAACGTGACGCCATGCAAAAAAGATGCGGCCGTTGCCGGCCGCATCTCTTGAGAATGGTCTTGTCGCAATAAGCGCTGTTCAAGCACGAAGGCGCTGCGGCAGTGTTTTTAGCCGGAATAATACATGTCGTATTCGACCGGATGCGGCGTCATTTCGAAGCGCATGACCTCCGTCATCTTCAATTCGATATAGCTGTTGATGAAATCATCGTCGAACACGCCGCCGGCTTTCAGGAAGCTGCGGTCCTTGTCGAGACAGGCGAGCGCTTCGCGCAACGAGCCGCACACGGTCGGGATCTGTTTCAATTCCTGCGGCGGCAGATCATAGAGATCCTTGTCCACGGCCGCGCCGGGATCGATCTTGTTGAGAATGCCGTCGAGGCCGGCCATCAACATGGCGGAAAAGGCAAGATAGGGATTGGCCAAAGGATCGGGGAAACGAACTTCGACGCGCTTCGCCTTGGGATTGGTCGTATAGGGAATGCGGCAGGAGGCCGAACGGTTGCGTGCCGAATAGGCGAGCAGAACCGGTGCCTCGTAACCCGGCACCAGGCGCTTGTAGGAATTCGTCGAAGGATTGGTGAAACCGTTCAATGCTTTGGCATGCCGGATGATGCCGCCGATGTAGAACAGGCATTCCTCCGAGAGATCGGCATATTTGTTGCCGGCAAACACCGGTTTGCCGTCCTTCCACAAGGACTGATGCACGTGCATGCCTGAGCCGTTGTCGCCGAAGATCGGCTTCGGCATGAAGGTCGCCGTCTTGCCGTAGCTCTGAGCCACCTGCTGGATGCAATATTTGTAGACCTGCAGATGATCGGCAATGGTTGTCAGCGGCCCGAACTTCAGGCCGAGTTCGTGTTGAGCCGCGGCGACTTCATGATGGTGCTTCTCGACTTTGGCGCCCATGGCCGCCATGGCGGCAAGCATTTCGCCGCGCATATCTTGCGCCGAATCCTGCGGCGGAACCGGGAAATAGCCGCCTTTGGTCCGGATACGATGGCCGAGATTGCCGCCCTCATAGGGCGTATCCGAATTGCTCGGAAATTCGATCGAGTCGAGGACGAAGCCGGTGTTGTAAGGCTCGGCGCTGAAGCGCACGTCGTCGAAAACGAAGAACTCGGCTTCGGGACCGAAATAGGCTGCATCACTGAGGCCGGTCGAAGCCGCATAAGCCTCGGCTTTTTTAGCGATGCCGCGCGGATCGCGGTTATAGGGCTCGCCGGTTGTCGGCTCGAGCACGTCGCAGACGATGGATAGAGTTGGCGCGGCGAAAAACGGGTCGAGCACGGCAGTCGCCGGATCCGGCATCAAGCACATGTCGGATTCGTTGATCGCCTTCCAGCCGGCGATCGAGGACCCATCGAACATCACCCCCTCCGAGAAGGTCTCCTCCTCGATTATTGTGACGTCGAAAGTGACGTGTTGCCACTTGCCCCGCGGATCGGTGAAGCGACAATCGACATATTTGATGTCATCGTCCTTGATCGCCTTGAGCACATCACGCGCGGTCTTCATATTTTGCCCTCACTTTTTCTTGGAAAAACTTTTCGTCGGATCATGCAACCTTGGGCGAACGCGAGATCAAATCGCATCCAATCCGGTTTCGCCGGTGCGGATACGGACCGCACCCTCAATATTGGACACAAAGATCTTGCCGTCTCCGATCCGGCCAGTCTGAGCCGCCTTGCGGATCGCTTCGATGGCGGCATCGAGTGCCGTGTCGGCGACGACGACCTCGATTTTCACTTTCGGGAGAAAGTCGACGACGTATTCGGCACCCCGGTAGAGCTCGGTATGGCCTTTTTGGCGACCGAATCCTTTGGCTTCCGTAACGGTGATCCCGGAAACGCCAGCTTCGTGCAGCGCCTCTTTAACGTCGTCCAGCTTAAAGGGCTTGATGATCGCCTCGATCTTCTTCATCGGCGCCTATTTCGTTCCATCGGTAAAGAGTTTTCGCGCCGCACAGGCGTAAGACGGCCTCATACCACCTGTCCAGCTAAACCGCCACGCAAAATTCGCAAAGTCGACACGAAGGAAACATCGGCCGCGGCCAACCGCCCCCCGGCCTGCGCCGGGAAAGATCGCCCTCGGACATGTCTTCAAAGTTGCGAGACGGCTTTGGTCCTAGCGAAAAATGTTCCGCTTTGTGCTCCCGCGTGCGGATCTAATACCAAGGATATACTATATCAAATTGATTTTGCTCCAATTGTTGGAATGCCTGCCAATTCGATGGAAAAGCAATGGACAAAAAACGGCATCGGCTCGTGAAAAAGCCGATGCCGCATCGTTCAACCCACGCCCAGATCCGCCTTCGTCCATCCCTGGGTCCGCTCGACGGTCAAACTTGGTCCAGGCCCAATCAGTCTTGCAAGAGCCGAGCGCTGACTCTAGCCGATGTTTTCGAGCACTTCTCTGTGCACTCTGACTGTTTTTTCAGCTTCCTTAGCACCAATCATGACCGCCACGCCGGCGCCGACCAATTGCAGGGAAACTTCCTTGCCATTGGCGAACCTGATGCCGTCGCGGTAGGCGCCATGTTCGAGTCGGGCGAATACGACTTTTTCTTCCGCTTTGATTCCGAGCCGGTTTTGCAGATCCGGCGAAATACCCTCCAGTTTCAGGTGCGTATCGTATTGGACGCAGACCGCCGTCGTGCAGTCGCCCGGTGCTGCGAGCCCGATGCTTCCCGACGGAAAGCGAGTGGTGACGTATTTCTCGGATTCGCGGGCGGGGCGGGAGGCATACATTTCCAACGAATAGTCACACATGGTTGTCACTCCTGAAGTCTTCGAGATGTTTGATCCCCCTTCCGAGCGCAGCGAACCTGCCGGGTTGACGGCTCAGTACGAAGTCGGAATTGAGTAGATCGGCGACTTCCCCTGCTCTTGCGGGGAGGATCGGGGGCGGCACGAAGGGCCTGCCGGTTCGGTTCCTCAGGAGAGCATGCGGCGTTGCGCCGCGACAAAGAACCAAACCACGTTCGGCGGTCGCCAAACGCTCCACCTAGTACGAAACACGCGAAACCGCTAATCGTTTCAAAGTGAATCGTAACTTGCGACATATGCTAGCGCGACCTCGTGTCGCGTCAAGTTTTTTCGGGTTCATAGCCGCTTTTCACATGCATCTGGCATTGCATCGCAGCATTTAAGAGACAAGTGTGCCGAACTTGCGACACTTATGAAGCAATGTAGGTCGCATCTGTGCTCGACCGGACAAACCCGGCCAGAACAGCTCTAGCCAGGATATATCAAACTGCACTTTGCCTACGCCGATCCCGGCGTTTCGGCGCGAATTAGTTGCCTCGGTCTCCTTGAACCTATGACCGCGCGCTTTTCGCAGTTCTCTTTGCAACTGCCGTTCGTTCTCTTTGCAATTGCCACGCCTTAACAGCAACGCAGGTCGCGCGAGTGCGAGAATTCCGCTCTAGTTCCGCTCCACCGGCAGATCCGATCGGCCGCCCCATTCGGTCCAGGAACCGTCATAGAGCCGGACATCGGCTTTCCCCAGCGAGGCGAGCGCCAGCAAAAGAATGGCCGCCGATACGCCAGAACCGCAGGTCGTGATAATCGGGCGATTCATATCGACTCCCACCTCGTCGAAAGCAGCGCTCACGTCCTCCGACATGCGCAACGTGCCGTCGGCGACGAGGTCGCGCCAGGGCAGGTTGAAGCTGCCGGGAATATGGCCGGGCCGCACGCCGGCGCGGGGCTCTGGCTCCTCGCCGCGAAACCGCGTTGCAGAGCGCGCGTCGAGGATCTGCGCCGAGCCGGTGTTTGTCGCCGCCGCGACGTCTTCGGCACTGACGACACCCAAGGCATGGAACCGCACAGTGAAAATTTGCGGCGCACGCCGAATTGGGCCTTGCTCCAGAGGGCGGTCTTCGGCCTTCCATTTGGGCAAGCCACCGGCCAGGATTTTAACGTTGTGCGCGCCAAACAGCCGCAACGTCCACCAAACGCGGGCAGCACCCATGAGCCCATCGGAATTATAGACGACGATCGCCGAGGTATCGCTAATGCCGAGTTCATGCATGGCGGCGGCGAAGGCTGCTGGCGTCGGCAGCATGTGCGGCAGATCTGTCGTGTGATCGGCGATTTCGTCTATGTCGAAAAAAACCGCACCGGGAATATGGCCTGCGAGATATTCGGCACGGGTGTCGCGTTTTTCGTCCGGCATCGCGAAACTGCCGTCGACGACGACGAGGTTCGGCGCGCCGATATTTTCCGCGAGCCAATCGGTCGATACGAAAAGGGCAGTTGAAGCTTCGCTCATTTTGCAGTGTTCCGTTATATGAAGGTCGCGTGGCCGCTTCGGCCATTGGTCATTGCTCGCAACCTCTCGGTTCAGACAAAGTCCGGCTTGATCGTGGGCTTTGTTTCCATCCAACCCGGCACCGGCAGAGATTTCGAGCGCAGAAACTCCGGATTATAGAGTTTCGACTGATAACGCGCGCCGGAGTCGGCGAGGATCGTCACGATCGTATGGCCGGGGCCGAGCGCCTTTGCCAAGCGGATCGCGCCGGCCAGATTGATGCCTGAAGAACCGCCAAGCAACAGGCCCTCGTTCTCGGCGAGACCGAAAATAAGCGGCAAAGCTTCTTCGTCGGGCACTTGATAGGCGATGTCGATCGGCGCATTTTCGAGATTGGCGGTGATGCGTCCCTGGCCTATCCCTTCCGTGATCGAAGAGCCTTCGGACTTCAGCTCGCCGCTCGTGTAATAAGAATAAAGTGCGGCTCCCATTGGGTCCGCAAGGGCGATTCTGACGGCAGGGTTGCGCGCCTTGAGCGCCATGGCGACGCCGGCCAGCGTTCCGCCGGTCCCGACGGCAGAGACGAAGCCGTCGATCTTGCCCTCGGTCTGCGCCCAGATTTCGGCGCCGGTTGTCTCGAGATGGCCTTGCCGATTGGCAATATTGTCGAATTGATTGGCCCAGATCGCGCCCTGCGGATGTTCTTTGGCGAGGCGTTCGGCGAGCCGGCCCGAAAGCTTCACATAATTGTTCGGATTCGAATAAGGCACGGCCGGGACTTCGATCAATTCCGCGCCTTGCAGCCGCAGCATGTCCTTCTTTTCCTGGCTCTGCGTATCGGGGATGACGATGACGGTCTTGAAGCCGAGTGCATTGGCGACGAGAGCGAGGCCGATGCCGGTATTGCCCGCCGTGCCTTCCACGATCAGTCCGCCCGGTTTCAAGGTCCCGCGTTTGACGGCATCTGCGATAATGAACAGACCCGCGCGATCTTTCACCGAACCGCCGGGGTTCATGAATTCAGCTTTGCCGAGGATGGTGCAGCCGGTGGCTTTCGAAGCATGCCGCAATTTGATGAGAGGCGTGTTGCCGATGGCTTCGACGACGCTGGCGGGGAAGCGCATGAATTCCAATCCTGATAAAGGTTCTCGACTTTATGTACATTGACCACAACGCGCCGCCGCGTCCAGAGTTCGTCCTGGAAAATTAGCGAAAAACCGGCAGAGAAAGAGCAAAATCATGTACCGTGCCAGCCCGCAAGACGGGATCGCTTTTGTCACCGGCGCGAGTTCCGGCATCGGCCGCGCTACGGCGGTCGAACTCGCCCGCCGCGGTTATCTTGTCGCTGCAACCGCGCGCCGTGCCGATGCGCTTGCCGCCTTGGCAGGCGCATATCCTGACAAAATCTTTGCCTTTCCGGCCGACGTGACGGAGCCCGACGCGGTGGCTGCGGCGATTGCCGCCATCGAGGTGGCGCATGGGCCGATCACCTTGGCCTTTCTTAACGCCGGAGTTTCCTTTCTTGCCGCCGAACGGCGTGGCTTTGATGTCAACGTCGTCTGGCAGACACAGGCGATCAACATCGGCGGTACGGTCAACTGTCTCGGCCCTTTGCTTTCCCGCATGGCCGAGCGCAAACGCGGTCAAATTGCGATCAATGCTTCGCTCGCGGGCTATGCCGGTCTGCCCGGCTCGCCCGCTTATGGTGCGTCAAAAGCCGCGCTGATCAATATGGCGGAATCTCTCGCTCTCAGCTACGCGCCGGCCGGCCTCGCAATCCAGGTCGTCTGCCACGGCTTCGTGCGCACGCCGATGACGGGCCAGGAGAAAAGCTTCGCGCGGCCGTTCCTGATCGAAGCTGACGAGGCCGCAAAGCGCATCTGCAACGGATTTGAGCGGGCAGGCTTCGAAATCAGCTTCCCCTGGCAGCTTAGTGTGGGCCTGAAGCTCTTGCGGCTCTTGCCCTATGGTGCGCGCTTCCGGCTGATTGCCGCTTCGCTGCGCGGCGCCAAGAAGCGCGGTTGACGCCGGCAGGCATTGAAACTGCAAGACCGCACGACCGTTGCGGCGCCTTTTGCGCTATCTGTCAACAGAACATGGCCGCCGTGAATCGTTCCGCGGCGGCCAGTGCGAATCCCGTCCTGCGGGAAAGAATTATAGGAAACTGGCGGAGCGCCAGCTCGACGGCCGACTCTCTCGTGATCAGGCGCCGCCCTTCAGTTTTTTATTGCATTCGCTGTAATAACCGCCGCCCTTCTCGGTCCATTTCATGCCGCCGTTGGAATTGGTCGCCTTATTGGCTTGATATTGTTTAGAGCAAGTGTGCAGACGCGCGTTGTGCGGCGTTTCCTTCGAAAATTCGGCCAATATGGCCGTCGGGAATACGGCGTCACCAGCCGGCATCGGCTCGGCAGGTGCGGCAGTTTTTTTCGGTTGCGTCGGTGTCGTGGTTTTTTGCGGCGGAGGCGTGGCAGTCTTCTGCTCCGCCGGCGGCTCGCTCGTTGCCGGTTCGTTGCCGGCCTTCAGCTCCGCCGAGCATTGCTTGTAGAACTGGTTCCAGGTCTGGCCGTTGAGCGTATTGGCGGTCTTTGCGGCCTGGTATTTCTCGCTGCATTGCTTCTGCACGGATTCCGCCTGCGCGCTTCCGGCAAAAGCGCATCCGGCGATAAGGGCGACCGCTGCGAAGGGCAAAAGCGGCCGCGAAAAATGATCGAACATGAAGAGCCTCCTTTAGAGCAAGTCCCAGGAAAATCTGTCAGCTATTCTTGGGTCTGTTCACATTGGTTGATCTTGAGCAAATGGTCAGCCGCCGGTCCCGACGGCATCGGTGACGCATTTCTTGGTGAAACTCGTCTTGGCTGCACCGGCGAGCTTCTTGTCGGCGGCTGCAGCATCGCAGCTCGTCTGGGCATCCTTCTCACACTTTGTCATGAAGCTGTTCAAGGCGGCACCAGCCAGCTTCTTGTCCGTCGCCTGGGCCTTGCAGGTCGGGCTTTCCGCCGCGGCAGCTGAAGCTATCATGCAGAGTGCGGTGGCAATCGCCAGTCTTTTCATTTCCCCCTCCTTGGAACCTTTGTTGCAGCCGTTGTCGCAAGTTTTGTAGCTTGTAGCAATCCGGCGTGCCGCGGCTCATTGAAGACCGGCACCGTCGTTGCGGCGACAGGACGGGCGCAATTCACGCAGCCAATGTCGAGCAAGCTCAGCGGCCCTTGCCCGATTCTGCGCGGGATCAATGTCGTCGACACACGCTATTTCATCACACTTCAGCATTTGCGTGGCAACAGGTCAAGATCGATATCGGCGCGTCTTGGGGGGTGCCTCAGTAAGAGGCGCACTCGCCGTTGATCGCCGCCACATGGCCTCGGGGAACGGTTCGGCGCTGAAACTTAGCGCCGCTCGAGGCGCGCCATGAGGCTTGACGAGTCCCAGCGATTGCCGCCCATTTTCTGGACCTCCGCATAGAATTGATCGACGAGCGCCGTGACCGGCAGGTTGGCACCGTTGCGGCGCGCCTCGTCGAGGCAGATTGCGAGGTCCTTGCGAAACCAATCGACCGCAAAGCCGAAATCGAATTTGCCGGCGACCATCGTCTGGTGGCGGTTTTCCATCTGCCAGGATTGCGCCGCGCCTTTAGAGATTACGTCGACGACAACCTGAGTGTCGAGGCCGGCACGCCTGGCAAAATGCAGCCCTTCGGCGAGCGCCTCGACAAGGCCAGCAATGCAAATCTGGTTGACCATTTTGGTGAGCTGGCCGGACCCGGCCGGGCCCATCAGGCGGCAGGCGCGGGCATAGGCTTGAATGATCGGTTCGACACGTCCATAGACCTCGGCGTCGCCGCCGCACATGATCGTGAGCTGGCCTTTTTCGGCGCCGGCTTGGCCGCCGGAAACCGGCGCATCGATGAAGCCCAACCCTTGCACCAAAGCGGCTTCGTGGAGTTCCCGCGCGACAAGGGCGGAAGCGGTCGTGTGATCGACGAAGACCGCACCGGGCGACATGCCATGAAACGCGCCGTCTTCGCCGCGTGTGACTGTGCGCAGATCGTCGTCATTGCCGACACAGGCAAAGACAATCTCCCGGTCCTGCGCGGCCGCGCGCGGTGTTGCAGCCCGTGTGCCGCCGAATTCTGCGACCCATTTCTCGGCTTTCGCCGCCGTGCGGTTATAGACCGTTACCGAATGCCCCTTGCCTTGCAGGTGGCCGGCCATGGGGTAGCCCATCACGCCGAGCCCGATGAATGCAATCTTAGCCATATTTGTTCTCTCCTCGTGATGATCGGGGAACGGGCCGTTAGATCACGATGATTTTGGATTGTATCAATCCAAAATCATGAACGTGATCGATTCTAATATTTTGGAGCGGGATGCAAGCGGAAAACCGGTGCCCACTTTTCCTCATCCCGCTCTGGTCGATGCGCGGAAGCAAGTCTAGTTGATCTCGAAGCTGAAGTATCTGCTGCGGATGCGCGTGAAGGTTCCATCCGCCATGAGGGCGCTCAGCGCCTTGTCGAACATGGCCTTCAGGTTCTTGTCCTCTTTGCGCAAGCCGACGCCGATCCCGTCGCCGAAATAAGTCGCGTCGCGCGGGATATCGGCGAGGACGCGGCAACATTGGCCTTCCTTGCGGGTCGCGAGAAAATCCATGATCGCGTCCTTGTCGCCGATGAGCGTATCGATGCGGCTTTCGGCGAGATCGAGGATTGCATCCTCCAAGACGCTGTAGGTGTGGATTTCGGAATCCTTGAACATATCTTCGATATAAGCTTGGTGTGTGCCGCCGGCTTCCACGCCGATCGTCTTGCCGGCAAGGGTCGCGGGGGTCGCCTTTTGCAAGTCGCTCGTCCGCGCGACCATGAAAGCCGAAGGCATGCGCACATAGGGGACGCTGAAGGCGATCTTTTGACGACGCTCGTCGGTGATCTCCATGGCCGCCATGATCGCGTCATACTGGTGGTCGAGCAGGCCTGGAATCAGAGCGTCCCAATCTTGGGTGACAAAGCTGCACTTGATTGCCAGCCGGTCGCAAATCGCGCGGCCTAGATCGATCTCGAAACCAGCGAGTTCGTTGTTGTCGAGATAATTATAGGGCGGCCTTGCGCCTTCGCTCGCGATCCTCACCTCGGACCACGTGGAGGGCTCGGTATTTTGCGCCCGAGCCGGCAGGACGAGCATCCAGAACCCTAGGCCGGCGACGCAGATAGACAGGAAGCCGCGAAAGATGAAGCGCGCGGGGCAGGGGTGCGTCAAGAAGGCAGGCAGGGTTTCCTCCTGGCGGGGATTCGCCTGACGAAACTGTCGAAGCGCGAGGATTTGCACGAAATTAGCGGAGTTGCAGGCGGCGTTTCATGAGAAGTCGGCGATGTCGCGGCCTGCAGCATTCATGCCTCTCGTGCGAAGGAAGCAGGGCCGATGGTGGTGTCGAAGCGGTTTCGCCGGAGAAGATCTTTCTGGACTTTTTCAAGGTAAACGGAGCTGCGCCACTGTCCAAGGCTGTTCCGGTCCAGCACCTCAGTACAGATAAGCTCATCGCAATGTGCATATATTTCTCATACGAGACAAGATTATCTGCGGTGCGGCGCCGGCCAGCCGAATCCGGCTTGCCGTCTCGTCGAGCCCGGCAAATGGCTTCGCCCATTCGAGCCCGGATTGCAACGAGTGTTGCACATGTGCGGCTAAATCTCTAGAATCTCGCGACAAACTGGACCTCGGAGTGGCTCTATGGTGAGTGAGCAAGATGTGCTCGATGCGCTTCAATCAATTGTCGGGCCCGATGGCAAGACCCCTTTGCCACAAACGGGAAGCATCGCCGGCGTCACGGTTAAAGAGGGCAAGGTTTTCTTGTCGATTCGGATCGAGGCACGAGAGGCACCGACGATGGAGACTTTGCGCGTCGCGGCCGAAAAGGCGATCCGCGCCATCCCCGGCGTCACCACGGCCCTCGTCAGTCTGACGGCGGAAAAACCCGCCGCGGCCAAGCCGGCCAGTCCGGCGCCAGCGCCGGGACCGGCGCGCAGCAATGCCATCCCCGGCGTCGAACGGATCATCGCCGTCGCCTCGGGCAAAGGAGGGGTCGGCAAATCGACGACGGCGGTCAATCTGGCGCTCGGCCTGGCGTCGCTCGGCTGGCGCATCGGCATCCTGGATTTGGATATTTTTGGCCCTTCGCTGCCGCGCCTCCTCGGCCGCAACGACAAGCCCGAGATGGAAGGTAACTTGCTGCGGCCGCTCACCGCTTATGGATTGAAGGCCATGTCGATCGGCTTCCTGGTGGAGGAGGAAACGGCGATGGTCTGGCGCGGCCCGATGGTCATGTCGGCGGTGCAGCAGTTGCTGCGCGATGTCGCCTGGGGCGAACTCGATTGTCTCGTCGTGGACATGCCGCCCGGTACCGGCGACGCGCAGCTCACTTTGGCGCAGACGGTGCCGCTCGCCGGCGCCGTCATCGTCTCGACGCCGCAGGATCTCGCCCTCATCGATGCGCGGCGCGGTATTACCATGTTCCAAAAGGTCGATGTGCCGGTCCTCGGCGTCGTCGAGAACATGAGCTATTTCCTCTGCCCGCATTGCGGCGGCCGCTCGGATATTTTTTCGCATGGCGGCGCGCGGCGCGAAGCCGAAAAGCTCGGCGTGCCGTTCCTCGGCGAGATTCCGCTGACCCTCGACATCAGGGAACATTCGGATGCAGGCCGGCCGATCGTCGCGACCGACCCCGAAAGTCTGCACGCGATCGCCTATCGCGACGTCGCTGCGCGTGTGCAAGCGAGCTTGGAGACAAGCAGTCGCCGCGCCGCGCCGAAGATTGTGATCGAGTAGGGGAAGTCTTCGGCGAAGCGTTGAAATAAATGCTCTGTCTCTCAGATGCGAATCCCTCCCGTTTTTCAAAGGGGAGGGTGGCGCCCATAGGGCGTTCCGAAGGGACGCCCGTCGCAGCGACGGGCTATGGGCGCCGGGTGGGGTCTGGAGATAACGAGAGTCTCACCCCATCCGGTCGGCCATAGCCCTGCGCCTTGCGCAGGGCGTTACTATAAGCACGGGCGCGCAGAGCGCGCCCTATGGCCGACCACCTTCCCCTGAAGGGGAAGGATAGCGCGCAACCTCATCGCTTTTTCCTGCCTGTTGCCTTTAGGAGATAGTAAGCACCGCGGCGCCTCCCATCGGAACGGCGCAATCGCAGCGGCTTGCACCGCCTCAGAAGGGCAGCCCCATCGCCTTGCACAGAAACGCGATGAACGGCGCGGTCGCGCGGAAGCTCTTGCCGAGTTCCGCGACAAGAGCATCGCCGACAATTGTGGCGTCGCTGAACTTTTGGCTGATTCCGAAGTCCTTGCGCTTCAGATCTTCGGCATGCTTGTGGTCCGGGTCATAGCCGCGCGGCACATTTTTCAGCATTTCGCCGCCCATCATGCAGGTCGCCCCGACGGCGTTTTTGCCCTTTGCCTTATCCCAAGCTGCCGGCGAAGCGACGATCGCTTTGCGGATTCTTTCGAGCATGGGAGTTGCTGGCCGCCATACACCACCGCCGACCGTCGAGGCACCCGGCTCGAGGTGCATGTAAAACGCCGGCGCGGCGTCCTCGCCGCCCGCCTCGTGGCGGAAGTGAAAAAACAGCGCGGTCTTATAGGGGCTTTTGTCTTTAGAGAAGCGTGTGTCGCGGTAGATACGGGAAAACGACCCGCCGTTCGGCCGCGTATCGGCGAGGAAATGTTTGCTCACCTTTTCGAGCACCGGAGCGAGGTCGCCGACGAGCTTCAGTCCCGGTTGGCGAAGCCCCGACTCGAAGCGCTCTTTGTTCGCTTCGAACCAAGCCTTTTCATTGTGCGCCTTCAGTTCCTTGAGAAACCCGAAGCTTTCGCGCGTGAAGTAAGCCTTTGCCATGCGTGCCGTGCCCGATATTCCCGAGATCGCTGCCTATTCGAGCCAAATCTGCGACGGTTTAGGGTTGCTTACAAGCCTGCTTCACGGGTTCATTTCATCGGTCAGTCTGGATTGATCCGCGCCATCGTGACGGGGTGCGAGGCGGCTGCCGACCAGCAAGACATGCAGGAGTCACCGGCGGGGTCGCTAGAGCGGGATGAGGAAAAGTGGCAACCGGTTTTCCGGCGCAATCAAGTTTACGCAGATTGCGTAGACTTATCTGCCTATCCCGCTCTCATTTATTGGAATCGATCACGTTTATGATTTTGGATTGAATCAATCCAAAATCATCGTGATCTAATTCGAGCCCGGATCTGTCTTTTTGCGGCGACGGCCGTCGCTTCCGCGGGAATTTTTCTCCTCGGCGGCAATCCGTTGCGGTGATCGGCGTGGCCCCTTGATTTTGCGCACCCGCGGCGCAGACTTGCAATTGCAAGCGATTCGAACTTTTGACCCGATCCGAAAATGATGAAACCGAAGCCGCCCGAAGGCATGAGCGAAGAGGATTATGAGGCGATCGAAGCCGCGGTCATGGCAACCGTGCGCGGGCGCGGTTTTCTGGCCGAGTTCGCACGACGCAGCCACATCGATGAAATGCGGCAAATGCTCGATGCGATGTTGCGGCTCGAACAGGTCGTGACGGCGAACCAGCTGGCGCCGGCCAATCCCTCGCTCCGGCTTCTCGTGTCGCGCCTGCAGCAAGTCGGCGAGCGGCTTGGCCAGACCGCGCAAGACATGCGGGCAGACGGGCTCGACGAAAAATATTGCGCTGGCATCGAGACGCAGGTGCGTGCCCTTGGTGGCTTGCTACGGCTTAATGGCGCAGCGTCGAAGGGCCAGGCCCCCACCGAATTGGGGCCGCCTGCGCCGGAAAATCGGCAGCCCGACCGCATCGAGCCCAATGCGGCAGCCGCACCGCCCCCCATGCCGGCGGCGCCCCCGCCGCAAGGGTCGGGCACCGGCCAGACCTTTGAACGGAGGCTCGAAGCCCTCGCTGCAATCGACGGATTGTCGGACCTCGAGAAACTACGCCTCTTCGCCTGAAGGCACCCGACATCGTGCGTGTTTGGGCCGATTTCCGGGCGTAAGCGCGGTCTTTGCGGCCGCCAAAAAAGGCTGTGGCCGCTCCTGTCATTAACCGTTCATCCCAAC
Organism: Beijerinckiaceae bacterium; assembly: GCA_052148755.1. Classification (GTDB taxonomy): domain Bacteria; phylum Pseudomonadota; class Alphaproteobacteria; order Rhizobiales; family Beijerinckiaceae; genus Methylovirgula. The sequence goes on along the minus strand of JBKQHN010000199.1, from coordinate 5,731 downwards.
GTGGCTCCTCTTTAAGAGGTGATCATGAGGAGATTGAATCATGCAAGGCACAAAAGATCCCACAAGGCGCGATGTCGTTATTGGTGGCGCGGCCGCCATGAGCTTGCCGGCGTTAGTCACGCCGCTTGCGCCGGTCTTTGCCGCGGAGGGACGCTCCAACGTGACGGGCTTCGTCTTCGAGGATACGGCCGGAACCGGCACGCGCAGAGCAGACGCCCGCGGCATCCCCGGCGTCCTTGTGTCGAACGGCAGGGAGGTCGCCAAAACGGATGCCGAGGGTCGCTACACCCTGCCGCTTGAAGACGAGTCCATCATCTTCGCCATCAAGCCGACCGGCTTTGCCGTCCCGGTCGACCCTAAGACAATGCTGCCGCGCTTCTATTACGTGTACCAGCCCAAGGGCTCGCCGGCCGATATCGACTTTCGCTATCAGGGCATTGCGCCGACCGGCCCATTGCCTGCCTCGGTCGATTTCCCGCTGCGCCGGCAACAGGAGCCGCACAAGTTCGATGTTGTGCTGTTCACCGATCCGCAGCCCGAGAGCGAGGTGGAGATCGATTTCATCCGAGACGATGTGGTCAACGGAGTCATCGGCACCAAGGCCGCCTTTGGCATCACCACAGGTGACATCATGTTCGATGACCTGTCGATGTATCCGCGCTATCTGCGCATCATCGCCCAGATCGGCTTGCCCTGGTACAATATCGGCGGCAACCATGACCTGAACTACGAGGCGCCCAACGCGAAATATTCGCGCGAAACTTTCAAGCGCTTCTTTGGTCCCGCCTACTATGCCTTCGAATACGGCAATGCGCTGTTTTTGATGCTCGACAACGTCGAATATCTCGGCGCAGACGCGACGAGGCCGCGAATGGCAGGCAAGTTTCAGGGCCGCATAGGGGAGCGCCAGCTCGCATTCATCGCCAATGTCCTGAAGGAGACGCCGCAAGATCGCCTTGTCCTCGTCATGATGCACATCCCGCTGAAAACCTATCTCGATCCCAAGGCGGCAAATCTGAATACGATCGACAAGGCCGAACTGCTCAAGCTTCTCGGCGAGCGCCCGCAAGCCTCTTTCTGCGGGCACACCCACACGACCGAGCACCATTATCTCGACGCCGAAGACGGCAACCCGAATCCCGAGCCGCATCATCATCACGTCATGACGGCAGTTTCCGGTTCGTGGTGGAGCGGGCCCTTCGATCACCGCGGCATTGCGGTCGCCGACAGCCGCGACGGTTCGCCGAACGGATTCCACATTCTTTCCGTCGACGGGAACTCCTACACGACGCGGTTCCAGGCCGCCAACGAGCCGAACGATCGCCAGATGCGCATTACGCTCGATTGGGCGCACCACCATGAAAAAGAGGTGGACCGCGATTTCCGCATGAGTCGCCTGCTCGGCTCGCCGATCGACAGGGAAAACATCTACGCCACCAATCTCGTGGTGAATTTCTTCGACGGCGGGCCAAAGAGCGCCGTCACCTATCAGATCGGCGATCGCGCACCGGTGAAGATGGCGCGCACCCTGCGGACGGATCCGTTCGTCGAGGAGGAGTTTGCCCGCAACGAAGCGACGAAAAAGCCCTGGGTGAAGGCGGAGCCGTCGTCGCATGTTTGGATGGCGAGACTGCCTGCCGATCTCGATGCCGGCACGCACCGCATCAGGGTGAATGTTGCCGACGAATACGGCCGCGCGTACCAGGATCACCTGGTGGTCGAGGTGCGCGGCGACGGCACGGAGCGGCCGGCCGGCGGTTGAGCGCCAGCGCGGGAAGCGGGACCGCGGCTAAGGCGACGCAACGAAACAAACGCTCCATCCCGCAGCCGCGAATCCCTCCCCTTTTTTGAAAGGGGAGGGTGGCGCCCATAGGGCGTTCCGAAGGGACGCCCGTCGCAAGCGACGGGCTATGGGCGCCGGGTGGGGTCTGCAGATAAGAAGAGGCTCACCCCATCCGGTCGGCTATAGCCCGTCGCTCGCGACGGGCGTCGCAAGCAACGCCCTATGGCCGACCACCTTCCCCTGAAGGGGAAGGATTCGCGCCCAAATGTTTCGCCATTTCTTGCGCATCGCCTTTGGTGACACGGCAAAACAAATGCTTCAGCTGACCGTCCTCTTTCTCGATACCTACAGCGAGTAGGTCGCCACCAATCGGTTCGGTTGTTTCGTTGTGTCGCCTAAGGCATCGAGTCACGCAAACAGAGGATGAATACACTTGAGTTTTGTGCGGACCGGAGGTCCGCGGTCGGGCAGATGGGAACTCATTTCGCGTCTTTGAATGCCTGCCGTCAGTTTCGTTCGATATTCCAAACGAATTTGTGTATTATTCCGTCCGACGCACAAGGGTCGACAGAGGCGAAATCATGGGGGTAGAAGGGCGGGACAGGGTCAAAGCACTGGAGGCGGGCGCACAGGCTCTGTCGGGACAGCTCGGCAAGACCGTTCAGCGGCTGCGCAAGGCTTACAGTCTTTCCCTCTCGGAATTATCCGAACAATCGGGCGTGGCGAAATCGATCATCAGCCAGATCGAGCGCAACGAGACAAATCCAACTTTGTCGACGATCTGGCGGCTTTCGCAGGCGCTCGATATTTCGATCGAGCGGGTCTTGCAGGTGAGCGAGGACGAGCCTTTTCTCGAGAAATCCTCGAAAGGCGATACGCCGATCCTGCTCTCCGATGATGGTAAGTGCAAGCTGGCGATCATCGGCTGGATCAAGACCGTCGAATGGCTGCAATGGTACGGATTCTCGGCCGATCCGGGCGGCATTCTCGAATCCGACCCGCATCAGCGCGGCTCGGTCGAATGTCTCTCGGTGACCGAAGGCGAACTCGAAGTTGAAGTTGGCGGCGTCATCGAACATGCCAAGGCGGGCGAGACTTTGCGCTATCGCTGCGACCGGCCGCACACGATTCGCAACCAAACGCACGAACCCGCCGCCGCCATGATGGTCTGCATTCTGAAGGCGGCTGTCATGGATTGAGCGATCCGGTCGAATCACGAACCTCTCTTCGCATGCTCAAACAAAAAAACCCGGCCACTGGGGCCGGGTTCGAAACTCTACATCGAGCGGAAAGCTCAATACTTGGCGATGACCGGAGCCGGAGCCGGCGGCTCGCCGAACTTGTAGCTGATGCTGACCAGCACCTCGTTCTCCTTCGGATGCTGCCGCTCCGTAAATCCGGGGAATGCGATGATTGAGACGTCCCTGAACGAGCCGAAATCCGTATAGCGATATTCAGCGCCGACCGACCAGTTGTTGGTGATCGCATAATCAATACCGCCGCCAACCGTCCAGCCGAAACGGCTGTTTTCAAAAGCCTCGCTGACGCCAGCTGGGTTGGTGTAGGTGTGCTGGAAACCCGCCAATGCGCCACCGCCTGTGGCGAAAACCAAGATACGATCGAACGCGAGACCGGCACGGGCGCGGAACGAAGATTCAAGCGATTCCCGCGAACTGACGCTGCCAGTTGCAATATTAAATCCGCCCTTGTTGCCCGTTCCGTTGACGTCGACTTCAGCTCCGAGGACGAAAAAGCCGGCCTGGTAATTATATCCCAGATGCGCGCCACCGACGACGCCATCCGTTTTGAACGGCATATTAAAGCCGTCGGGAAGCCCTGTCGCGGTTGTAAACTCCTGATCAGCTTCTCTACCCCATTCGTAGCCGATCTGACCACCGACGTAGAGGCCGGTCCAGGTGAAGATCGCCGGCGGCGGGATGTAGACGGGCGGTTCGGCCCGTGACGGAAGGTCGGCCGCGAGGGCGGTGCCGGATACGGCGACAAGAGCCACCGTCGAAAGGAGGATTTTACGGAACATGGGTGACTCCCGTGAGGAATTCGACAGGAGGCATATTGCGGCGCTCGGTGGCTGTGGCAATGCGACTTGACAGCCTCTTGCCGGTTTCAGGCCTCTATTTTAGTTCCTGTGGCATTGATGCAACGATTAATTGGCATTTGTTGCGGTTCTTGAAGGGCAGACGACGCAAATCTGCATAGCGACGCGAATCGATATGTCATTCCACTCGTGAGCTTTGCCATGCGGCAAGCTCCGGCGGCCCGAGATCCTTCAAACCGCGGCCGATCGTGCGTCGCGCCATCCTGTCGCACGTGCGACGCCGGCAATGCCGCCACGACCGAAAGCCGGCGCCCGACCTCGTCCAGGCATTCATGCATGGCAGCATAGCGCAAACGAAGCGAATTATTGTTCCGCGTCGGCTTGTCGAAATTCCCCCAGCGGAAGATGAACAATGACATAGCGCTAGCCGATCGCCTGGCGCTTGCGCAAGTCAAGTATCTCGACGGCCGGCTGGAAAGCGTGTACCGGAAAAGTCGACGCACTTTTCCCGCGAGGCGATAAAAATAATGGACGGAGCGCGAAATTTAGGGAGGAAAACAACGATGAACAAGATATTCCTGACTGGCGCCGTTCTATTGGTGCTGGGCCATGCCGCATTCGCGGCCAATCCGGAGAAAAAGCCGGCGCGGCAAACCGATCAGGGGCCGGTCCTGCAGCAGCCTGGCTCCGGCACGAAGGTCGACGACGTGGTTCCCGACAGTGCCGCCGCAAAAGCCGGTATCCGGCCGGGCGACGTCATCGTCGGCATCGACGGCAAGCCGATCAATACTTACCTCGACATCGCGCCACTCGTGGCGCAAAGCGGTGGGCGTCCGCTGACAATCGACATCGACCGGGCCGGCACCCGTGTTCGGGTCAAGGCAACGGCGCATCGCTCCAACGAACCGGCAATGCCGGGCAGCCCGCCGCACTGGCTGCTCGGCATCAACCACACGGAAATGATCACCGGCCAAGAGTCCGACAAGGTCGGCACCGTCATGCCGCCAAGCATGCCGGCACCACCGCCGAATGCGCGATGATCAGGCCGAAAGAGAAAATTCCCGGCAATTGCTTTGCGAGTTTCGGCTGCAGCGCACCTGTCTGAGTTCGGATTGAAGCATTGCAAGTCGGCAGCAGCAGACTTGCGATGCTTGTGCCGCACCAAGCGCGTCGAAGGACAAATGGGGGATCGCTCGCGAAATTTGGGAAGAACTTCGGGATGAACAGAATAATATTGACGGGCGCCGTCCTCTTGGTGCTGGGCCAGGCTGCACACGCAGCCAGTCCGGAGCAAAAGCCGGCGCGGCACGCCGAGCAGGCGCCGGTCCTGCAGCAGCCCGGCGCCGGCACGAAGGTCGATGAAGTGGTTCCCGACAGTGCCGCTGCAAAAGCAGGCGTCCGGCCTGGCGACGTCGTCGTCGGGATCGACGGCAAGCCGATCAACACTTACCTCGACATTGCTCCCATCGTGGCGCTCAGCGGCGGGCGTCCGCTCGTCATCGACATCGACCGCGGCGGCACCCGTGTCCGGGTCAAGGCCACGCCGATTCGCTCCAACGAACCGGCAGCGCCGGGCGGCGCGCCGCAATGGCTGCTCGGGATCACCCACTTGGACTCGGAGCAGGCGCCGCCGCCTTGGTCTGTCTGGAGAGAACTCTCGACTAGCATCGACTCCACCAAGCATTCCACCAAGGAGTCAGACAAGGAGTCCGACAAGGCCGGCTCCGTCCTGGCCCCGGCCGCGCCGGACCAACCGCGGTGGTCTGTCTGGAGGCAACTCACGGGCCAGTAGTCAGGCAAGGTCGGCTCCGAGCTTCTTGCTGGCAGGAACCTGCGAAAGAGCGTTCGGGAAATTCCACAAAGGTGCCGCGCGGTCCTTCTCCCGCTCGCGG
>JBKQHN010000198.1:0-10184 GCA_052148755.1 Beijerinckiaceae bacterium | reverse complement strand
GGGTGACCCATGCCGAAGGATCTCGAAGGCCTGCTCGTCATATCGGTCGAACAGGCGGTTGCCGCGCCCTATGTCTCTGAACGGCTTGCTGATGCCGGCGCCCGCGTGGTGAAGGTGGAGCGTCCGGACGGCGATTTCGCGCGCGGCTACGACCGCTTCGTCAAGGGCGAGAGCGCCTATTTCGTCTGGCTCAATCGCGGCAAGGAATCGATCCGCCTCGACCTGCAGACATCCGAGGACCGCGAGATTTTGCGTGCCATGATCGGCAAAGCCGACGTCTTCATTCAAAATCTAGCGCCGGGCGCGATTGAAAGACTGGGATTCGACCCCGTCGACCTTCGCCGCAGCGATCCACGCCTGATCACATGTTCGATCTCCGGTTACGGAGAGACAGGACCCTATCGCGATATGAAGGCCTATGATCTGCTCGTCCAGGCCGAGGCCGGACTTTGCGAGATCACCGGCACGCCGGAAGGGCCGGCGCGAGTCGGCGTCTCGGTGTGCGATATCGCCGCCGGCATGACGGCTTTCCAGGCGATCTTACAGGCTTTGCTCGGGCGGGCACATAACGGCATCGGCCGCCATCTTGCAGTCTCGCTTTTCCATTCCCTCGCCGATTGGATGAACGTTCCCTACCTGCAATATGTCTACGGCGGCCATGCGCCCCGGCGTAACGGCCTCAATCATCCAACAATCGCACCTTATGGCGCCTATGTCTGCGGCGACGGAAAGGCCATTTTGTTTGCGATCCAAAACGAGCGCGAATGGGTTTCCTTCTGCACGCATTGCCTGCTGCAGCCTGATGTGGCGATCGAGCCTCGGTTCGACACGAACCCAAACCGTCTCGCCAATCGCCCGGCGCTCGATGCCGTCATTGCGGCGGCCTTCGCAGGCGCCTCCCGCGAGGCGATCGTCGCGCGCCTCGAAGCCGCCCGCGTCGCCTATGGCCGCATCAGCTCGCTCGAGGATTTCGCCAATCATCCGCAAAACTGCTTCATTCGCGTCGACACGCCGGCCGGCGAGATCGGCATGCTGGCACCGGGTGCGACGCATGACGGTGCGCTCCTCTATGCCGGCAAAACGCCGGCGCTCGGAGAACACGGGAAGGCGCTGCGGCGGGAATTTGCCACGGCGATGCGCCACGGCAAGCCATAGCGGATTGCCTAGAGCATCGGACCCAAAAGTGGGACCCGGTTTTGGGATAAATCTGATGCTCAAACAAAGACGCAGAGCGGCAGCTCCGATTCCATCCGAGCGTCCGCCGCTCTAGTCATAGACCCATATGCTTGGCCCATTGCAGCAAATAGGCGACGAGCGACGCAAGCGTCAGCGCTGCGACGATATAGAGCGCGACTTCGAGCCAAGGTTCGGTCGAGAACTGAAAGGCCTTGGCGCCAAGAACCAAAGCCGCAAAGCCAATCTGCACCGCCGTATTCACTTTCGAAATCAAAAGCGGCTTGATCTCGACCGGCGCGCCCAACAGCCAGGAAATCAACACCGCCCCGATGATCATGAGGTCGCGCGCAACAACGATGATCGTCAACGCCGCCGGCACGACACCAACGATCGCAAGCGCCACATAGATCGATACGAGCAGCGCTTTGTCGGCGACCGGATCGAGGTAGGCGCCGAGTTCCGTGCGCCAGCCAAAAGTCTTGGCGAGCCAGCCGTCGACCGCATCCGAAACGCCGGCCAAGACGAAAATGATGCTCGCCTCCTGCCAGCGCTGCGCCGAAATCATCGCTATCACGGCAGGAACCATCACGAGACGGCCCAGGCTGATCAGATTAGGTAGGCTTGCAAAGGATATGTAGGACATCTGAATCAAGAAAGTATCGAAACAAGGCGCGCGCCCCTGTCGTCATCATGCACACGAGTGCAGGGAAGCAGCAATGAGGAGCCGCGCGCTCTGCTCATCCGATGGCCTGCTTCACTGGGGCGGCATCGATCGGAAGCCTGATTGTGAAGACTGCGCCGCCAGCGGGCGTATTGGCGGCGACAATTGCGCCCGAATGTTCCCGCACGATGATGCAGCTTATCCAAAGGCCGAGCCCGGTCCCCTCCCCCACGACCTTGCTCGTAAAAAATGGTTCGAATATTTTGTCCAAGATGCCGCTTTCTATTCCGGCGCCATTGTCCGCGACTTTGATCTCGACTTCGCGGCCGATTTTCTTGACCGAAATGCTGATATGCGGATTCGCGACATTGCGTACCGCATCCAGTGCATTGTCGACGAGATTGACGACGACTTGATGGATCTGGCCTTCATGTGCATCGATGTGAACGTTCGGCTCTATGTCCAAGTCGATTTCGGCCCTTATGTTCTTCGCCCGTGAAGCCAAGTGCGTGGCAGTACGCACGATTTTCTCGAGATCGATAGGTTGCCGTTCTCCCAATTTGTTCGACGACAAACGTCGCAGATTCTTCACAATATCGCTGACACGTGCCGCCCCTTCGAGCGTGCCTTCGATAAGCGGCGCGAGATCGGCGACAATGGCGTCGATGCGAAGCACCCGCCGCAGCTCGACGAGTTCCGAGCCGGCAACACCGGTGTGAACGGCGTCGAGATATCGTACAACATTTTTGCGGTAGCGTTCGAGCGTATGGACATTGCCGAAAACAAAGCTGATCGGATTGTTCAATTCATGCGCGACGCCGGCAACCAGCCGCCCGAGGCTGGCGATCTTCTCTTGTTCGATCAGCTTGCGTTGCGCTTGTTGCAACTCGAGATGCGCCTCGTTGAGAGCTTCATATGCGCGCCGCAATTCGCTGATCGGCCGTCCCGTGAGCACGGCGCCGGCGCGTTTCCGGTCGGGATCGAAGCGTGTCGAACAGTGCATGGCCATGAGGTCCGATTGGCCGGATGCTGTCAGGAAACGCAAATCGACATCGCGCACCTCGCCAGCGCCCGACGCGATTACGGCGCGTGCTGTCTCACGATCTGATTCTACGACATGATCGGTGATGTTGGAGCCAATCAAATCGGCCTCGCTCTTACCGACGATGCGCAGCAAGGACGGATTGACCTGCAGCACGCTGCCGTGCCTGTCGCAAACAATCAGACTGTCGGATATCGAGGCGATGACGCTCGAAATGAAGGCTTGCGCTTCCTCGAGCTGAGCGTTTTTTCTCTCAAGATCGGCCTCGTAGCGAATGAGGTCGGAATAGACTTCATCCATTTTGTGAATGACTTCGAACCACATCGATTCGCTGGCGCCGTCGAGCACGATCTCCTCGCCGCCCGCAATCGTGGCAAGCAGATTTGTAGCGTGGGCACCCGTCTCCGATTTACTCGTTGTCATCGAGGTCACGCCTCAAATCATAGCGCGCAATCTTGCTGCGCAATCCGACCCGCGACAAGCCCAATTCTTCCGCCACATGGCTGATGTTTCCGGCGTGGCGGCGCAGGGCCGCATCGATCACGTTCCGCTCGAGCGTTTCGACCTGATCCTTCAAGGCCATGTGAGCATTCCCGAGTGCTGCAGCGCCGCATCGGCCATTTTGGATCCCCGGTGAGAGGAGATCCGGCTGCAATTCCTGCTCGCCATCGGAAAGTGTGACCATGCGCTGGATCTCGTTATGCAATTCCCGCACATTTCCCGGCCATTCATATTCCGTCATCAAACGCAGGGTGTCCGGCGCAAATCCCGGAATGCGGCGGCGAAACGCTTGGTTGACGTCCATCAGCACGCGCGCTGCAATGGCCGGCACGTCCATCGACCGGTCGCGCAAGGGCGGCATATGGATCGGAAAGGTCGCGAGCCGGTAATAGAGATCCCGCCGGAAGCGGCCCGCTGCCACCTCCTCGGTCAAGTCGCGGTTGGTCGCCGATATGACCCGGACATTCACCTTGCGCGGCCGCTGCGCCCCGAGCGGCCGGATCTCGCCTTCCTGCAGCACGCGCAAGAGTTTCACTTGAAACGCCGGTGAAGTCTCGCCGATCTCGTCGAGGAAGATCGAGCCGCCGTCGGCCACTTCGAAAAGGCCGATTCGATCTTGATAGGCGCCGGTGAACGCACCTTTCTTGCACCCGAACAATTCGCTTTCGAGGAGCTCGTCGGGCAACGCGCCGCAATTTTCGACGACGAATGCCTTTTCAGCGCGCGCCGAGCCATGATGGATGGCTCGGGCGAGCAATTCCTTGCCCGTGCCGGAGGCTCCGGTGATCAAGACGGAAATATCATATTCCACCGCCCGCTGCGCCAAAGCGATCACCGGTCGAATCGGGCTTTCCGGCAAATGCACGATGCGGTCGAATTCGAACATTCTCCGTTCGCAGCGGCGCCGTTCGCCAAGAACGCGCTGCAGGCCCTCATGCGAGGGCTTCGCGTCGACGAAGACGGTCCCGGTTTCCCTTTGCAATTGAAAGAGTTGTGCGGCTTCGTGGACGGTCGCGAGAAGCTTATCGGGATGCCAGGGCTTGGTTATATATTGATAGATCCCGGCTTCGTTGACACCTGCGATTATGTCCTCGGAATCCGTATAGCCTGAGATGATCATGCGAACCGTGTCCGGCCATTGTTCGCGTGCACGTGTCATGAATTCAACACCGGATTCTCCCGGCATGCGCTGGTCACAGAGAACGACCTGCACCATTTCGCCGGTGAGGACTGCCTCGGCCTCAACCGCATTATGCGCACAAATGACTTCGAAATCCTCTCAGAGAACACGGCGCAGAGATTCGAGCGAGCGGACCTCGTCGTCGACTATGAGAACCGTAGCGTGGACGGTCATTGTGCCTCGCTCCGTTGGCGCGGCAAGGGCACGCGCTTAAGCCTATAGTTGTGCGATCTGTGCCGCGCCAGCGTCAATGGCGTGCGTGACTTCGCGATCTTCCGGATGAAATTGAAACGCGCGACATGGTAGCTCGGGTCGAAGCCGAAGAAATTCACCCGCATGCGCGCCAATTCTTCCGTCCCATAGAGCGCGAGCGGCTTTGCGGCCTCGTCCCTCAATCGCATCACACGTTTTGAAGCGATACGATTGGCCAGGTCCGCGCTTTGCCCGAGGCGTCGTGCGGCAGCACGCGCGATATTGTTGGCATCTGCCGGCTCGTTCGGCAAAGACCGGTCGACAAGTCCCACTCGCTTCGCTTCGGAAAGCCCCATAGGCAGGCGCGTCTGCGAGATCTTAGCCGCGGTCTCCGCGCCAACCCGGCGCGGCAGAAGATAGGTCCAGAATTCCGATCCGTAGAGGTTGCCCATATCCTTGTAATGCGGGTTGAGGATCACGCCGTCGCGCATCCAAATCTCGTCGCAGGCCAGAGCAAGGAAAACCCCACCTGCACCTGCGTTGCCCCGTACAGCAGCGATCACCAATCTGTCGTCGGTCCTAATGATCGCCTCGACGAGATCGTTCATCGCGTTGATATTGGCCCAGGATTCCTCGGCCGGGCTGAGCGCGGCCTCGATGATCCCGAGATGCAGGCCATTCGACCAATAATCCGCACCGCCCATGAGCACGAGAACGCGTGTCGGGCGCTGCAGAGCGCGTCGGAAGGCGGCGAGAAGCGCGCGGCAATCGCCCGTCGCCATGGCTCCATTGTAAAACGAAAAATACAGGAAGCCGGTGCCGTCTTCCTCCTCATAATACGGGATCGGATAGCCGGAGATCTCCGGCAGGGATGCAAGCTCTTCGCGCAGCACTTGCGTCGCCGGCAGTTTTAGGGAGTCCGTTTCCGGCGCTTTGACATGGCCGATCCAGACTGCCCCATCGCGCGTTGCCACCGCGACCGCTGGTCCCGATTTCGCCAAAACTGCCCCTGGAGCGCCGCAAAGGCCTACTGCCTCGTGCACGTCGTAGAGGCGCAAGTTACGGTTGAAGATCGACCCAATCGCGCCCGGCGTGCCGTCGCCGGCGCGAATGATCCGCATGAGCGTTACCGAATCCTGTGCTGCGAAATCGACCTTGCGCGCCGCTGCGCCACAGGACGAACGTAGGGATCCACGTCCCACATTATGCGACGCAATCGATGCTTGCCGGCTTCCGGTCTCCAAATGGTCGAGTGCTTCCACAACGCAAGCCACGGCAGCTTCCGTGACCTCATGCCGGTAAAGACTTGATTTGGTCGCGGCGCGCATCGGAAATTCGCGCCACGCCCAAATCGGCCCAGTGTCCATCTCTGCGCGCGCTTCGATCAAGGTCACGCCCCAGATTGTTTCATTGTCGAGGATCGCCCAATCAAGAGCGGAGGGGCCGCGGTCTCCGCGCACGCCCGGATGGACGATAAAACACAAAACCTTGCGCCAGATATCTTCTGGAATGGCACGCTTCAAAAACGGCGCCAGGATGAGATCGGGAGCAAAAAGCGCGACCGCTTCACGCGCCACATCGTCGTTGACGTCGAACTCCACGGAAACATCATGTTCCCGCTCCGTCAATTCAACGTGCAATCGCTGCGTCAGCGAATTGAAACTATGGCAAAGAAGCAGAACGCGCATGTCTGCCACCCTCAGCAGATCCGCGGCAATTGTTCGCCCGCGAGCCAATCGACGATCCGGCCGCCGCCGAAGGATGTCGCCATTTGCACGAAATGGTGATCGTCCTCGGCGACCGTCCCAATGATCGCCGCATCTTGTCCGAGCGGATGCGAACGCATCGCTGCCAGGAGAGATTCCGCCGCCGCCGGCGCGACGATTGCGACAAGCTTGCCCTCATTCGCAACATTGAGCGGATCCAACCCGAGCAATTCGCAGGCTGCCGCCACTTGCGCCTTGACGGGAATGGCATGTTCCTCCAACCGAAAGCCGACGCCCGATTGATGGGCTATCTCATTGAGCGTGGCCGCAAGCCCGCCGCGCGTCGGATCGCGCATCAGCCGGATCGAGGCTCCCGCCACCGAAACAAGTTCCGCGACGAGGCCATGGAGCGCGGCAGAGTCCGATACGATTTCGGTTTCGAACTCGAGGTTCTCTCGTTTCGACATGACGGCAACACCGTGATCGCCAATCGTGCCGGAGAGAAGGACCATGTCGCCTGGCCGCGCCCGATCGCCGGACAGATCAAGTCCCTCGGGAACCGCGCCTATTCCACAGGTCGATATGAAAACGCCATCGGCTTTGCCCCGTTCGACAACCTTTGTATCGCCAGTGATGATCGGCACGCCGGCCTCGCGCGAGGCTTTGCCCATGCTCTCAGCGATCCGCACGAGATCGCTCAAAGGGAATCCTTCTTCAATGAAGAAGCTTGCCGAAAGATAAAGCGGCTTTGCGCCGGCCATCGCAACGTCGTTGATCGTGCCATGGACGGCGAGCGAGCCAATATTTCCCCCCGGAAAGAAAATCGGCGAGACCACATAACCGTCCGTGGTCATCACCATCCGACCATGTGGTGCATCGAAAGCGGATTGATCATTGCCGCGATCGAGCCATTCGTTGTCGAACGCCGCATGAAATACATCGCTGATAAGCTGCGCCATGGAACGGCCACCGGCGCCATGCGAGAGATCGACGCGGCCTTTTGCGAGATCGAGTCTGCGCAGAATGAGCTTCGGTGTATTCATGAGGCTCTCCGTCGTAGTTCGCCGTGCACCGCCCGGCCCCCTCGTCCGGCGATCTCACGGAACCGGCCATATGTCCAATGCGCGGCACAGGCCCCTTCCGACGAGACCATGCAGGACCCCATCGGTGATTCTGGTGTGCAGAGCGTGCCGAAGAGCTTGCAATCGGACGGCCGTTTGACACCGCGCAGAATTGCGCCGCATTCGCAGGCCGGATTATCCTTGGCCGGCTGCGTCATGACATTGAAGCGCCGCTCCGCATCATAATGCGCATAAGCGTCACGCAGACGCAGCGCACCATAAGGCACATTGCCCAAGCCGCGCCATTCGAAACTCTCGCGGAGCTCGAAGACTTCCGTCACTTCGGCTTGCGCCTTCTGATTGCCGTCGATTGTCACAGCACGGATATATTGATTTTCCACCTCATAGCGGCCTTGATTCACCTGCCTTACCAGCATGAGGATCGCTTGCATGACATCGAGAGGCTCAAAGCCGGTGACCACGACCGGCTTCTCAAACTCCTCCGCAAAAAAATGATAAGGGCGGGTTCCGATGATTGTGCTGACATGAGCCGGCCCGATAAAACCATCGATGCGGACTTTGCCGAACTCGCGAACGTCCGGATTGTCAAGGATCGCCTGGATCGCCGCCGGCGTCACGACGTGATTGCAGAATACCGAGAAGTTTTCGAGGCGCTTTTTCGCCGCGAGTCGGATCGCAAGCGCCGTTGGCGGCGTCGTCGTCTCGAAGCCGATCGCAAAGAACACGACTTGCCGATCCGGTTCTGATTCGGCAATCTTGAGGGCATCGAGCGTGGAATAGACCATTCTGATGTCGGCACCCGCGGCCTTGACCTTCAGGAGAGAACGTCCTTGCGACGCAGGTACGCGCATGAGGTCCGCGTAGGTGCACAATGTCACCTCGGGACGTTCGGCGAGACGAATGGCATCATCGATGCGGCCGATCGGCAAAACGCAGACAGGGCAGCCGGGGCCATGGATCATTCTGATATTTGCCGGCAAGAGATCCTCGAGCCCATAGCGCGAGATCGCATGGGTATGACCACCGCAAAATTCCATGAAATGATAGTCGCGATCTTCCCTCACCTCTTCCGCAACACGTAGGGAAAGCGCTTTTGCAAGCGCGCCGTCGCGATATTCGTCGACATATTTCATGCCTGAACTCCAGCCGCCTCGGCAAACAGCGCGAGGGTGTGCTCCGCTTCGTCCGAATCGATCTTTGTCAATGCATAACCGACGTGAAGCACGACATAGTCGCCGACGCTGACATCCTCAACGAGCGCAAGCGAGATGGTCTTGATCACGCCATCGAGGCTGATTTTCGCAAGATCGTCGGGAAGCAGTTCGATCACGCGAGCTGGAATTGCGAGGCACATTGCAGGTTTCCCTCTCCCTTGCTGATAGTGTTGGAACATATCGACCGCGCAATGGCAGCTTGGCCTAACGAAAGACCGCCGTCATTCGGCGGCAAAGACCGCGCGATGAACGGCATCAAACCGCGACTACGCAAAGCTTCGACGAGCCCTTCGGCGAGAACACGGTTCATCAGACACCCGCCGCCGAGAACCACATGCTGCAAGCCCTGTAAATGGGCCGCCGCCGCGATCCAAACGCTCAGCCCCTCGATCAAAGTGCCGTGAAATAACTCGGCAGCCTCATGCGGCGCGGGACGCTCGTCGACGAGGAAGGCGAGCAGAGGCAGAAAATCGAGGACACCTCCACTGATCGCGAAACCACCCTGATAGGCGCGCGGCGTCGCAACCAAAGCCTCGAATTCCATGGCCGCCTGACTCTCGTACTGTTGATTGCGGCAGATGCCGGCAAGTGCTGCAGCGGCATCGAAAAGACGCCCCATGCTGGTCGTCATCGGCATCGCCGATTCGCGCTGGAGCATAGCAGCGAGATATGAAGCCCTCGCCTCCGGAAAAAACTGCGATGCGACATCAAGCCGCCCGAGCGCAGCAAGTGCTGCAAGTCCCATGCGCCAGGGCTCGCGCGCCGCTCGGTCGCCGCCCGGCAGAGCAAGTGGCCGCAAATGTCCAAGCCGCTTCGCGTCCGCACCGTTGAACCGTAAGAGTTCGCCACCCCAGGCGCCGCCATCGGCCCCAAGTCCGTGTCCATCGAGCGCAACGCCGATCAGCGAACCCTCGATGCCATGCTCGGCAGCAACGGCGGCGACATGGGCGACATGATGTTGCACCCGCAAGATCGGCAAGCCGGTCGCTTCAGCATAGCGCGTCGAGCGAAAATCGGGATGCAGGTCACAGGCGACGAGCTCCGGCTTCGTGTCGAGGATGGCGAGAAGATGTCGGATTGTCTCTTCATAAAAGCGCACTGTCGCGGCTGTATCAAGATCGCCCACATGTTGCGACACGAAAGCCTCACGGCCACGCGTTACCGTGACGGTTGCTTTGAGATGGGCGCCGGTCGCAAGAATCGAGGCGCCGTCGGTGCCGAGATCAATCGGGTCCGGAACAAAGCCGCGCGCGCGTCGCAAGAAAGCGGGGGCCCGATCGATGATGCTCATGACGGAATCGTCGGCGCGGATGACGATGTCGCGATCATGCGTCACAATCAAGTCGGCAATATCGGCAAGCTCCCGCTCCGCCTCCGCATCATCAACGATGAGCGGCTCACCGCTATGATTGGCGCTCGTCGCGACGATC
>JBKQHN010000197.1:0-9576 GCA_052148755.1 Beijerinckiaceae bacterium | reverse complement strand
GCCGGATCACAAAACGATTTCGCCAAATGTTCTGCGGGCTTTCCGTTTTTGCGCCCCCGGCACCATGACTGACACTCCGGCGAGGGAGCGCCACCCCATGGTAGCGCTGGAGGCTATGGGTCATCGTTCAACGGTGGAACTGTTATTTATTACAGTACAGTCAGTATATGCTGCAGTGTGACAAATTTGCCAATTATCGGCCTCCTGAAAACGCCGTGTCAATGCACGTCGACGGCAGTTCGCCGCGCCGACTGAAGGGTGAATCTTGACAGACATTTTATTGTCAAAATACTGCGGCTGGTTATAACCGGATCCGATCGCATCTATCGTCGGCAGACCTTCAAAAAGGCATTCGCTCTCTGGGGTTGCAATGCGTTCCCTCAAGGCTTTCGGGATTTTATTGCTGAGCTCTGCGTTGGCGATTTGTCTCGTCGTCGCGCCGGGGCAAAGGGCGTTGTCGCAACAATCCTCGCAGCCCACCGGCCCGCTTGCCACGATCGATCTTCATTCCAACACATCAGCGCTCGACCCAACACCAAAGAAAGCGGCGAAAAAAATAGCGGTGAAGAAGCCGAACCCCGCCAATAAACCGGCGGGAGCCGACGATCCTGCGCCTAACTCCAACACTCTTGGAAAAAGTCTTATTGCCCAGCCGCCCGTCAAATCTGACAAGCCGGCCGCTTCGCTCGAAAATGGTTTGCGCTTGAAGGACCCTCCAAAAGAAAGTCCGCTTGGCGTCGGCCTTAATTGGTCCGCCGGCAACGATCCTTATCACGGTCCTTATTCGACTTCGTCGTTTATGGATAAGGTCGGCCCTGCTCCGCTTTCCACCCCGGACAAAGTCGAATTGGAAATGAAACTTAAATTCTGAGATTCGGGCAATTGCTGCAAAGAGTCGCGGCGTCCGCCGTCATTCCCACCTCTTGTCGTCCCCAAACTCCCTATCATCTCCCGTAAGCAACGATCCAGTCTTCAACGCGCGGCAGCGCGGAAGCGACTCGTATCATTGCAGATTGACCGTCGCATGCGGCGGGCGTCGCTTCGCAACGCCCCGTGCGCGGGGACCGCAGCTAATTGAGCGGAGCCGCCGCCGCGTGTCGTTGTTCGCCATCTGTTCTCAAACTCTCGACATTCTCCGACCAGAATTCCAATAGGAAAGCCGCCACACGATGATTGCCGCTGCGGCTAAGCATCGTCGTCTGCCTGCGGGACTGTTATTTATCACAGTAGACCCCGTATATGCTGCAGTGCCACAGTAATGATTGATTCAAACGGCGTCCGGGCGCGGCGGATTCGCAAGCGCAGAGATCAGCTGGGGACATTCATGCAATTGGATAAAAAGACGAGCCGCGTCGGCGCGGCCGTGGCAGTGGGCGCAGTGATCGTCGCGGCTGCCGCGTATTTTACCGGCATGGTCGGAGGCCAGCCGAAGCTCGGAATCGTGCAGGCATCGGCCGAGGTCGAAGAGAAGAATTCCGCTCAGTCGGCGACAGCCGGCCGTCCGGCAGCAACCGTCGCCGGACCGGAGAGCGTCGACCTGACCGAGACACAGCTCAATTCGATTAAGGTCGAGCCGGTCGGCGAACATCTGTTCCCGGTCGAGAAAGGCGCCGTGGGCAGCATCGATTTCAACGAGGACATGTCCGTCCAGGTGTTTACGCCCTATCAGGGAAAAATCATCGCGGCGTTCGGTCAAATCGGTGACTTTGTCAAGAAGGGTCAAACGCTCTTTACGATCGACAGTCCCGACCTGATACAAGCTGAATCCACTTTGATCTCTGCGGCCGGTGTATTGGAGCTGACGACCCGCGCTCTGGCGCGCCTCAAGTTGCTTTATGAGACAAAAGCGGTTGCGCAGAAGGACCTCGAGCAGGCGGTTTCCGATCAGCAAACCGCCGAAGGTGCGGTGAGGGCCGCGCGCGATGCCGTCCGCGTCTTCGGCAAGACGGAGGCCGAAATCGATCACATAGTGGCACTACGCAAAGTCGATTCGACCTTGGTTGTCGCAAGCCCGATCGATGGACGCATTACCGCCCGCACGGCGGCGCCCGGGCTCTTCGTGCAGCCTGGCAACGCGCCGGCTCCCTACGTCGTCAGCGACATTTCGACGATGTGGATGGTCGCTAACGTCATCGAGAGCGACATCGCGCTTCTTCGCGTGGGGCAAGAGGTTCGCGTCAGGGTCACACCCTATCCGGACCGTGTTTTCGAGGGAAAGATTTCGACCATCGGGGCGAGTGTCGATCCGAACACGCACCGGGTCTTAGTGCGCTCGGAGATCGCCGATCCCGAGCATCGTTTGCTGTTCGGCTTTTACGCAAATTTCGTGATTCTAATGGGCGACCCGGTGCGCGCGACTGCGGTTCCGCTCAATGCGGTCGTCCGCGAAGGCGACGGCACGATGAGCGTTTGGGTCACGACGGACCGAAAGCGGTTCCTACAACGAACAGTGGAAATCGGGCTGCGAAACGACGGCTTTGTTCAGATTCTCAAAGGTGTGGCGCCTGGAGAGCTGATCGCCGCCGATGGCGCCGTGTTTTTGAGCAACATGCTCGCGTTGAGTGCGCGCTGAGCGATCCCGGCCGGCAGGAGCGATGTCCGACACGCAGCCTGGCGGGCTCGCTCGTTTCCCCGGCGGAATCGTGCAGTGGCAATTGAGAAAGAGGCAAAAGTGCTGAAGGGCATTATCGCATTTGGGCTCACACGACGCACGATCGTCCTGATGGGCTTGCTGGTGTTTGTGGGGGCGGGCTACGTCGCGTTCCAGAAGCTGAACATCGAGGCCTACCCCAATCCGGCGCCGGTCATTCTCGAGATCACAGCGCAGGCCGCGGGTCTCTCTGCTGAAGAGATGGAGCGCTACTACACGATCCCGATGGAGATCGGTCTCTATCCGACGCCGGGAATCGCAAATATCCGCTCGACGTCGTTTTACGGCCTGTCGTTCGTTCGCGTGACGTTCAAATATGGTGTGGATTACTATTTTGCCTACCAACAGGCAGCGATCAATCTTCAGCAGAATGTCAATCTTCCGGGCAATCAGGTCCCGCAAATCCAGCAATCGAGCCTGGTCGGCGAGGTCTTCCGATACCAGGTCACCGGTCCCCCGCATTTCGGACTGACCAATCTGCGCACCGTCCAGGACTGGCTGGTCACACGCCGGCTGTTCACCGTTCCCGGCGTCGTCGCCGTCAATTCGTGGGGAGGGACGACCAAGGAATTCGACGTCGAAGCAGATCTGGAGAAGCTCGAGGCCTATAGCGTCACAGTGCCTCAGCTGATCGCCGCGCTCGGCAACGCTAATATCAACGTCGGCGGCCGCGAAATCACCGTCGGCCAGCAATCGGTTAATATCCGCGGTGTCGGCCTGATCGACGATGGCGGCAACGAGGACCTGACCAAAGGCGACAGGGTTACCGACATCGAGAACGTGGTCCTGGCGCAAGTCAACGGCGTGCCGGTGCAGGTCAAAGACGTCGCGAAAGTGCGTGTCAGCTTCGTACCGAGGCTCGGCATCGCGGGCAAAGATCACGACGACGACGTGGCGCTGTCAATCGTGGTGATGAATCGGACTCAGCACACCAATGACGTGGTGCCCCGCATCCAGGCGCAAATCCAGAAATTGAATAGCGACGGCAGCCTGCCGCCAGGTGTCAAGCTGGTGCCTTACTATGACCGCACCACATTGGTTGCCGTCACCACGCATACCGTTCTTCACAACCTGCTGTTTGGCTGCGCGCTCGTTTTTCTAATTCAGTGGATCTTTCTCGGCGATCTGCGCAGCGCGATCATCGTCGGGATCAACATCCCGTTTGCGCTGTTTTTCGCCATCATCCTGCTGGTGATCCAAGGCGAGGATGCCAACCTTTTGTCGGTCGGTGCCGTCGACTTTGGCATCATCGTCGATTCGGCGGTCATTCTGGTCGAGAATATCTTCCGAAATTTCCAGTTCACGCCGGCCGAGAGGCAACACCTCTTGCATGATCTGGCCGAGGGGACATGGGGAACCGATCCGACGAGCTCGCACCGGACGTCGACCATCAAGAATTGGACCAATCGGCTGCGCCTCATCCTCATCAGCGGATTGCAGGTCGACAAGGCGATCCTATTCTCGGCGACGATCACTGTGGCGGCATTCGTTCCGCTGTTTGCCATGCAAGGGGTGGAAGGGCAGATCTTCGGCCCCATGGCGCGGACCTACGCTTACGCGCTAGCCGGCGCCCTGATCGCGACGTTCACCATTACGCCGGTCCTTGCGTCCCTGCTGCTGCCCAAGCAGATTCATGAGACGGAGACCATCGTGGTGCGGGCGCTACGGACGATCTATTCACCAGCGTTGCGATGGGCCCTCGCCAATCGCATGATCACGGTCGGGATTGGATTGGCGTTTCTCGTCGGGACGGGCGTGCTGGCGAGCCGTCTCGGCAGTGAGTTCCTGCCGGCTCTCGAGGAAGGCAATTACTGGATCCGAGCGGCGATGCCGCCGACGATAGGGTTGGACGCCGGCACAGCTGCGGCCGCGAAGATGCGCGAGATCATGCTGAGGCATCCGGAAATCATCACGGTGGTTTCCCAGCACGGCCGGCCGGACAATGGCAGCGACGCGTCGCCGTTCTCGAATGTGGAACTGTTTGCGCCGCTGAAGCCCTTCGACGAGTGGCCTTCGGGACTGACCAAGGACAAGCTGACCGAGAAACTGAACCAGGAATTTGCCGACGAACTGCCGGGCATATCGT
The DNA here is from genome assembly GCA_052148755.1 of Beijerinckiaceae bacterium. Lineage (GTDB taxonomy): Bacteria > Pseudomonadota > Alphaproteobacteria > Rhizobiales > Beijerinckiaceae > Methylovirgula. The sequence goes on along the minus strand of JBKQHN010000197.1, from coordinate 4,840 downwards.
TCAACTTCTCACAATATATTCAAGACAACATCGAAGAGTCGATCTCGGGCGTCAAGGGCGCGAACTCGGTCAAGATCATCGGTCCCAACCTTGCCGTCCTCGAAGACCTCGCCGTCAAAGTCCAGCACGAAATGGACCAGGTCCGAGGGGTCGCCGATCTCGGCACTTTCCATGTTCTCGGGCAACCCAATCTAAATATCCAGGTGGATCGCGAGAAAGCGGCTCGTTTCGGGCTCAATACCGGCGATGTCAATACCGTGGTCCAGGCTGCAATTGGCGGAACGACGGCGACGACCGTGCTCGAAGGCGATCGCACATTCAGCCTCGTCGTTCGCCTTGCTCCCAAATATCGCGCCAGCATCGAGGCGATACGCAATATCAAGGTGGCCGGCGGCAATAGCCAAAACGCCTATGTTCCGTTGAGCGAGCTTGCAACTATAACCTTGGACACGGGCGCATCCTACATCTACCACGAGAGCAGCGAGCGCTTCATCCCGATCAAGTTCAGCACGCGCGGACGCGACCTCGGCAGCACGGTTGCGGAGGCGCAAGCCCGGATCGCCAAGAACGTGCAACTGCCGGTCGGATATCGCCTCACCTGGGCGGGAGAGTTCGAGGACCTTCAACACGCCAAGGAGCGGCTCAGCGTCGTCGTTCCGATCGCCTTGGTGCTGATCCTGGTATTGCTCTACAGTCTGTTCAATTCGGTGCGCGACAGCCTGCTTGCGCTTGCCGGCATCCCGTTTGCGATCGGCGGCGGCATCGTCGCGCTCTACGTGTCCGGTCTGGATTTCAGCGTGTCGGCCGCCATCGGCTTCGTGTCGCTGTTTGGTGTGTCGGTCATGAACGGTATCCTGCTGATCACTTATTTCAATCAGGTGAGAATGGCCGGCAGGGGACCGCTTGAGGCCATGTTCCACGCCGCCGAGCAGCGCATGCGGCCGTTGCTGATGACGGCGCTGTCGGCTTGCATCGGTCTGCTGCCGGCCGCCATCTCGACCGGTATTGGCAGTCAGGTGCAGCGTCCGCTCGCAACAGTGGTCGTTGGCGGCATGCTGATCGGCCCAATCGTCTTGCTTCTGGTGACGCCGGCACTGCAGGTGCTGTTCCTCGGCAAAGAGGCAACGCCAACACCCGAACAGCCAGCCGAGCAGGAGGACACAACGGCTCACACATGAGTTGCTGATTGGGCGATACAGGAGTCCCCGCGTACGGCAGAAATCGAAACACTCGTTCTGATCGGATAGGAGCTTGGCTTGAGGTTCAACCTTTACACATTCGTCACGATGGCGCTCGCGCTATTGGCCGCCGATGTCTGCCATGGTGCCTCTGCCGCTCGGGTCGACAAGAAAACCACGACCAGTCTGATCGACAAGAAGACCGCGGCCGCGATCGGATTGACGCGCCCGCACACGGCGAAAGGGGATTGGCGCGACGCTGCCTATGGGAAGAAGGGCAAACCCGACACTCCGCAGGGCCCCCATGCGCTGCCAAATGCAGACTTTGCTCGGAATATTACGGCGGTCAGCCTGGCCCTTTCACATCGAGGGCCGGGGTTTCAGCCGGACTTCGGCAAAAATGTTTCGGCGGGCAACGCGCTCTTCGTTCCCTCGCAGGCTTCTAATCCGGGTCCGGTGGTAAAGCGCTGGGTGGGCACTCCTATTGTCAAAACCGCGCTGCCGCCGGCTTTCAACGTCGTCGGCGGAACGGTCATGAAACACCCAACGTCCATGCTTGCCGCGATCGGAGGCGCAACGACAGGCAAGCGATCGGGCGAAGTCAATGGGACGAGCATAAGGGCCAAGCAGCATTGAGCCGCGTTGTTCAAATCATCCAAATTGAAGGGTAGAACTTGGGCGGCGTAATCAAATCTATGGCAGTCATTTCCGTGGATAGACCGTCGCATGCGACGGGCGTCCAAACGACGCCCTATGCGGCAATCCAGTAAGAACCGCGTCCGCGGCGATATAGGTGTTCGTGTACGCGCCCACGCGAAAGGACCGCTTCCCACTTTCGCGGGGAAGACAGGGAACGATAATTTTGAGTGAACTATGCGACTAGGCGCCCGAGGTGCTGTGCAGGATTGGCTGGTCTTACGGCTCGATCAGGTGGCCATTCGCAGCTTTGAGCACGGCCTGGATCCGGGTCGCGACACCGAACTTGCTGCGGGCATTGTCGATGTGGAAATCGACGGTCCGTTTGGTGAGACCAAGAATTTGCGCAATTTCGGCCGAGGTCTTGCCCCTGGACGCCCAGGTCAGCGTCTCGGCCTCCCTGTGGCTCAAGTCGACAGGGTTGGACCAGTCTTGATTGCGCGGGGTGCGAGCGATGCGGGTATTGATGATTGCAGCGAGGATGTCGAAATCGACAGGTTTGGTGACATAGTCGTCGGCGCCCAGCTGCCGCCCCTTGAGCTCGTTCTTGCGGTCGCTCAAGGCGGTCAGGAATACGAACGGCAGGTGAGCGGACCCGGGCGCGACCTCGGTGAGACGCTCGAGCACGTCGAAGCCGGACATGAACGGCATGCTTATGTCGCAGAGGACGAGGTCCGGGGTCTGCCGCAGGATGGCATCAAGTCCCTCGCGACCGTCATGCACGACATCGACCACAAATCCCCGATCGACGAGCCCCTCGGCGATCAACGCGGCGGTCTCGTGATCATCTTCGATGCACAGAATCGTCTTTTTTGCGCTCGACATTGTTCACTGACACCAAGTAGTCGCCCCCGCGGCGAGCGGCTTCGAGTAGGTGGAACTGGCTGCTTCCTGGGCCAGAAATGGACCAAGCGCATGCAACGGACCAAATGCCCCCCGCTGCTTGCAGACCTTAGGCCGGGCCTTTTTCCTGAGCAGGACATGTTCCATGGGCAAGAAGTGGACCATGTGCTACCAGCCACTAGTGAACCGTTCAATAAAAATGCCATATACGGATAGGGTTATTCGAGCACACAGCCAGCCCGCGCTATGCCGGGGTTTGCGGCCGTTCCCCGTTCGTGACGGCGGCATAAGCTTGAGCATGACAGGTCGGCGATATCTCGCCGCAGCACTTGCCAGAGTTGCCTTTGCTGATGCACTGCAGTCTCGAACACGCTCCCGATAGACGTCTATCGGACGGCGGTAAACGCCATGGTCAATAGCAATGAGACAGCTGAGGTCGATTACGTCCAACCTGTTTCTGGTGTTTCTCGTCTTCTTTTTGCTGACCATTTTGCTCGGCCTGTTCAGCATCGGGCAGTTGAGTGATTTCAATCTGGTATCGGCAGATATCCGCGACTTATGGCTGCCGAACACACGTTTCCTTGGCGATCTCAACAATTTCACCTCCGATTTTCGGGCCGCTGAGGGAACCAATCTGCTGGCGGCCACTGCGGCGGATTTCGACGCCAGCGAAAAGGAGATGGCCGAACTCGATCAATCGATCGCGCAGGCGCAGGTGGGCTACGAACGCCTTCACCATTCTGCCGCGGAGACCAAGCTTTACGCAGAATTCCGCGATCGCTGGAACCGCTATCGGGCGATTGCGGGTGAGACGATCGCGCGCGCTCCTGCGGACAGAAAGTCCGAGGCGGTACGGACATATATGACAAGCTCGCGTGCGGCCTATGATGCCGCAAGCGATGCCTTGGCACAGCTCACCGAGCGCAACGTCTCCAATGCGCGCGCGGCGAGCGACCGCGCCGATCTTGCATTTCGACAAGCACGCTCGCTGATGGGGGCCGCGATGGCGGTCGCCGGCTTGACGATGATCGGCGCGCTGTTTTACGTCAGGCGCTCGCTGTCTGCGCCGCTGCAGGCCCTTGCAGCTTGCATGCGACGGCTCGCCACAAACACCACTGACATCCACATCCGCGGCATTGAACGTGACGACGAGATCGGCGAAATGGCGCGGTCAGTCGTCGTATTCAGGAACAATGCGATCGAGCTTGCCGTAATCCAGCGAAGCTTGGCGCAGCAGGCTTCCATGCTTGAGGAGAAGCTGGTGCAGGAGCGGCGCCTGACGCAGTTGCAGCGCAACTTCGTCTCGATGGTGTCGCACGAATTCCGCACGCCGTTGACCATCATCGATGGCCATGCCCAGCGCCTGGCAAAGATGAATGGCGCGGCCCTCTCGGGCGAGATCGGTCAGCGTTCGGACAAGATCCGCGGCGCCGTGCTGCGCATGACGAGCCTGATCGAGAGCCTGCTCAATTCCACGCGGCTCATCGATGGCGAGCTCTATTTCCACCCGACCGGGTTCGACATGCGCGCGCTTCTACATGAAGTTTGCCAGTTGCATCGCGAGATCGCACCCGGATCGCAGATCTGGGAGAATTTCGCTGCGCAGCCTCTGCCGATGGAAGGTGATCCAAAGCTGTTGTTTCAAGTGCTGAGCAATCTCTTGTCGAATGCCGTCAAATATTCGCCCCGCGGAGGCCTCATCATAGTCACGGCTCGAACCGATGAGGAGCGCATAGTTGTTTGCGTCCAGGATCACGGGATGGGGATTCCCGAGGCCGACCTCAAGAGACTATTTTCGCGCTTCTACCGAGGCAGCAATGTTTCCAGCATCGTCGGGACCGGTGTGGGATTATATCTCGCCAAAATGGTGATTGAGCTGCATGGCGGAGAGATTGCAGTCGAGAGCCGGGAAGGTGAAGGATCGCGGTTCACGATCAGGTTGCCGACCCATTCTCCCTGGAACGAGGGCGCACCGGAGTCCGTTGCTCTGTCGGCTCAAATGACCCCATTGGTTGACTAGAGCATGTCCCGGAAAAGTAGCCCCACTTTTCCGACAAGGACATGCTCCAACTTTTTGAATTGGCGCGTATTCTTGATCGATCGGGTGATTCCACCCGATCGGA
>JBKQHN010000196.1:0-5335 GCA_052148755.1 Beijerinckiaceae bacterium | reverse complement strand
GCCCTGCCCGATCCTGCTCAAAGGCACGCCGGAACCCCAACCTATAGATTATCGCTCGCATCTCGCTACGGCCCAGGTGAAAACCGCGATCCTGCTCGCCCGCCTCAGAGCTATAGGCTGCACGACGATCACCGAGCCGCAGGCAAGTCGCGACCATACGGAGAAAATGCTCACCTTGTTCGGCGCCAGCGTCCACAGTGAGCCCTTCGAAGAGCATGGCCGCAGGATTGTGCTCGAAGGACGTCCCGAACTCGTGGCGGCGCGCGTGAGCGTCCCCGCCGACCCGTCATCGGCGGCTTTTCCTTTGGTTGCCGCCTTGATCACCCCCGGTTCCGACATCATCATCGAAGCCATGATGATGAATCCGCTGCGGACAGGGCTGTTGCAGACCCTCTTCGAGATGGGAGCCGATATCGAGATCCTCGACCGGCGCGAAGACGGTAGCGAAGAGGTGGCGGATTTGCGCATCCGCAGTTGCAGCCTCCGCGGGGTAGAGGTGCCGGCGGAGCGGGCGCCTTCGATGATCGACGAATATCCGATTCTCGCCGTCGCGGCGGCTTTCGCTGCCGGCGAAACCCGGATGCGGGGCTTGAGCGAATTGCGGGTGAAGGAATCCGACCGACTTACAGCGATTGTAGCCGGCTTGCATGAAGCTGGCGTCGGCGCGACGATCGAGGGCGATGACCTCATCGTTGAGGGGCGCGCCGGCGCTGTGCCGGGTGGCGGCCTAGCAGTCACCCATCTCGATCATCGCATCGCGATGAGTTTCCTTTGCCTCGGCCTTGCGTCGCAAAAACCCATGGCGGTCGACGACGCGCGGATGATCGCGACGAGCTTCCCGACCTTCCGGGCCGTGATGCACAATCTGGGGGCGTACTTTTCATGATCATCGCGATCGATGGTCCTGCAGCATCGGGGAAAGGCACTTTGGCGCGCCGGCTCGCCGCCACTTTGAATCTCCCCCACCTCGACACCGGCCTTCTCTACCGCGCGACGGCGCGGGCGCTACGCGACGAGGGCCGCGATCTGCACGATAGACGCGCGGCCGTTGCGGCTGCGCGCGGCCTCGCCTTGATCGATTTCGATGAAAAGCTCTTGCGAGGGCGCGACATGGGTGAGGCCGCCTCGATCGTCGGCGCCATGCCCGAGGTGCGTGAGGCGCTGATCGATTTGCAGCGCCGTTTCGCCAAGCGCCCCGGCGGCGCCGTTCTCGACGGGCGCGACATCGGCACAATCATATGCCCCGATGCCGACGTGAAGATCTTCGTCACGGCTACTGCCGAAACGCGGGCGACGCGGCGCGCTCTCGAGCTTAAAGCCAATGGCGAAAAGGTCGATTATGCGGCTGTGCTGGCCGATATACGCAAGCGCGACGAACGCGACGCCGCCCGCACTGCGGCGCCCTTGAAAGCCGCCGATGATGCAATCGTCCTGGATACGACGACGCTCGACATAGATGCCGCATTTGACGAAGCGCTCGCGATCGTCAAAGCGGCATTGAACAAAGCGCCGCGCACCAGGATTTCGCCGCAACCGTCGAAATCACACGAAATCTAAAAATGGCGTCGTCATGCCCAGAATGCGCGCCGCTTTGTTCAGCCTCATGTCGAAACAGGCAAAAATGAGCTGGTCCTGCGTTGCCAACGCGATCTCTTGAGCACTCGCGAGTTGCACTGCATCATAGGCGCGAAGCGCGAATGCATCAGTATAATCGCCAGCCCGCATCATCAAAGCTTGCGTGATCTCGACAATAGCATAATGGCGCCAATCGGCTGCGAGAGCTCGTTTTGCCGTCTCCATGGCATCGCGATCGCTCGCGACCTCCCTGACACGACGGGCGAAAGCGGCATGTGCTTCTGCCCAGGCGATGCGGCCCACTGCAACCGCGTCAGCCTCGGTGGCGAGCGTTCTCAACGCATCGCTTTGCTCTTCTACGAGATAGAACTTTATCAAAGCCGAGGTATCGCAGAACAGGATCATCCCCGGTCTTCGATCACCTGCTCGGCGATGCTGGAACGAACTTGACCGCTGAGTGCAATTCTAGCTCCGATCGGCTTGCCGCCGTGCCAAGTAACAGCGCCGGAGGCTATCAAATTTCCAAAGCGCTCTCCAACTTCATCCGGCACCCCGATAATGCGCGCAACAATTTTGTCGTGGGAGGTCACCTCGATCGGATGCCCCGCCCGAGCTTTGGACAAGAAGTGTGACAATTGCGCCTTTAGTTGACGGATTGGGACGGTTATAGTCATCTTGAAACTACATATACGGGATAAAGTCATCTAATGTAGTCACATTACCTCAGATTCAGGAGTTGTGCAAGTAATGCCGCAACTTTGCCATTGCGCTCGAGAAGAAAGTCGCCAGTTCGTTCATACCTCGGTCTTGTCGGCTCGTCGGCGGAAAATGTGACAATTCAGGGCCGAGAGCTTTATTCCTCTTCAGAGAAAAAATCCTCGTCGAGGCGTTTGAACTCGAGGGCCCGACTGACCCGCACGCCGACATTATGTTCGATCATGAGTTCCGTTAGACGTTGGCCGTCGATCAGAATGACGCGTTGGGAGAGATGTCTGGCAAATTCCACCGCCTGCTGGCTGAAGGACGAGGTTGTCACGAAAACGCCTTTCGTCGCGCCGAGCCCGACGAGGCTGCCGACGAAAGATTGCACATCCGGACGCCCGACGGGATTTCCGGGCGCATAGCGTTTCGCCTGGATATAGACACGGTCCAGGCCAAGCCGATCTTCGTTGATGATCCCATCGACGCCGCCATCGCCCGAGCGGCCGAGTTGCCGCGCGGCATTTTGATGCGAGCCGCCATAGCCCATAGCGACCAGCAGATCGACGATCACTTGCTCGAAAAAGCTTGGACTGTTCTGGAGAATTCGCTGCAGGAGATCAGCGCGAAGAGCTGATTGAAGGGCGAGATGGGCCGCTTCAATCTGTTCTTCAGGGGTCACAGACGCTGCTATTGTCTCCGAGGGGGCGAGCACTTCGGTCGAAGTGTCGACAGATCCGCCGCTGCCATTTCCCCGGTAAAAGTCTCTGAAGATAGGGATTTTCAGCAGAAGTTCGACGTCTAACCTGGCAGGATTGCTGGCCAAGAGTTTGCGCCCCGCATCGCTTGCGATGAAGCGGCCCCGGCGCGGCGAGGAAATCAAGCCCGCCTTACTCAGATAGAACTTCGCCCAATGTGTGCGGTTGTACAGCACGGTCTGACGGCTGCTAGGCAGACTTTGCTCACGTTCCGCTTGCGTTAACCCGAACTCGCTTGCGAGCTGATCGATTATATCGGGAACGCGAGTCTCGCCGCGCGCTGCGAGCTTCAGCACTGGCAGCATGAGCGTCTGATAGTCAGGTATCGTCAATGTGGTCACTCGGAATTAATAGCATTGATCGCATTTGACCGGAGTATTTGCTATCAGAGGCTTCCCCGCAACAATTCGCAGCACGCGGAAAGCGCTTCATTCCTTGATCAATTGCCCGGAATAGACGACTTCGCCAGTTGGGCCGCCCGTCGGCGAGCCGCCTTCCGGCTCGACGGTTACGGCGAAATTCGCCTTGTCGATCACGGCACCGCGCGGCAGTGCCGCTTCTACAGGCGTCTTGTTGACGAGGCCCATCGATCTTGGTGCTTTGCCTTGATCTATGTACCAGAGTTCCAGGCTTCGGCCGGGCGGAACTTCGGTCGCGACCGGACGAACGAAAATGCTTTGCGAGGCAAGATCGACGCGAACGATCAGCGCAGGCAGAGCCCCGCCGCGATTGACGACGGCGACATAGGACGCATTCGGCGCGGCGCGGCGCACAACGTCGTGAGTGAGAATGAATACGGCGAGCCCCGCGGCAAGTGCGCCGGTGAGCCAAGCCGTATTGCGCCAGCGGTCGCGTGCGTGCTGCAGCCGGCGGGCCTCGAGCGTCAGATCGACGACGTTCGCCGGCGGCGCGTCGGAAGAGGGGCGCGAAGCCCCGTAAGCCGCGTGTTCGATCTTGTCCCAAAGCGTTGGAGGCGGCGTGACGTCGCCCGCAATCGTGCTCAAAGGGGCCAAACGGGTTTGCCATTCGACGACGGCGCGCCGCGCCTCTTCGTCGCGGGCGAGCAGCCGGTCGAACGCCGCACGTTCGTCCGCAGCGAGCGTGCCCAAGACATATTCCGCCGCTTTCAGATCTATTTCAGCGGTCATGGCGCTTCCAAACATGTCTTCAGCGCCGCCAAGCTGCGGTGCAACCAGGTCTTTATCGTATTCACGGGACGATCGAAGCGGCCTGCGAGTTCCTCGCGCGAATAGCCCTCATAATAGGCAAGCAGGACGCAGGTTCGGGCCGGTTCTTCGATCTCGCCGAGGCAATGCCTCAATGCCGCTAGATTTGCCATGTCAGCCTCGGGATCACCTGGAGCGGCGATCTTTTCGTAATAATCCGCTGCGCTCTCGTCGGGCGTGGCGCGGAGCGGACCCTTCAGACGCAGCATATCTATGGCCCGGTTACGCGCGATGGCGCTCAGCCATGCCATAGCGGGACCAGCATCGGGCGAAAAGCCTTCCGCACTCTGCCAAATGCGGATGAAGACGTCCTGAAGGACATCTTCTGCCATCGCTCTGTCACGTATGATACGCAGCACGAGTCCGAAAAGTTTCGGGGCCGCCATTTCATAAAGACGCTTGAACGCGAGACGGTCCCGGCGGCCGACGGCGCCGATGAGACTTGTGAGTTCAGCGTTATCCGATGAAGGCACTGTATCGTCCCATCCATTCCGTTTCGGTCACAATTTTCTTTCCCGTGCTAAGGCTAGCCCAGATTTTCTAATCTGGACATGGTTCGCGCGGTCAAAAGTTTTTTGGCAATTTTTTTAGATGTTTCGAAACTTCCGGTCGCGGCGGTCGGTAGATGCCGATGACCGCCTCAGTGAGTGCCCTTTAGGTGGTTTCGTCGATTTCGCGCAACGGGCCGGCGCAATATGGAGACAGTCAAGTGACGTACCGTACAATCAGGAGTCTCACCGCCGTCATCGGTCTCGCCGCCGCTTTTGGCGTGGCATCGATTTCCGCGACCGGTCCCGCTTTTGCCGAAGCGACCGTCCAAGTCGGGGGCGCCCCGATGTATCCCTCGAAGAACATCATCCAGAACGCCGTCAATTCCAAGGATCACACGACGCTCGTGGCAGCGGTCAAGGCCGCCGGTCTCGTCGATACGCTGCAAGGCCCCGGTCCCTTCACCGTCTTTGCGCCGGTCAACCGAGCCTTTCAGAAGCTGCCGGCCGGCACTGTCGACAATCTGTTGAAGCCGGAGAATAAGAGCACTCTGACCGCGGTGCTGACCTATCACGTCGTGCCCGGCAA
>JBKQHN010000195.1:0-44749 GCA_052148755.1 Beijerinckiaceae bacterium | reverse complement strand
GTCGCGCAAGCAATCGGCAAGGAGTTCGGTGAGATCGCTGATGCCGAGGATATCGATACGCTGGGCGGTTTGATCACCACCCTCGCGGGTCATGTTCCTCTGCGCGGCGAGATACTCGAACACGATGGGATCGAATTCGAAGTGCTCGACGCCGATCCGCGGCGGGTGAAGCGCGTCAAGATTACCCTCGCCGCTCAATCGACATCGAACGAGCCCGAGGCGGACGGTGAGGCTGAAAGGCACAAGGCGGCAGGCAATGTCGCACATTTGCCTCATAGCGACACTGATGGAGCGTGAGCGTCGGATCGTGGTCGAATTCTCGCTCGGGTCTCGATAGGCGAAAGCACGAATAGAGGCCAAGGGCTTGCGCGTATTCCAATCGGGTGGGATCACCTTTCGATCGAGAATATGCGCCGATTCGATAAGGACATGCTTCATCGTCGCGTCGCACCATCTCCCGTTGCTGCCTAAGCACAATGCCAAGTATCGTCTCCGGCCGCAGCGCGCGTGCAAAGACAGCTTGCAGAAAGATTCGGCAATGTTTTCGCTTGCAGAAAAGGTCATTCTTTCCAATGGCTGGCGCCGTCGCGCCATTGCATTCGGCACCGGCGCCGTCGGCGCACTCGCTCTGGCGCCGATCGATTTTCTTCCGGCGATGATAGTCACGATGACTGCCGCGGTCTGGTTGATCGACGGCTCAGCAGAGTGGAAAAGCGACAACGTCCAGCGCAGTTTCTTAGTGCGCAGCGCCACGTTCACATCGGTGAAACGGGCGTTCGAAATCGGCTGGTGGTGGGGCTTCGGTTATTTCGTTGCGGGCCTGTGGTGGCTCGGTGCCGCGTTTCTCGTCGAGCCGGATGAGTTCGCCTGGGCGCTGCCGCTTGGCGTCTTCGGCTTGCCTGCATTTCTTGCGCTGTTCCCGGCGCTTGGTTTCGGCCTCGCTCGGCTCTTATGGGCGCCCGGCGCGAGCCGCGTGCTCGTTCTTGCGGGCACATTGGGAGCAGCCGAATGGCTCCGCGGCCATCTCCTGTCCGGCTTTCCATGGAATTCCTTCGGCATGGCGCTTGCCGACCATCTCATCCTTGCACAATTCGCCTCGTTAGTCGGCCTCTATGGGTTGAGCGTCCTGACGGTCGCAATTTTTGCCGCGCCGGCGGTCTATGCCGACAAGGCAGCCGGTGGCAAAGGTCGGCGGCAAATCATCCTCCCGGCTCCAGTGATCGCCGCGGCGCTTGTCGTCGGCGGCCTCGCTCTTTTCGGCGCTTGGCGCCTGTCCAGCGGCTCCCCTGGCCTCGTGCCTGGGGTGAAGCTGCGGATAATGCAGCCGAATGTTCAGCAGGGTGCGAGTTTCACAGCCGAAAACAAGGACGCGATCCTGGCGCATTATCTGGCGCTCTCGGATCGCGCGACGGGGCCCGCTCATTCCGGTCTTGCCGACACGAGCGTGCTCGTCTGGCCCGAGTCGGCTTTTCCCTTCGTTTTGTCGCGCGACCCGCAGGCGCTTGCGCAGATTGGTGCGGCCTTACCGCAAGGCACGACATTGGTGACCGGCGCCGCCCGCATAGGAGAAGCCGCGGCGGAGAAGCCGGGGACATCGGGACGCCCCGAATTCTTCAACTCTATTCATGTGATCTCGCGCGGCGGGCTCATTCTCGACACCTACGACAAGACCCACTTGGTGCCCTTCGGCGAATATATGCCGGCTGCTCGGCTCTTTGAGCGATTTGGCCTGCACCATTTCGTCCATGTTCCAGGCGGCTTCACTCCCGGCTATGTGCGCGGCGCGCTGTCGGTGCCGGGCCTGCCGCCGGCGGCCCCCCTCATCTGTTACGAAGCCATTTTTCCGGGCGAGGTCGTGCCGGCAGCTTCGGCCGAGGGTGCGCGCGCCCGCCTCATGCTGAACGTGACGGATGATGCCTGGTTCGGTATTACCGCCGGGCCTTATCAGCATTTTGCGCAAGCACGTCTGCGTACGATCGAGGAAGGACTTCCTTTGGTCCGCGCAGCAACGACCGGGTTATCGGCTGTCGTCGATCCTTATGGGCGAGTCCTGGCCATGTTGCCTTTAGGAGAGGAAGGCATTCTCGATTCCGGCCTGCCGGAGAAGATCGCTGCACCGCCCTTTGCACATGCGCCTGTGTTCGCTAGCCTTTTTACATGGCTGGGAGCGCTGTTGGCGGCTCTCGCGCTGCGGTGGTCGTTTGACATCTGAGCTCGGCGCAGGTTGTATACGAATAGATTGCAAGGTACATGGGTTAAGGAAAGCGGCGCGTTGCAGCGGCGATAATCGTGTGACTGGATGGTCAGCATGACTGGCCATTTCCGTAGCAACCCTTGGCGAGTTCGACGTAAACGCCTAGATGTCTGACAAATTCTAGGCTGGAAACGGCCGATTATGGAGAGTTTTTTTCATGAAGAAGGCCCCGAATCCGATTGATAAGCATGTCGGCAGCAGGGTTCGCATGCGTAGAATTCTTCTCGGAATGAGCCAAGAAAAGCTCGGCGAAGCCCTTGGATTGACGTTCCAACAGGTACAGAAATACGAAAAAGGGACAAACCGCATCGGCGCCAGCCGGTTGCAGCAAATTTCGACGACCCTCAACGTTCCTCCAGCTTTTTTCTTCGACGGTGCCCCTGTAGTCGATGGGCCGCTCGGCGGCGGTTCGACCGTGAGCCAGTTTGCAGAACCACCTGGTTCGTCTTATGTTCTCGATTTCATCTCGACCGCAGAAGGCCTTCATCTCAACAAGGCTTTCGCGCGGATCCAGGACCCGAAGATTCGCAAGCGCATCGTCGATCTCGTGGTCAGCATTGCAGGGGAAGAAGAGATTGCCTCTGGCAACGCCAAAACCGGCAAGAAATGAGATAGAGCGTTCGCTATATCGAACATAATTACCCGTTCTGCTTGACGAAACGAACGCATTGTCGGAATTATGCGCGCCGGGGTCGGCCAGCTTCCCAGCCCAATCTGGGGGATATAGCCGAATCTCATGCCCTTTCATGCGCTTCTTTCAAGATTCGGAGTTTATTCGTGCCGCGCCAAAATTACCTGTTCACAAGCGAGTCGGTTTCCGAAGGTCATCCGGACAAATTATGCGACCGGGTTTCAGACGAGATCGTGGATTTGTATTTCCGCGAGGGTGCAAAAGCCGGCCTCAATCCCTATCAGATCCGCGTCGCCTGCGAGACCTTGGCAACGACCAACCACGTGGTCATTGCCGGCGAGGTGCGCGGACCGAATATTTCGGTTGCAAGTTTCGAGGAGACGGCCCGCCAGGCGATCAAGAGCATCGGCTATGAGCAGGCCGGTTTCCATTGGCAGAACGCAAATATAGAAGTTCTGCTGCACGCGCAGTCGGCGGATATTGCGCAAGGCGTCGACGCCGCGGGAAACAAGGATGAGGGCGCGGGCGATCAGGGAATCATGTTCGGCTATGCTTGTCGCGAGACCCCGGAACTGATGCCGGCGCCGATCTATTACGCTCACAAGATCCTCGAAGTGCTGGCAACCAAACGCAAGCAGGGCAAGGGCGACGTCGCCAAACTGGGCCCGGATGCCAAAAGCCAAGTGACGATCCGCTATGCCGACGGCAAGCCCGTCGCAGCGACCCAGATCGTTTTATCGACCCAGCATCTCGATGAGAACCTGACTTCGTCCGACGTCCGCGCTATCGTCGAACCTTATATCATCGCGACCTTGCCGCCGGGCTGGATCAACAAAGAGACGGTCTGGCATGTCAATCCAACCGGAAAATTCGTGATCGGCGGCCCCGACGGCGATTGCGGACTGACAGGGCGCAAGATTATCGTCGATACCTATGGCGGTGCCGCACCGCATGGTGGCGGTGCCTTCTCCGGCAAAGACCCGACCAAAGTCGACCGTTCGGCCGCCTACGCCGCACGCTATCTTGCGAAGAACGTGGTCGCCGCCGGGCTCGCGGATCGCTGCACGATCCAGCTCTCCTACGCTATCGGATATCCTGAGCCTCTGTCGATCTATGTCGATACGCATGGAACGGGCCGCGTTCCGGAAGAGAAGATCGAGGCCCTTTTGCCGCATGTGATGCGCTTGTCTCCGCGTGGGATCAGGGACCATCTCGATCTCAACCGGCCGATTTATGCTCGCACTTCGGCCTATGGTCATTTCGGCCGTACGCCCGACAGCGAAGGCGGATTTTCCTGGGAAAAGACTGATCTTGTCGCCAAGCTTCAGGCCAGCCTCGGCTGAACCGAGGCTTTGCCGACGTGCGAGCCGGGGCTAGCCGGATGTCTCACACTCGACATGCTCCGCGATCGCGACATGTTGTCACCGATCCGTCGGTTGAGTGGAGACCTGCGAACAGGCGAGTGCACTTCAGTGCACTTTTATGAGTGTTGCGGGTATGAGTGTTGCGGGCGGGGATCGCAGGCCGCTGGATCACGAAGATTTTGGATTGAATCAATCTAAAATCATGAAGGTGATCGATTCCAAAAGCCTAGAGCGGGACAGGCAGTTAGGATCACGCAATCTGCGTGAACCTGATTGCGCCGGAAAAGCCGATCAGCGTCCCACTTTTCCGCATCCCGCTCTAGCGCAAGAACAGCCGCCCGTTTCGCAGCTTTACGGCCGTCGCAAGGGCAAAAAATTGCGGCCTCACCAGGCCGCGCTCCTACAAGACGTCTTGCCGCGGCTAGCGCTCGACGCGACGCAAGAGATCGCGGATTTGCCAGGCCAGTTCCCGCAAAGGCCAGCGCAGATTTGGCTCGAGATCGGCTTTGGCGGAGGCGAACATCTCGTCTCCCAAGCATTGGCCCATCCCGACATTGGCTTTCTCGGATGCGACCCCTTCGTCAACGGCGTCGCTAAATTGCTGGCGCGGATCGAAGCCGAAAAGCTCGAAAACCTGCGTATTTTTCAGGGGAATGCAGCAGTTTTGATCGCCGCGCTGCCGGACCGGAGCCTCGACGGCAGCTTTCTTCTCTACCCTGACCCCTGGCCGAAACGCCGGCAGCGCAAGCGGCGCTTTTTGTCCGATGCCATGCTCGCCGAACTCGCCAGAGTGATGCGCAGCGGCGCCGAACTGCGTTTTGCGACAGATATTGACGATTATGCCGGCTGGGTGCTGGCGCGCATTCTGCGTTCAACACATTTCGTCTGGCTCGCAGCATCATCGGCCGATTGGCAAAAGCCATGGGCGGGATGGAAAAGCACGCGTTACGAGGCGAAAGCCTTGGCCGCCGGCCGCCGGCCGGTTTACTTAACCTTCGCGCGTTTGTGACGCGCACCGATTGGCGGCCTTCACTTCACGCCTTGAAAGGCCCGTACCGCAGGAGGCCGGCGCCATTGGCCTTGAGCCAGGCTTCGCCACGTTCCACATGCGCCGAAAGCTTGCCAACGAGCTTCCAGAAGCTCGGCGAATGGTTCATGTAGAGAAGATGGGCGACTTCATGCGCCGCGAGATAATCGAGCACGAAGCTTGGCGCCATGATCAAGCGCCAGGAAAAATTTAAGGACCCCGTCGAAGAGCAGGAGCCCCAGCGGCTCGTCGTATCGCGCAGCGTGATCCTGCGCGGCATGACGCCGACTTTGGCGGCATGACGTAAGGCGGCAGCCTCCAGGTCGCGTCTCGCTTCGCGCATGAGAAAGTCTTGGACGCGGCGCGCTACATGGGGTGCCTCGCCGCACACGCAGAGCAAGGGGAGATCACCATCGCCCACGGCCCTGCGCGAAGGTTCGAGCCAAACCGTCCCACGCAGGCCCGGGCGATGCACGATTCTG
Source organism: Beijerinckiaceae bacterium (assembly GCA_052148755.1). Lineage (GTDB taxonomy): Bacteria > Pseudomonadota > Alphaproteobacteria > Rhizobiales > Beijerinckiaceae > Methylovirgula. The sequence goes on along the minus strand of JBKQHN010000195.1, from coordinate 38,991 downwards.
TGCATGACGCCGCGGACCGGCACCATTCCGCCCGGACCGAAAGTCAGGGGCTCGGGGAGGCGCTGGAGCCGCACGCCGATCCACGCCGCATAGCGTTCGACGAAGCTGCGGGCACTCGAAAGGGAGCCGCGCGGAGGCATGGTCAAGACCACGTCGCGCGTCGCCGCCCGCACGCGCAACGTAAAGCGGCGCGCTGAGGTAATGCGCTTCAACGTTACGCGGAAAGTCTCGCCGGCGTGCGAGACCTCGAGATGAGTGATCTCCGACGTACGTGGCACATTTGTTCGCGACAGGCTCAGCATAAGATGAGATTAGCGAGAGTGCGCGCGAGTCGCTACAGGCTTCCTGCACGCCCGGTGTCGCCATCTTACCAGCTTCGACTGGCCAAAAATTCTGTCTTGGTCATAAAAATAGCAGTAAAATCTGATGGATAAAACTAAAGCGTAGCCTTAATGACCGAACCCTCGGAACCTGTCGAGGCGGCGGAGAGGCTCATCCGCTGCTACGCTCCCGTTATTCAAACCGGCGCGACTTCGGCGTGAAAAGCGTGGATGCGCGGGACGATCTCGTTGCGGAAGCGTGATCCGTTGAAAACGCCGTAATGGCCGACATTCTTCTGCTCGTAATCAAGCTTCAGCTTAGCCGGAATATTGGGGCAGAGATCATGCGCCGCGAGCGTCTGGCCGATGCCCGAAATATCATCATTTTCGCCCTCGATCGTCATCAGCGCCACACGCTTGATGGCCTTGAGATCGACCGGGGCGCCGCGATGTTTCATCTCGCCTTTCGGCAGCGCGTGGTAGACGAACACGGTATCCACGGTCTGCAGATAATATTCTGCGGTAAGATCCATGACAGCCATGTACTCGTCGTAGAAATCGCGATGCTTCTCGGCCGAATCGCCGTCACCTTCTACGAGGTGGTGGAACATTTCTACGTGGGCATTGACATGGCGATCGAAGTTCATCGCCATGAAGCCTGAGAGCTGAAGGAAGCCTGGATAGACTTCACGCCCGACGCCGGGATAGGGATAGGGCACCGAATGGATACAATTGCGCCGGAACCATGCGCTGCCGCGCTCCTGCGCCAGCAGGTTGACCTTAGTCGGGCTTCGCCGCGTATCGATCGGTCCACCCATGAGCGTCATCGAGGCAGGTACATGTGGATTCCCGTCACTTTCCATGCGCGCAACGGCAGCGATCAACGGTACAGCTGGTTGGCACACCGCAATCGCGTGAAGGGGAATTCCGTCGTTTCCTGAGTTGAGTACCGCGCATATTTCGATGAGATAATCGATATAGTCGTCGAGGTCGAACCTGCCGGCTGTGACCGGCATCATGCGCCCGTCGGCCCAATCGGTGATGTAGACATCATAGTGAGGCAGAAACGCCTCGACAGTGCCGCGCAGCAAAGTGGCATAATGCCCGGAGAGAGGTGCTACGATGAGCAATTTCGGCTGAACCTTGGCTTCGTGCGGCCACTGACGTTCGAAGCGCAGCAATTTGCAGAAGGGCCGCTGCCAGACGACGCGCTCGGAAACTGCAACGGCCGCTGCTTCGACCATTGTCGTCTCGAGACCGAAAATCGGCTTCCCGTAGCGACGCGTCAGGCGCTCGAACAATTCCGCGGACGCCGCCACGTTCCGGCCAACCGTCGTGTGCGTCATGGGATTGATGGGGTTCTTGAACCACGACCGCGTAACGTCAGACATGGCGCGCGCCGGCGCAAGCGCCAGATAGGCCATCTCGTGCATTTGGTAGGAATATGGATTCATGGTGCCTCGACGCTCAAAGGCGCATAACGGCAGCAAACCCCAAAGGCTCGAAGCCCGTGCCCAACACCTTCGGTGGATGGGTGTTGTTGCGCTGCACGAAACTTAAGAGTTACGCTACAGGAGAGCAATGTGCAAATTGTAAACATGTTCTAAATGCACAGAAAACTCCAGCACGGCTATGTCGAAAGACAGCTATTCCCCCATTTGCAGCAAGCTGCCGGCGCGGCGCGCAGCGTGCAGCAGCCGCAAGAACGCAAAAACTGCGATGGAAAATAATGCGGCATTGAGAGCGAATGCCTCACCAATCAGGTCGAAACGCAAAATGTGTTGGCTCAGAAGCTGGCGCAGGCCTTCGAAGACGTAGGTCGGAGGTAACATCCACGCCAATCCACGCAGCCAGATCGGCAGCGTCGCGACCGGATAAAAGACGCAAGCCAAAGGCTGCAAGAGAAACATGATCGTCCACACCAGACTTTCAGCGGCAAGCCCATAACGTAAGACGAGACCGGAGCAGAAAAGCCCGATCGACCAGCTCGTCAAAATCAGGTTGGCGAAGAAGACGGCGAACCCGAGGCCGAGGCTCCACAGGTTGAACCCGAAGAAGACAATCGCAAGCAGCGAAACCGGAATCATGCCGACCGCCAGTCTAATGAGGCTCATCGCCATGAGCGACAAGATGAACTCCCCGGGTCGCAACGGACTCATCATGAGATTGGCCATGTTGCGCGACCACATTTCCTCGAGAAACGACACCGAAAAGCCGAGCTGGCCACGAAACAAAATGTCCCAAAGCAACATGGCGCCGATCAGGGCACCTGCCGCAAACGCCAGATGGCCGGCACTATTCTGCACCGCATCGATGAGATAGGTCTGCAGGAACCCCCATGTCAGCATCTGCACCAGCGGCCAATACATCAGATCGAACACGCGCGGCCATGACGAGCGAAGCAGATAGATGTAGCGGGTGATCATGGCTGCCACGCGGGCGAAAGAGACAAGGCTCGGCATCGACGGTCCTCACTGCACCGAAGCGCCGGCGTGCCTTCGGCCGCGCGCAAGGTCGAGAAAGACTTCCTCGAGGTTGCTACGACCGAAGCGGGCAAGAAACTCCGCAGGCGTTCCGTCGCCGACAACGAGCCCCTGTTTCAGCATGATGACGCGGTCGCAAAGACGCTCGACCTCGGCCATGTTGTGGGATGCAAGCAGGATCGTCGCGCCTTGGCGGTGCCGATAGTTTTCGAGATGGCTCCGCACCCAATCCGCGGTGTCTGGATCAAGCGAGGCGGTCGGCTCATCGAGAAGCAGGACTTCCGGTTCGTTGAGCAGGGCTTTGGCGAGCGCGACGCGGGTTTTTTGCCCGGCCGACAATTCGCCACTCCGCCTGTCAAGAAGCTCTTCGAGCGCTAAGCTTTGCGCGAGAGAGGCGATCCGCGTTTTCACGTCGGCGACGGCGTAGAGCCGAGCGAAGACCTGAAGGTTCTGCCGCACCGTGAGCCTGTGCGGCATGTCGACATAAGGGCTTTCGAAATTCATGCGCGCCAAGACGCGATAGCGATCGTGGACCATATCAACGCCGAGGACCCGAACCACGCCCGAAGTGGGGAGAATGAGCCCCATGATCATGCCGATCGTCGTGGTCTTGCCGGCCCCATTGCCGCCGAGAAGTCCGGTAACCGAGCCGCGCTGAATCGCAAACGTCAATCCGTCGACGGCGACGACGCCTTTGTAAGTCTTGACGAGCTTGACGACCTCGATTGCGGGATCGGGCGCCGCGCCATCGGTGCAGGTTGGAATTGACGAGGCCTCGTCCATGAACTTGCCATCCCTTTGTGGCGGTCGGGTCGACGGATTGCGGCATGCAACCCCCGCGTCCAAGAACGGATCGACGGCCGCCGGGTTTACCGTGTCGGCCGCAAGACGGCTAGGCCGCATTTCGATTTGGCCGAATCGGCCAACGGCGATGTCCGCAAGTCCATGCAAACACGCTTGCCACGTCGCGTCGAATCCGCTCTACCTCCCGCCAACAAGGTGGTTCCTGCAGTGGCCGCAAAGAGCGACCGCGGTTCTCGGCTAACGGGAGGGACCGCATCGAGGGCTCCACAGTGACCTGGGTATCACCGCTCGCCTTGCCCGGCAAAATAGGGCGCCTCGAGCCGTTATCGCATGCACATTGCGACGACCTCGTCGATGCCGCGCAGGACGGCGAGCTCTGGAACCTCTGGTACACGAGCGTGCCCAGCCCGACGGACATGCGAGACGCCATCGAGAAACGCCTCGCGCTATTGACGGGCGGCGCGATGATTCCGTTTGCCGTGATCGATGATGCAAGCGGCAAAGCTGTCGGAATGACCAGCTATCTCAACATCGATTCCACCAACCGGCGCCTCGAGATCGGCGCGACGTGGTATGCGCGGCGCCTGCAAGGCACGGGGCTCAATGCGGAATGCAAGTTTCTGCTTTTGTCGCATGCCTTCGAAGCGCTGGCCTGCATTGCGGTCGAGTTCCGCACGCATTTCTTCAATCACCAGAGTCGGCGCGCAATCGAGCGGCTGGGCGCCAAGCTGGACGGCATTTTGCGGAGCCATCAGCTCGCGCCAAACGGCACGCTGCGCGATACATGCGTATACAGCATCATTGCCAGCGAATGGCCGACCGTCAGATCCCACCTCGAATGGCGGCTCACAAGGCAAGCACGCTCGGCTCCAGATGGAAGCTAGAACCTGCGGCTGGGGCGTGGCTGCCAACCGACAGTCCTCATCCTTTAGTTGGATCACAATACTAAATCTGCAATCCTGCCAGCCGCCTCTTAAGGTGGAATCATGCATTAAAACAAACTTATAAAGCAGCATTGCGGTTTGATTTGGCGCAACCACGCTCGAGTAAAATCATGCGTTAAAGCAAACTTGTAAAGCATCGCTGCGGTTTGATTTGGCGCAACCATGTTCGAACAGCCATTTCGATCGGGTTGACTCACCTAATCGACAAGAATACGAGCCAATTCAGTAAGTTGGAGCATGACCTCTTGCGGACACCCAAAATATCGGATGTCTCGTTATCGAACAGGCCGACGCATTTCTCGGGACATGCTTCGGCGCGGATTTCACTACGAATTTGGCCGTCAAGCGCCGTGCCGGCCCGGCCCCGCGGCGGAGAATTCGAGCGTTGCATTTCGCCGGCAAATGGAAAGCATCCGCTGTTCGACTTGCTGCGGAGCGCTCGGCATGGACGGAGCCGCGAGGACCTTATGGTTGATGCGACGGATCTCGACCTTGGGAGAAGGTCACGGCGGCTGCGGGTCGATACGGTCGTCAGGCTGCGCTGGATTGCGGTATCCGGCCAAGCGGCAGCGGTCCTCATTACCCATTTCGTCCTCGGCTTTCCTCTGCCGCTCGGGCTCTGCCTTCTCATCATTGCCGCATCGGCCTGGCTCAACATCGGCGTGCGCTGGCGGTTCGGGCGCAGCGATCGACTCGAAGATCGCCCCGCGGCCAGGATGGTCGCTTATGACATCATTCAGCTCTCGGCGCTGCTTTATCTGACTGGCGGACTCTCGAACCCATTTTCGATGTTGTTCCTGGCGCCGATCATGATCGCTGCCGTCTCGTTCTCGTGGCGAATCACACTCGGGCTCACCCTGCTGGCGATCGTCGCTGCCACGGCTCTCACGTTCGTCCATTTGCCTTTGCCTTGGTATCCCGGCGAGGACCTCCAACTGCCGCTGGCCTATAGGGTCGGTATCTGGTCCGCGATCGTGCTGGGTGTGTCTTTCACCGCGATTTATGCTTCGTGGGTCGCCGAGGAAACCCGCCTTCTTGCCGACGCGTTGGCGGCGACCGAGCTCGTCATTGCGCGCGAGCAGCATCTCACTCAACTCGACGGCCTCGCGGCGGCAGCAGCGCATGAACTTGGAACGCCGCTCGCCACGATCACACTCGTCGTCAAGGAAATGCAGAAACAACTTCCGGCCGGCAATTCCTTCGAAGAAGATGTCGCCCTGCTCGTCCAGGAGGCCGCGCGCTGCCGCAGCATACTCGGTAAAATCGCTTCGCTTGGTAATGAATCCGGCGATATATTGGACGAAATGAGCCTCGGCGTGCTGCTCGAGGAAGCAGCTCGTCCGCACCGCGATTTCGGCGTGAAGATCACGATCGCCAAGGATGGGATCGGGCGCGAACCGATTTGCCGGCGCAATCCGGGACTTCTCTATGGTCTCGGCAATCTTGTCGAAAACGCGATCGATTTTGCCCGTTCGGAAGTCCGGCTTATTGCACAATGGGACCAGACGACCGTGCAGGTGACGATCGAAGACGACGGCCCCGGCTTTGCGCCTGATATTTTCGTTCGACTCGGCGAGCCCTATCTGACGACGAAGACCTCGCGGCGTGCCAAAATGGAAGAGGGCTCCGGACTTGGGCTCGGCTTGTTCATCGCCAAAACCATGCTCGAACGTTCGGGAGCGAGCGTCGAAGCCAGCAACCTGGAAGCGCCGGAGACGGGTGCGAGAATAAAGATTCGGTGGCTGCGGACGAGCTTCCAGAGAGGCCGTCCCAGCGAAAGCGCCCAGGCGGTATCAAAATGAGTGTCAAAACGATATGAAGGCGTTAGAATGGAGCAGTTGAGGCGTCCAATAATGAAGAATGAAACTCCTGAGGCGGGCCAACGGGTAGATGTTGCCGCGGCGGTCGGCGAGACCGATGCGGACAAGACTCTGCTGATCGTCGACGACGATCGCCCCTTCTCGACCCGCCTGCAGCGCGCGATGGAAGCGCGCGGCTTCGTCGTCACTTGCGCTCAGTCGGTCGCCGAAGGCCTCGGCGCGATCGCCAATTCGCCGCCCGCCTTTGCTGTCATCGACATGCGGCTGGCCGACGGCAACGGTCTCGACGTCATTTCCGAACTGAAGGCCAAACGTCCTGGCGCCCGCGCCATCATCCTCACCGGCTATGGCAATATCGTCACCGCCGTCACGGCGGTGAAACTCGGCGCTTTCGACTATCTCGCCAAGCCGGCCGATGCCGATGAGATTTTCGCAGCTCTCATGGCGACCAATCACGACAAGGCCGAGGTTCCGGAAAATCCCATGTCGGCAGACCGGGTTCGCTGGGAACATATCCAGCGGATCTACGAGTTGTGCGGGCGCAATGTGTCCGAAACCGCGCGCCGACTCAACATGCATCGGCGTACGCTGCAACGCATTCTCGCCAAACGCGCGCCGCGCTAACAGCGAAAATCAGCCTGAATTACCCGCGCTGCTGGAAAGGTTCGTCGAGGGCAGGCGAACCGGGACGTCCTCGGTCCGGATCGCGGACCTCCAAGTCCGCAACAAGAACTCGCGTGTGCGTTGCATCAGCTCTTTGGCCCGCGTCACATCGCAGAGGCTTGGTGACGCAGGAATTTCGCGTCAGACTTTTAGTTTGGTTTGCTTTCGAAGACTGTGGCCGCTGTCCAGGCGACGAGATCGGTCGCCGCCTTGCCAAAAGCTTCATTGAGGGCTGCCGCGTCGGCTGCCGCGTCATCGCCTTTCGTGGCGGCTTCGGCGTGAAACAGCCGCGCCGCAAGGACTTTGCCGTTCTCCGCCACTATCTTGGCGCCGAACTCGAACTCGGCTTTTGCAATAGGTGCCGGCGCGACGCCGAAGCGGCGCAGATCGATCAAAAGCTGATTGCTGGCAGTGACACCTTCGAGCGGGCGGGTGACGGCTGCCGCAAAATGCGCATTCTCGAAGCTTTCTACGATCTTCGCCTGAATGAGGTTCGGCAGACTATCGGACCATTGCGCATCTTCGATCGCGCGGCTTTCACCCCCCGGCATGAGCAGAAATATTTTCTGCGTATCGAGCGCGATGACCGCGGTCGGCATGGCCACGGTCAATTGTTTGCTTGGGACATGAACGACCGGCGGAAATTCCTGCGGCGGCAAGAGATCGTAAGTGGCGACCGGCGGTTTCGTGGGAGCCGCAAAAGTCTTCTCGAGGCCGCCGATCAGCGTATCCAAACGACCGGAGTTCTTGGCCAGCGTCGCCGAAAACGTCTTGAGATTGGCGATCGTGTCATGCAGATCCGTGGCATTATCGGCGAGGATCTTGTCGAGTCGGCTCAGGACCTGGCGGCCCGACTGGATGAGGTCCTGTCCGGCCGTCGCATCAGCCAAAAGTGGCGGTGGCACGGCGAACGAACTTAATAGGGCTGCATTCGACGAACCGCCCTTGAGAGAGACGGCCGGCGATCCCATCAACCCCTGGAAATCAATGCCAACCTGCGTGTCCACGCGCACGGGCGTGCTCTTGGCGATCGCGATCGTCACGAAGATGAGGCTGGGATCCTCCACGCTGAGCTTGAGATCGGTCACTTCGCCGACGCGCAGACCGTTGAAGAGAACCGGCGCGCCAATGTTCAGCCCGCCGACCGTCTGCTCGAAGCGAATCCGATAGGTCTTTCTTTCGGTGAGCCCGCCGGCATTCTCCAGCCAATAGACGAAGCCGAATCCCATGCCGATGACTGCGAGCATGAAGAGCCCGATCAATCGATACCGTGCTTTGATCTCCATGCACCTGCCTCAAACGTTGGAGGATTCGGCCGCCGCCGCTTGGCTGCGGCCACGCTTGCCGTGAAAATAAGCTCTGACCCATGGGTGCTCGCACGCGAGCATGGTGGCGATAGGTCCCGTAGCGACGACCTTGCCGTCGGCGAGCGCAGCGATTCTGTCGCAGACGTCGTAGAGTGAATCGAGGTCGTGCGTGACCATGAAGACGGTGAGGCCGAGCGTCTGCTGCAACGTCTTGATCAAAGCGTCGAAATCACCCGCCGCAATAGGGTCGAGGCCGGATGTCGGTTCGTCGAGAAAAACGATGTCCGGGTCGAGCGCGAGTGCCCGAGCGAGCGCGACACGCTTGATCATGCCGCCTGAGAGTTCGGCCGGGAATTTCAGCGCATCTTCCGGTGTCAGCCCCACCATTTCGAGCTTCGCCAACGCGATTTCGTCCATGAGACGCTCGGATATGTGCAAATATTCGCGCATCGGAAACTGCACGTTCTGGCGGACGTCGAGCGAGGAAAACAGCGCACCTTGTTGGAACAATATGCCCCATCGGCGCTCGATGCCATGCAAAGTCGCCTGCGTCGTGTGATCGATATCTTCACCGAAGATTTCAATTCTGCCCTCGCGCTTTTGCAAGAGACCGATGAGTGTGCGCAAAAGGACCGATTTGCCGCTCCCCGAAGCACCGACGAAACCGAGGATCTCGCCTCGGAAAACATCGATCGAAAGATGATCGAGCACGAGCTGATCGCCGAAGCCGACGCACAGGTCGCGCACTTTGATGACAATGTCGGGCGTGCCTTCAGCCATGCATCACATTCCGATCGACGCAAAAAACATCGCGAAAAAGCCGTCAAGAACGATGACGAGGAAGATCGACTTCACGACGGAAGCCGTTGTCCCCAGACCAAGTGATTCGGCACTGCCCTTGACCCGCATGCCTTCGCAAGCGGCGACCGCGCCGATGACCAGAGCCATAAACGGGGCCTTGATGATCCCGACTTTGAATTGCGTGACCGAAACGGCTTCGTTGAGCCTGGCGATGAAGATCTCCGGACTCATCCCACCGTAGAGCCAACAGACGAGACCGCCGCCAAGGAGCGCCGCCATGGAACCGAGAAAGGTCAGCGCCGGCAAAGCAATAATCAATGCAAGCACGCGCGGCAAGATGAGCACCTCGACGGGATCAAGACCCATGGTCCGCAGGGCATCGATTTCTTCACGCATTTTCATCGTGCCGAGTTCGGCCGTGTAGGAACTTCCGGAACGGCCGGCCACCATGATCGCGACGATCAAGACACCAATCTCGCGCAGGGTCAAAACGCCGACGAGATCGACCACGTAATCGCCGGCGCCGAATTTGCGAAAATAGAAAATGCCCTGTTGCGCGATGATCCCGCCAATCAGCAAGGTGATGAGTATTATGATCGGCACGGCCTGCAAGCCGACCCGATCGAGTTGATGCACCGCAGAGGTGAGTCGAAAGCGCGCCGGACGGATGAGGACCCGAAGAAAGGAGCTGAACAGCGCACCGAACATTTCGAGTAAAATGAGCAGATCGCCGCCCGTTTCGGCGCTCGCTCTGCCAAGCGATTCGAGCCATGCGAAAATCTTCGGCTCCACCGGCGGCACCGGCGCCTGCTCCCGATTGACGGTCCGGACTTCGTCGAACAGGCCCTGGTAGCGGGCCGGCAGGCCGACGAGCTCGGACCGGGCACCCTGTGTGCCGTAGCGCCGCAAAAGACGCTCGAGAAGCCAGGCTCCATAAGTATCGAGCCCCGTGAGCGCGCTGACATCGACGGCGACACTGCGCTGCGCAGGACCCGGCGTGCTCAAGGCTTCGGTCGCTTGTTCGAGTTCCTCCGCGTGGGCGGCCGTCCAAGACCCGGCAGCAGTGAGTTCGAACCGTTCGCCTTTGCCGGAACTTACGAGATGCGGTTTTGCAGTCAATGTTTTCGTCCTCGTCCGGCGAATTCCCGATGAAGCCTTTAGTCCTATTCTCATGTATCAAGGTTAAAAAGATTAAAAAAGACAATTGGCTCGGCACTCGAAGCATGGTCGAAAAAATTTTGATCGGACTTTTCCAGAACATCTTTGATGCGCCTGCCGCTTCAAAGATGTAGTCGAGTTGTGGCGGCGGGAGAAAACCGGAAACCGCTCCGCGCCGCAATGATATGGCGCAAATGCAGCCGAAACGGCAGGCGATCTGCGGGTCCAGGAAGGCGATAGAAATAACTTTAAATCATTGGTTTGTGTGCAGCGTCAGCGGCGAACCCTGCCGCATCGCGAACCGCGCCCAAACGGCGGCAGCGGAGGCAAATTTTTTCATAATGGTCCCAGCGACAAAATTTCCGGATCCGTCAAGCCATGCAAGCGATGCGCGGCGGCATGCGCAAAGCGCATGAGCACCGAGCGGCGTGTGGCCGGGGCCAAACGATGTTCGGGGGCTTCGCGCAGAATCTCGGCGCCAAACCCATCGGCAATGATAAGGCCCGCATCCTGCGGCATGATTTCGGCTGGAACCTGTTGCGGAACGGCGAAATAGAGCCTGTCGCAATGCGCCCGATAATCCGGCCATTTCCGGTCGGCCCGAAAATCTGCAATCGAAGATTTGACCTCGACAATGACGATCGTCGCATCGAGCGCCAGCGCGATGATGTCGGCCCGGCGTCCGCTCGCCAGCGGCAGTTCGGTCAATGTCGCGAAATTGCGGCTGCGCAACAGCCGGCGCGTTCCGCGCGCAACGAGCAAAGCGGTTTCAGACTGACGACCGTCCTGTGGAGCGATGGACTCGCTTTGAGGAGACATGTCCTATCCCGCTCTAGCGCCAGTCGTCATGGATCATCTCGGCGGCTTTTTCGGCAATCATCATCGTCGGTGAATTCGTATTGCCCGACGTGATTTTCGGCATGGCAGACGCATCGGCGACGCGCAGCCCTGCGAGCCCGTGCACCTTGAGCCGCGAATCGAGGACGGCCAGCGGATCGCTTTCGAGCCCCATTTTGGCGGTCCCGACCGGATGAAAGATCGTCGTGCCGAGCTCCGCCGCGGCTTGCGCGAGTTCGGCGTCGCTGTTCAGATGGGTGCCCGGGCGATATTCTTCGAGCGCGAAAGGCGTGAGCGCCGGCGTCGCGCAAAGCTTGCGGACCAACCGCAATGCGTCGACGGCAATGCGACGATCCGCTTCGGTCGTCAGATAATTGGGTGCGATCTTGGGCGGCGATTGCGGATCTGTCGACTCTATATGGACGCTGCCGCGGCTGGTCGGGCGCAGATTGCAGACGCTCAGCGTGATGGCGCCGAATTCATGCATGGCATCGCCGAATTTGTCGAGTGACAGAGGCTGGATGTGGAACTCCAGATTGGGAGTTTCATATTCGGCGTTCGACTTGGTGAAAATGCCGAGCTGCGACGGCGCCATGGTGAGCGGCCCGCGTCGCAGCATGGCATAGGTGAGGACCATCAGCGCACGCCTCGCCAGGGAGCGATAGTCGGTATTCAAGGTGCGTGCATGAGCGACCTTGTAGATTGGACGCAATTGCAGGTGATCCTGCAAGTTTTCGCCGACACCCGGCAATTCGTGCAGGACCGATCGGCCGGCGCGCTGCAGGATGGGTCCGGCACCAATGCCCGAGCGTTCGAGAATTTGCGGCGTGCCGATGGCGCCGGCCGCAAGAATGATTTCACGCCTGGCGCGGGCGACAAACTTCGTGTTTGCCCGGGCGAAACAGATGGATTTGGCGCGTTTTCCATCGAGATTCAGGCGATCAATCTCGGCACCCGTGATGAGCTGGAGATTGGGGCGGCTGAGGACCGGTTTCAGAAATCCCCGCGCGGCGCTCCAACGCGTGCCGCGCTTCTGATTGACGTCGAAATAGGATGAACCTTCGTTATTACCAGTGTTGAAATCATCGGTCTTGGCAATGCCGATCTCTTCTGCGGCCTGACGCACCGCATCGAGAATCGGCCAATGGATGCGGGGCGCTTCGACGCGCCAAAGCCCGCCGGCGCCATGACTGGCATTGGCGCCGCGAAAATTATCCTCTTGCCGCTTGAACAGCGGCAGGACGTCGTTCCAGCCCCAGCCCTCGAGCCCGAGCTGCCGCCACGCATCATAGTCCTGCGCTTGGCCGCGCATATAAATCATGGCATTGATGGCGGACGAGCCGCCGATGACGCGTCCGCGCGGATAGTTGAGCACCCGCCCGTTCAGGCCTTTTTCCGGTTCGGTCTTGTACATCCAGTCGGCGCGCGGATTACCGATCGCGAACAGATATCCGACCGGAATGTGGAACCAGATCCAATCATCCTTGCCGCCGGCTTCGAGAAGTAGGACCCGCACGCTCGGATCGGCAGAAAGCCGGTTGGCAAGCACGCAGCCTGCCGAGCCCGCACCTGCAATGATATAGTCGAAACAGCCGATGTCCTGCATGGAACGCCCGTTTTGTTTTTGGTCGTGGGGCCGCGCCAAGCTCTACGCCGGGACGAGGCTAGGCTTCAACCGGGACTTAAGGCGAGATCGCTGTTTCACGCAAGATTGGTCGGCTGGCGGAAGCGCTGGCCCAAAACCGCACCATTAGACTCGAATCGCGACCGATTCCGCCGGACTTGCCTCGTGCTCCGCCTGCAAGCTTGCAACCGCCGCAGCGACGCGCGCGACAACCTCCGCCCAATTCCCACGCTCCGTCTGCCGAAACAGCCGCATCGTCGGATACCAGGGTGAATCTTCGCGATCGAGAAGCCAGCGCCAATCCGGCACGCGTTTCAAGAGGACGAAGACAGGACGGCCCAGGGCGCCGGCAAGATGCGCAATCGACGTGTCGCAGGTCACGATCAAATCGACATTCTGCATGACCGCCGCCGTATCGGCAAAAGCATCGCCTTCGACATCGAGGTCCGGCGCGACTTCGACGCCCGACAATGCTGCTGATGCGGCTGCCGCGACGTCCGGCCTTTGCAAACTGATGAGCCGCACGCCTTGCAAAGCGGCAAGCGGGGCAAAAGCGCCAAGCGGGATCGACCGGTTTAGATCCGCGCAAGGGTTTGGATTGCCTTGCCAGCACAGGCCGACCTTGAAGCCGTGCGCGCCGAGCCGATTGCGCCATCGGACGACATGCTCTGGTTCCGCCGCAAGGTAGCTTTGTGGGGCCGGGATGGTCTCGAGCCTTGTGCCGAAGGCGCGCGGCAGGCTCGACAGAGCAATTTGCGCATCGAACAAAGCCTCAGGACCAAAATGATCGACGGCCCGGACGCGTGGATCGATCCCAAGCATGAGGTGCACGAGCGCGCTGCGACAAAAGAATGTCACTTCAACGCCGGCATCGGCCATCAGCGTCAAATAGCGCGAGAACTGAAACGTGTCGCCAAATCCCTGTTCGTCGTAAACGAGAACACGCTCGCCGGTGTGGCCCGGGTACTGCCATTCCGGGATCGGAAAATTCAGCGCCCTCTTGTGGACACCGGTCGCCTGCCAGCGGTATTCATATCCCTCGAGACCGGCCGCGAAATCGCCGCGCAGCAACTGCAGGGCACCCTTGTTGTTCTTCGCATGAGCCGAATCCGGCTCCTGCGCAAGCGCCACATCGAAGGCTTGCTCGGCCTCGTCGAAACGGCAGAGTTCCTTCAATGCGACGCCGCGCCCGACATGAGCATCGCAATAGTTCGGCCGTAGCGCGAGGGCCGCCTCATAGGCGGCGAGGGCCGCTTCCGGCGGCGCCTTTTTCAAAAAGATCGTGCCGCGGTTGAACAGGGCCTGAGGGAAGGCAGGCCGCACGGCGAGCGCCGCCTCGTAGGATTCGAGCGCGGCATCGAGTTCGCCGAGTTCGCGCAGCGCGCCGCCCCGATTGTTGAGGAGGTCCGGGTCATTCGGGATGCGCTCGAGCGCATCCGTATAGGCGGTAACAGCCGCCTCGAATCGACCGAGCTTTTGCAAGAGGTTGGCGCGGTCGATGAGGCATTCGCGGAAGTCGGGCCGCAAGCGGAGAGCCTCGTCGAAGAACGCCACCGCCTGTTCGAGCCGGCCGGCATCGCGCAAGATCAATCCGCCGGCGCGCAATGTCTCTGGATCGCTTGGGTCGAGCTTCAAGGCTTCATCAAGCGACGCTATGGCTTCGCTCGTACGGCCGAGCGCCCGCAGGACGAGACCCCGATTGTAGAAAACCTTGGCATCCGTCCGGCAGTACCGTAAGGCGGCGTCGTAGCCAAACAGCGCCTCTTCGAGACGTCCGAGATGGAACAAGAGAGTCGCGTGATTTGCCGCCGATCCGGAATCTTCGGGAGAAAGCCGGTGGGCGCGTTCGAACCAGCCGAGCGCCTCTTGCAAGGCATTCGCACCAACCAAGATCGAACCGACAAGCTGGGCCTGCGCCGCATCGACGACCTGCGACGGCAATAGGAGTTTCAATTCATCGATGGCCGCTTGCCTGCGTCCTGCCTGCAGATGATCGGCCACGCTGTGAAAGACCGCACGGCATTCGTCGGCCGAAGCCGTGGGCCCTGGCGCAGCATCGGCCGCGGCGGGGCGGGGCGAAAGCAATGTCATATCTCGAGATCCGTGGGCATGCGGCATTGCTGACATGCCACGATGCCGATCTGAATGAAGTCTCCGAAAGCCCGGAGCGACGGGCAGAAAGTCTCGCGGTGAAACAAGCGCGACACTGCTCAGCTGTCAGAAAATGCTCCTGCACTTATTAGCGCTACACGAGCTTGCGCGAGGCTGGTTGCGCAGCCCGCGATAGAGACAAAGTGTGATCTCGTGCGGGAGCAGAGGTTGCTTGATCGCGCCAAAGCCTGGTTGGCTGCTGCCGGTTTCCCGGACACCGAATTTAGGTGTTTTGATGGGGCCGCAGGTGGGCCATGGCGCGGAAATCCTCAAAGCAAGAGCGGCAACTCCAAATACTCCGCGTACATCATGTCCCGATGCTCGAACAGAATCGGATCCAACACTGCTTCGGTCTGCGCATCCCGCGTCTCGAACGCCGTCCTCGTGCTGTGGTCCATCTCACACTGATCGGGCGGCAGCGGATCGAACATTGCAGTGAAGGTCGCGCTGTAGACATCCACCGCGGTCAATGAGTCGCCTACGTAGTAACGGCTCCCCGCCTCGCGCTGCGCCCTCAGGCGCGCCACCAACATGCCCACCAGCTCCGCCACCCGTGCGCCAGAGGTCGCGCCCACCTCGGGGCTGTAACCGTACTTCTTGCCCAGGTAGTTGGCGACGGTTTTGGAGAAGCCGCCGGCGTTCTGCATACCGGCATGCACCAATTGCAGGCGGCGAGACCAGCCGAGGCCCGCTTCACCGCAGATCTCGTGGGCGAGGCCGAAGACGAGCGCGCGCTCGGCCGGGTCGGAAGGTAGCAAGGAAGGTGTGGGCACCAGGCGTTCGGCGAGGAGGAGGATCTCGGCCCAGCCGGGGCGCGGCCGTTCATTTTCATAGATTGCCACTGGGCCGTTACGCTGGCCAGCCCACTTCTTCAGGGGCTCGCTGTCATACGTAAGGCGCACGGCGACCCATTCGATGCCCTTGATGTGCAGGATGCCCTTAGCGGCTTCGCCCCAGGGGCTCGGTACTTTGCCGACCACCACCATGCGCAGGCCGCCACGCTGCATCGCGTCTTCCAAGTCCACGTATTGGAAGGTCATAGTCGTGCCTCAGTTCGCACTGGCCGCGCCATTCTATAATGATGCACTCCGGGTGCGCCGCATCATCGTGGCGGCAGCGCGACGCATGCCCAACGGCCCAGGCTACAAGCACTGCCGCCGTTCAGCAGTCGGATCACCGCAATAGACGAGCATCTGGATTCGGCGAATACTTGTCAAATCTGTTCTTCTGGGCGAACGACTGTTTTGGAAAAAGACCGTCGTTCCACTTCCAAACTGCGCCACCGCCGACGGTCTGATTATGCCGCGCCGTCGCACGGCCGGGCAATGCGTATCAAGGCGTCTGCACCGGCCGTGCGGCATAGCCCGGCGCGCGACATGACGTGGGAACTCCGGGCTGGCCTTGAGTTCAGTTGAGATCTTCCGGCAGGATCGGCAAAGGCAGGATCCCGATTCCATCCTGAAGAAGCGACTTGGCTTGGTCGAGCGTCGCACGCCCATGAATGGCCCGCTCCGGAACGACGCCGTCATGGATGCGGCGGGCCTCTTCGGGAAAATGGTCGCCGACGTCATCGGTCTCGGTCAGGATTTTCTCGCGCAGGGCACGCAGCTGGGCCTGATTTTCCTGCTGCACCTTGTCGAGCAAAGCCACCGGAGCGGGCGTCTCTTCGAGCGCAGGCGCGGATTCAGGCCGTTTTTCATTCTGAAAGGAAAGTGCCGGCGCCATGATGGCTTTCGTGACATCCGTGCTGGAACAGGCCGGACACATGACGAGCCCGCGGGCCGCCTGCTCATCGAAGGCCACGCCGCTCTGGAACCACGATTCGAATTCGTGGCCTTGCCGACACTTGAGCGAATATTTGATCATTGCGCCAAATCGGCCAAAATACGGTCGAGCTCACCTTCGTCATTGAGGTCGTAGAGATCATCGCAGCCGCCGATATGCGTCTCGCCGAAAAAGATCTGCGGCACCGTCGTGCGACCATTCGCCCTAACCACCATCTCGGCGCGAGCTTCCGGATCGCCGTCCACAGGAATTTCCTCGTAGGGGAGATTCTTCTCCCTCAACAGCTCCTTGGCGCGCGCGCAATAGGGGCAGGTGCGGGTCGTATAGATCACGATATCAACGGGCGAGGACATCACAGCATCCTTTCGATGCGCAGATTATATGGGGATTTACGTGCTTGTCACAACCCGTGCGAAGACCAAGACGTCGACGCTTTTCGCACCTGCGCGCAGCAGCGCGCGCGCCGCGGCGTTGATCGTGGCGCCGGACGTCAGGACGTCATCGACGAGCACGATTGTGCGACCCTCGACGGCTATTCGCGCCGCTTCAGGGACTTTGAAGGCGCCTTGGACGTTCATGGCTCGCTGGCTGCGCGAGAGACCGACCTGGGGAGCGGTCGGTTTCACCCGTTGCAACGCAAATTCTTCCGTTTTGACGCCGCAAACGCGAGAGATGGCTTTCGCCAGGGCATTGGCCTGATTGAACTGCCGCCAAGCGAGGCGGCTCCGGTGCAAGGGCACGGGAACGAGGATATCGGCTCCCGCAAGAAGATCCCGGCCCGCCCGGGCCATCCACAGACCCAGCGGTTTGGCGAGTTCCATTCGGTCACTATATTTCAGCCGATGCACCAATTGCCTAACCGGGCCGTCGTCGAATTTCGCCACGGCGCGCGCGTGTGCGTAGACTGGGGGATTGGCCATGGCCTCGGGCGACACGAGGCCGGGCACGCCGAGATCATAGGCAAACGGGGTTCCTAGCCTGTCGCAATAAGGACGCTCGATGAAATTGACCCGCGACCAGCACTCCGGGCAAAGACAGTTTGGCTCGGCGGTTGCTTTGCGGCAGACGAGACAGCTCGGGGGGAAGACGATGTCGAGCGCTGCGCGGCAGACTCTGCGGAAACCACGCAGCGCCGCAGCGCGCAGGACGCCGCTCGCACGCGGGACGTCTGCCGCCTCTTGCGTGTCGAGGTTGTGCCTTTGAAAAGCTCGATCAATGTGGTCGTGAGCCATTCCTCCAACATAGGCGAAACCGGTGTAAAAATCCCTTCCCGGCTTCGATTGGGCAGAAGTGTCGACCACGTTCAATCTGCTGTTTGACCGTGCGCTTCAGCGCCGCAGGCTCGCCCGCGCGCTCGCGATCGCCCCGGCCACGTTTCTGCTCGATTATGCCGGCGAGGAACTGTGCCTGCGCCTGACCACCGTCAACCGGGTCTTTGCCAGAATTGCGGATATCGGGACGCCGGGGCCGCAATTCGCGGACCGCCTTGGGAAAGCTGCCCCGGATGCGGCTGTTTGCAGATTGTCGCCGCTGCCGGCGCTTGTCGGCGCAGCGCCCATTTTGGGGTTCGTCGGAGACGAAGAGGCGCTCGCCTTCCGTGAGGAGACGTTCGATCTCGCGGTTTCGGCCTTGGCGCTGCACAACGTCAACGATCTGCCGGGATGTTTGGTGCAGATCCGGCGGATCCTGAAACCCGACGGCTTGTTCCTGGCTTGCCTGCCCGGCGGCCGTACGCTGACCGAATTGCGGACGAGCCTTGCCGCGGCTGAAGCCGAAATAGACGGCGGCGCAAGTCCCCGCGTCGCGCCCTTCGCCGATATCCGCGACCTCGGCAGTCTGATGCAGAGGGCCGGATTCGCGCTGCCTGTCATCGATCTCGAAGCTTTGACGGTGCGCTATAGCTCGATGTTCGCGCTGATCGCCGATCTACGCGCCATGGGGGCCGGCAACGCGCTTTTCGAGCGCCGCAGAGTGCCGCTGAAACGGCGCATGCTGCTGCGCGCTGCCGAGATTTACGCCGAACGCTTCGCCGACCCTGACGGCAAGGTCCGGGCGACGTTCGAGCTCCTCTTTCTTTCCGGCTGGGTGCCGCACGAAAGCCAGCAAAAGCCGCTGAAGCCGGGCTCGGCGCAGATGCGTCTCGCCGATGCTGTGCACACGAAGGAAGTAAAGCCCTAGCCCGGGCAGGAGGCGGCGCATCAAGCAAAATCCCGGCTCACGGCTCCCTTTGCGCTTGGCCGGCCGCGAGATTCTTGCTGTTCTGTTGGAGGCGACAGTCGCGACATGCTAAAAGGCCGCATGGACCTCCTCGATCAATCGGGCCTCCCCCTGCCGCTCCTGCAGCCGGATCATTGCGTCGAGCTCAAGCTCGAGAAACCTTCGCTCGTCGGCGCCACGCGGGCCGAGCTCGCCGAGGCCTGCCGCAGCCTCGACATCCCCGAGCGCGAAATCAAGATGCGCGTCAACCAGCTCTGGCACTGGATCTATTTCCAGGGCGCCACATCCTTCGACGCCATGCTCAACGTGAGCAAGGCCCTGCGCGGCAGGCTCGAAGAGCGTTTCAGCTTAACGCGACCACACGTCGTCACTGAACAGATCTCGCAAGACGGAACGCGCAAATGGCTGATCCGTTTTGCGCCCGACGGGCCAGGCCATAAAGGGGCGGAGGTCGAATGCGTCTATATTCCGGAATCCGATCGCGGCACTCTCTGCGTCTCGAGCCAGGTCGGCTGCACGTTGACCTGCAGTTTCTGCCACACCGGCACGCAAAGATTTGTGCGTAATCTCACGACGGCCGAGATTGTCGGACAGGTTGTCGTGGCGCGGCAAAGACTGGGCGATTTTCCCGGCCTGACGCGGCCGAATGATGGACTGCTGCCGGGCGCTGATAGCCGCACAATCTCGAATGTCGTCTTCATGGGCATGGGCGAGCCGCTCTATAATTTCGACAATGTGCGCGACGCCGTGCATGTTCTCGCAGATGGAGACGGGCTTTCCTTGTCGAAACGGCGGATCACAGTGTCGACGGCAGGCGTGGTTCCGCAGATGGAAAGGCTTGGCCTTGAAGCTTGCCCCATGCTGGCAATTTCGCTGCATGCGGTGCGCGACGACCTGCGCGACAGACTCGTGCCGCTCAACAAGAAATATCCAATCAAGGATCTGCTCGACGCCTGCCGCAATTATCCTGGCGTATCGAATGCGCGGCGCATCACCTTCGAATATGTGATGCTGAAAGGCATCAACGATTCGCCCGCCGACGCGCGCGAACTCGTACGACTGTTGAAGGGAATTCCCGCGAAGATCAATTTGATCCCCTTCAACCCCTGGCCCGGCGCGCCTTACGAATGTTCCGACTGGGAGCGGATCGAGGCGTTTTCCGACATTGTCTTCAACGCCGGCTACGCGAGTCCCGTGCGCACCCCGCGCGGGCGCGACATTCTCGCCGCCTGCGGCCAATTGAAGAGCGAGACGGAAAAGCTGCGGGCGCGGGCAAGGATGATCGCGGAGGGGTGAGGGATGACCCCGCCCCTTTGCTGTCTCCGTTGCGAAAATCAAGGATGCCGCACGCAACGAATCCACCAACGACATTAGGACGACAGCAAAAGCAGCGCTCTGAGGTGGGCGAGTTCGGCCTAATAAAGCGATATCGACGGCTGCTGATCAGGCTTTCTGGATCACCAGAAAATGCTCTGATATGTGTCGGTCAATTTTAGCGGCGAGTGTGTGTAACAGAGATGCGTAGTGTAGACTCTTTTTCAGTAAAAGCTGTGGTGGCCGACCATGCGCTATCTTATTGCGCAAACTTCTCGCTTCTTCGAAATTGGTTTCCTCTGTCGATGTTACCGGAAATAAGAGGCATTCCCGTAGGATCGTCGGAATCTCCCATGCGCGCATTCCTCTTTTTTCGTCTAGCTTTTGCAAAAGAAACGCGACTCCGAACCGCGAAAGCAAATCGCTAGGGAAATTAAATCCTTCGCGATCTAAGAGTGCGATGAACTTCTGATACTTTGCTGCTTTCGCCGGATCGAATCTGTCTTGCAACTTCCGCTTGTTAACGCGGACAGATGGTGCTGTCGTCGTAACGAATCTTTTCGCTCTTTGCATTGCAATGGTCTGGAATTTGTCAGCACCTCCGTGAAACTCAACAATTTCACGGAGAGCGTCTTTTATATATCCCTCGAAGTAACTGAAAACAGTTATCAGCGTACTCCTAGCTAGCTAATCTTGATAGCTCTTGACAGTCTCGGCAATTTCGGGCTTTGGGTTTCTTGCTTGCAGAAAATGGTCAGGCGAATGTGTTAGAACTGTATTCGGGAGAGCAATATCTGCACGTAGGGCCGGAACCGCGTGACAGACGACCACGACAAAATCGATGTGCGTCTGCGATAGTGCCCTATAATCCGCGAAAGCCGTTGTGTGACTGATCATCTGTGGAGCCTTACGGAACTTCCGCTCACGGCGCGGAGCCGCAAGATAGGACGACCGTATCCTCGGCGGCTGAAAAAGTCTGTTTTCCACCCTACCCCGACTGTTGCACATTTCAAGAATTCCGCACCAAACTTCCAACCCAAATTTTTCAGCCACTTAGACGTTGCAAAAGTTCGGTGCGAAAATATCCGCATTGCCTTTGCGACAGGAGCAGCCGATAGCATGCGTCGAAGCACGGCTGGTCGCTTCGTCCAGAATGCGCCCGCAAAGCAAGAGATTTACACTCGCGCTATTCATTGGGCGTCATGGCCGTGCTTGTCACGGCCATCCACGCGGCACCGCAACAGAAAATGTTGGTCGTTCGCACGGCTGCACAGCGTGGATGCCCGGAACAAGTCCGGGCAAGACGCGCGGAACGGGCTCGTGCATCCCTTCACATCGCGGCTGCCGGGAGATTGAGCTATAGTTAATTTATGACCCGCTTGCTGGAACAGGCCGTTGCCAAAGTCTCCGCCCTGTCCGACGATGTGCAGGACGAATTTGCGCGGATTCTCCTGCAACTCGCCGGTGTCGAACAAACGCCAATCCAGTTGACACCGGAAGAAGAGGCCGACCTTGATGCCTCGCTTGCGGAGGCCGAGCGCGGCGAGTTTGCCACGGATGACGAAGTCCGCGCGATTTGGGCAAAGCATGGCCGGTGAAGCTTCGCTACACAAGACGCGCCGCCCGGCAGCTTGACGCGGTTCTTGCCGATATCCACGAACGTTCGCCGCAAGGAGCGAATAACGTTATGGATCGGATCGAGGCCGCGATTGATCTTCTTATGGATCACCCGCACAGCAGATGAGATCGTGATTCACAGCATCCGCCACGCAGCCCGCCACCCGCGCGATTAGATCCCGGCGACCGGGTTGGCACCCTAAGACTTGCAATTGTCATTCATTTGAATTACGTTCCTTGAAAGAAAGGAGGCATCTCATGCCTTCAAATGCACTAGTTCAGACACGCATCGACGCGGACGTGAAGGAACGCGCCACCCTTGTCCTGGAAAACATGGGGCTCACCGTCTCGGACGCGGTCCGCATTCTGCTGACCCGCACCGCAAACGAGGGCACGTTGCCGCTCGAACTCTTCAGCACCAGCGAAGCCCATGACGCGTGGTTCCGCGCCAAGGTTCTTGAGGCACTTGCGGATACAAGCCCCGATGTGGAGGATGCCGAAGCAGCGGCCCACTTCGCGGAACGGCACGCCGCGGCGGCAGGTAAACGGTGAGGCTTGTCTGGACGCGGTTCGCACTTGCCGATCGCGACAATATATTCAGCCACATCGAAGTCGATAATCCGCGTGCCGCGCTGCATGTCGACGAACAGATCGTCACCGCAGTACGGCGTCTTCTCGAGTTTCCGGAGAGCGGACGAGTCGGCAGGATCGCCGACACACGCGAACTCGTGATTCCGCGCACGCCCTATATTGCCGTGTACGCTTTGACGACCGAAAAGGTTCGCATCCTCCGGATCTTGCACGGCGCCCAAATGTGGCCCGACGAGACCGACACGAAATAGTTTTCCAGTTGAAGAGCGGGACGGAAAAGTTGCGCACGCCGGCACGATTGGTCGCGGAATTGTGAGTTAAAGGAAAACGCCCACGTGGCTCGCAATCCCGCATGCGGGAACGCCGCTACCTAATCGCACGTCAGCCCCAGTTTCTCGTGCATTTCGGCCATGGCGCGCGGGGAATGCGCCAAAGCCGGGCAGGCTGTGAAATTGCCTTTCATTTTGCCTCGCTCGAAATAAACCCAATCGGCTATATCGTCGCGAACGAAACGAATCTTCTGATCAATGGAAACGTTTCGGATAAGTGCGGGATCGTTATGGACGAACCCGCTAAATCTATCTCCATCAGCCTGAATGCCGCCGATCCAGAAATATTCCGTGAGATCCTCTCCGCCCGGCGGAACGATGGCAATTCCACCTGCGGGCGCATCCTTGATACCTATCTTGACGGCGTAACGCTCGGTCCCTTCCGGCGGATGCGAGAGTTTCGCCAAAAAATCGTCCAACGTCGCATGCGCTTGTGCGAATGCCGCCTTCATCAGCTGATCCTGGCTTGGCACTTTGACCACGAGACGGTCCGGCTCTGTTGCCTCTGCCCGCGCAGACACGAAGGCAAACAGGCAAAGCACGCAGAAAGCCAATGCCGGACGGTCAATCGGCCGCACGAACGCACTCCTTGGTCCTGGTTCGGCTGTCTGCTCCGAGCGGATCGCGGCAAACCTGTTGCGGTAGCCGAAAACAGTTGTGGCAGCCCGCCCCTGCGCTAGCCGAGACCCTGCTATGCCACGGCGGCGCGAATCCCGCTTGTGCCGAAGCATTGCATGAACGCCGTGATCGCCTGCGTGCGGCGGTCGCATCCGAGCTTTTCGAGGATCGCCGAAACATGGCTCTTCACGGTGCCTTCGGTCAGGCCGAGCTGCCAGGCGATCTGTTTGTTGAGCAGGCCGCTCGTCATGAGCTCGAGAATCTCGAATTGGCGGCTCGAAAGGCGCGCCAAGCGGGCGGAGGCGGCCGGCGGCATTTTGTTGACCGGGAAACAGGTCCGGCCGGCGGCAAGATCCTCAGCCGCGGCAATGATGTGGTCGGGATCGGCGTCCGGCGAAATCACGCCGGAAATGCCGCGCGCTTCGAGGAGCCGCGCCGCATCCTGATCGGCTGAAGCGATCAGGCCCAACGCGGCGCCGCACGTCTTCAGAGCCGACATTTGCGCCGCATTGGCTGGCCGCTCGAGCGTCGACCAGGCGGCCATGTCGAGGAAAACGAGATCGCTGGCGCCGAAGCCGGCGAGCGCCTCGGCCGCTTCGGACAAACTGGCAAAATTGCGCATGTGGCCGCGTGCGAATGCGGGAGATCTCAGCAGCGCGGCTTCGAGCCCGAGCCGCATGAGCGGCATGCAATGAATGATGGCGATGTTGAGTTTCGCGGGAGAAGTCTCGGTTACTAAAACAGCAGAAACACTCGATCCACGGCGCATATCGTTCGGTTCCTTTCGCACGGTCACATCCGACGAAAGAGAGATGTAGCGAAATCGGCTCCTTGAATCTCCTATAAAAACGACGTTTTGCAAATTGTTTGCACTTTGCATTTGCAATGTTACAAATACGGCATGCGACAGAAATTCTACGCCGGAACCCAAATCCGCCGGATGCGCGAGGGGCATAGCCTCACGCAGACTTCGTTTGCAGAACGCCTCGGTATTTCAACAAGTTATCTGAATCAGATCGAAAACAACCAGCGCCCCGTCACGGCCCCCGTCCTGCTCAGCCTGGCCCAGGCCTTTTCGATCGACATTGCTGAATTTGCTCAGGAGGACACCGAACACCTGATTCATGATCTCAAGGAAGCGCTGGCAGATCCGCTGTTTGCCGGCGTCACGCCCAGCACCCGGGATTTGAAGTCGATTGCCGCCAACACGCCTTGGTTCGCGCACGCTTTTTTGAGCTTGCATATGACATTCCGCCGCACCAGCGAGCGCTCCCAGCTTTTCAATGAGCCGATTTCGAGCGAACCTGCAGGTGGCGGTGAATTGGGCGTTCTCTTGCCCTATGAGGAAGTCCGCGACTTTTTTCATTACCGCGCCAACCACTTCGATCGTCTCGACCGGGCCGCAGAAACGCTTGCCGATGAGATCATGTCCGGCGAGCAAGCGCCGCATCTGCGCCTTGCCGAATATTTGCTCGAGAAACATGCGGTGCGCGTCGAGACCGAAGGAGTCGATCCGAGTTCGCGTTTCATGCGCCGCTTCGACCGGATCGGCCGCGTTCTTTGGCTGCGCGACGGACTGGCCTCGTCGACCAGGGCATTTCTCATTGCCTATCAGATCGGCGTGCTGGAGCAAGAACAAGAAATTGAGCAGATCGTCGCCAGCGCCTCGTTCCGCTCTTACGGCGCGGCCGCCATCACCCGTATCGGTCTTGCGAATTATTTCGCCGGCGCCTTGATGATGCCCTATCAGCGCTTCCTCGCAATGGCACGGTCGACGCGCTACGATGTCGAACGCCTGTGCAATCTCTTTGGCACGAGTTTCGAGCAAACCGGGCACAGGCTTTCGACCTTGCAAAGGCCCAACGCGCGCGGCGTACCTTTCTATTTCGTTCGCATCGATCGTGCCGGCAACATCACCAAGCGTCATTCATCGACGCATTTTCAGTTCGCGCGTTTCGGCGGCACATGTCCACTTTGGAATGTGCACGAGGCCTTCGAGGCGGGCGACCGCACTTTGGTGCAGATCGCCGAAATGCCGGATGGGCTGCGCTATCTCTGTATTGCGCGGGCCGCGACGAAATCCGTGTATAGCCACTTGGCGCCGCCGCGTTATTACGCGCTCGGAATCGGCTGCGAAATTTCCTACGCGCAAGACGTCGTCTATGCCGACGGGTTCGATTTACGGAGTGCGCCCGTCAGCAAAATCGGCGTCAATTGCCGCTTGTGCGAACGCAATGACTGCGCGCAGCGCGCGACGCCGCCGATCGATCGGGCTCTGCTCGTCGATCCGGACCGCCGCGACTTCGTCCCCTTCCGGTTTGCCTGACCCGCACAATCGCGGCTCGCGCGGACATATTGTGTCCGTGCGTCACCACCTGCCGGTCTTGATCTGGGTCCATTGGGTGGTGACGAATTTTTGCGTCGCCTGGTCGAAACTCGTGACGGTGAACAGCCGCCGCATCGTTTCGGCGTCCGGATAGATCGCCCCATTCTCGGCAATTTCCCTCGGGACGAGATCCTTGGCGGCGAGGATACCGCTCGCAAAATTCGTCACTTTCGTATTGCGAGCGGCAATCGCAGGACGCATGAGATAATCGATGAATGCATAGGCTTCGTTGGGATGCGGCGCATCCTTGGGAATGGCGATCGTGTCGATCGACATCAAGGTTCCCTCTTTGGGAATGACATAGCCCAGGTTAACTCCGTTATCGGCTTCGCGGGCGCGATCGCGGGCTTGAAACACGTCTCCGGCCCAGCCGACTGCAAGACAAATGTCGCCGTTAGCGAGCGCATTGATATATTCTGAGGAATGAAATTTCGTTACTTTGTGGCGCATGAGTCGCATGAGCTCCGCCGCCGACTGCAATTGTCCGTGTTTCTTTGAATTGGGATCGAGCTTGAGATAATTGAGCGCAATCGAAAAAAGGTCTTCGGGACTATCGAGCACATAGACACCGCAATCGGCGAATTTCTTCAAATTCTCGGGCTTGAAGATGATATCCCAAGAGGTGATGGTTGCATCGCCCAGGCGCTCCTTCACCTTGTCGACGTTGTAGGCGATGCCCGTCGTAAACCACATATAGGCAACCGCATATTGGTTGCCGGGATCGTACACGGCTAGTCGTCTTGTTATATCCGGCCAGAGATTGCCGGCATTCGGCAGTTTCGCCTTATCGAGCTTCTGATAGAGACCCGCTTCGATCTGCCGTTGCAGAAACGTCCCCGAAGGGACCACCACATCATAGCCGGTCTTGCCGGCGAGCAGCCGCGTCTCCAAGGTTTCATTCGAATCGTAAGTGTCGTAGACGACCTTTATGCCGGTTTCCCTGGTGAAATCTTCGAGCACCTTCGGATCGATATAGTCGCTCCAGTTATAGATATTTACGCTGCGTTCTTCGGCGCCCGCTGCAACCACGCCGGCAACAAGTGCCGCAAGAGAAACGAGAAGTATCGAAACGAAGTTTTTCATCGATCCGCCTTAGGTGCAGAGGTTCCGTCTTTCCGGGAAGATTTGATATTGGACCAAGACCAAAAAAAGCAAACAAATACCGCAAGTCTCCTCGTCATCGGCGGCGCTCGGTCCGGTAAAAGCAGCTTTGCGCAAAAACTTGCCGAAAATTCCGGCAAACACCCCGTTCTCATCGCGACAGCACAGCCGGATGATGCCGAAATGGCGGCACGGCTCGAAAAACATCGGGCCGCGCGTAAAGGCGCCTGGCGCGTCATCGAAGAACCCCATGCGCTCGTGGCGGTCTTGCGGCGCGAGGCACAAATCGACAGGATCGTCGTCGTCGATTGCTTGACGCTTTGGCTCAGCAATCGTCTGCTCGCCGGCGGCGACGTCGAGACGGAGGGCGACGCATTGGCAGGCGCGATCGAGGAACTTGTCGGACCCGTGGTTTTCGTCACCAATGAGGTCGGCGCCGGCATCGTGCCGGACACTCGACTGGGCCGCGTTTTCCGCGACGCTCAAGGTCGTCTCAACCAGAAGCTCGCCTCGGTCTGCGAGCGTGTCGTCTTCGTGGCAGCCGGCCTGCCGCTCATGCTCAAACCCGCGCCTGATCTTCCGCTGCGGTTTTGAAAGCCGCTGCCATTTCGCGATCTTCGCAAGAAACCGCTGTATGTCTATAAGTTGGCGCATGTCCTTGGCGGAAAAGTCTATCAACTTTTCCGGGACATGGGTTTAGCCGCCATGGGCTCTCATTGCATTTCACGTTGCGGCATCCTTATATGCAGGATAAGACAACTCTGAACGTGAATTATTCAGTTAAACTGGATTTTTTTGTGAAAAATGCCCTCTCTCCTCATCTGCGCAGGCTCGAAGCCGAGGCGATCTACATCATGCGCGAGGTCGTGGCCGAATTCGAACGCCCGGTGATGCTCTATTCGGTCGGCAAGGATTCGAGCGTAATGCTGCATGTCGCGCTCAAGGCGTTTTATCCCGCAAAACCGCCATTTCCCTTGCTTCACATCGATACAACCTGGAAATTCGGTGAAATGATTGCCTTCCGCAATCAGACCGCGGCGCGCGTCGGCATGGATCTGATTGTCCATATCAATGAAGGCGGCCTTGCCCGTGGAATCTCTCCGATCACTTCGGGATCGGTGCTGTACACGCAACTGATGAAGACGGAGGCGTTACGGCAGGCCCTCGACAAAGGCCGTTTCGACGCCGCCTTTGGCGGCGCCCGGCGCGACGAGGAAAAGAGCCGGGCTAAGGAGCGGATATTCTCCCATCGTTCCGCCGGGCACGTCTGGGACCCGCGCAATCAAAGGCCGGAACTCTGGCGTTTGTTCAACACGCGGATCAAACAGGGCGAGTCGGTGCGGGTGTTTCCGCTCTCGAATTGGACGGAACTCGACGTTTGGGACTATGTCGCGGCCGAAAATATCCCAGTCGTACCGCTTTATTTTGCCAAGGAACGCCCCGTCGTCGACCGCGATGGGGCGCTCATCATGGTGGACGATGACCGTCTTCCGCTCGCCCCAGGCGAAGTGCCCCGCTTCGAACGCGTCAGGTTCCGCACCCTCGGATGCTATCCGCTGTCGGGCGCGATCCGTTCCGAGGCCGCAACATTACCCGACATCATTGCCGAGATGCGCAGCTCGCACACGTCGGAGCGGCAGGGTCGCCTCATCGATCACGATGAATCCGGCTCTATGGAAAAGAAGAAGCGCGAGGGCTATTTCTGATGACGAAACTCCTCGAGATCGACCTCATCGGCGAAAGCCG
Organism: Beijerinckiaceae bacterium; assembly: GCA_052148755.1. Lineage (GTDB taxonomy): Bacteria > Pseudomonadota > Alphaproteobacteria > Rhizobiales > Beijerinckiaceae > Methylovirgula. Next base: position 10,375 of record JBKQHN010000195.1, on the reverse strand, counting down.
GCGCCTCTCCGATTCCGAAGTGCACGCGGCTGGCACTGCCGCACCCGCGCGGCTCACGACCTTGCGCTTTCTCACCTGCGGTTCTGTCGATGACGGCAAATCGACATTGATCGGCCGCTTGCTCCATGAGCAGCAGCTCATCCTCGACGATCAGTTCGCCGCGCTCCAGCGTGATTCGAAAAAGCACGGAACGGTCGGTGAAGAAATCGACTTCGCGCTCCTCGTCGACGGCCTCGAAGCGGAGCGCGAACAAGGCATCACGATCGATGTCGCCTACCGCTATTTTGCCACCGACAGGCGCGCCTTCATCGTCGCCGACACGCCGGGCCATGAGCAATATACGCGCAACATGGCGACAGGTGCCTCCAATGCCGATCTCGCGATTTTGCTCGTCGATGCACGCAAGGGTCTGCTGACGCAGACCTTCCGGCATACGACGATCATTTCCTTGCTGGGCATTCGACATGTCGTGCTGGCCATCAACAAGATCGATCTTGTCGGTTACGATCGTACGATATTCGACAGGATCGTCGATGAGTTCAGGGCGTTTGCCGAGCCGATCGGCTTCAAGACCCTGGTGGCGATTCCAATTTCGGCGCGATTCGGCGACAATGTCTCCACAAGAAGCGACAAGACCTCCTGGTATAAGGGTCCGACGCTCGTCAGCTATCTCGAAGACATCGATATCGAAGAAGATCGCAGCAGCTTGTCTTTTCGAATGCCCGTGCAATGGGTGAACCGGCCGCATCTCGATTTCCGCGGTTTTTGCGGAACCATCGCGAGCGGCACGCTGCGGCCGGGTGATGAGGTGGTTGTCGGCGCCTCGGGCAAGGCGACGCGGATCGCACGGATTGTAACCGCGGACGGCGATCTTGACGCCGCTCACGCGGGCGATGCAGTCACCTTGACGCTCACCGACGAAATCGACATCGGCCGCGGTGATGTTCTTGCGGCACCGCAAGCACGCCCGGCTGTGACCGATCAATTCGCAGCGCATCTCATCTGGATGAGCGAGACCAACCTCTTGCCCAGCCGCTCCTATCTCATGAAGATCGGCACGCGCACCGTCCCGGTGACGGTCGCCGAGCTCAAATACAGGATCGACGTCAATACGCTTTCGAAACACGCGGCTAAAACGCTGGCGCTCAACGAAGTCGGCTTCTGCCATCTCACGGCGATGGTTGAAATCGCCCTCGATCCCTACGACGAAAATCCGGTGATGGGCGGCTTCGTGCTCATCGATCGTTTCACCAATGAGACTGCGGCAGCCGGTCTCGTCGCCTATGGCCTGCGGGGGACAAACAACATCCACCTGCATGATCTGACCATTACGAAGGAGCTGCGGGCACAGCAAAAGCATCAGCGGCCGGCGGTACTCTGGTTCACCGGTCTTTCCGGTTCGGGCAAATCGACGATCGCCAATCTCGTCGAGACACGTCTCAACGCCCGCGGCATTCATACAATCCTGCTCGACGGCGACAACATCCGCCGCGGTCTCAACAAGGACCTCGGCTTTACAGCAGAAGACCGCGTCGAAAACATCCGCCGAATCGGTGAAGTCGCGAAATTGATGACCGAGGCGGGGCTCGTCGTGCTGTGCTCATTCATCTCGCCTTTCGCAGCCGAGCGGCACATGGTGCGCGAGCTGCTGGGCAAGGGCGAATTTATCGAAATCTTCGTCGATACGCCGCTCGATGTGTGTATCGCGCGCGACCCCAAGGGTCTTTATAAGAAAGCGCTGGCAGGGGAGATCAAAAACTTTACCGGGATCGACCAGCCCTATGAGCCGCCTGAAGCACCCGACCTAATTCTCGCCCGCGACGGCGAGACGGTCGAGCAGGCGACACTGCGGGTCATTTCCTATCTCGTCGAACAGGGCCGCGTCGATCATTTCGACGATTCGGGCGATTGGACGATTTGACATTAGATCACGATGCGCCGTTCAGGGCTTGCGTTCGGCGGCCATGATATAGTTGACATCCATGTCTTGGCTCTGCCGCCAGCGGTCGGCAAATGGATCATAGGAGACGCCCGTCGCGTCGAAGACATGAAGTTTTGCTGCGCGTAACGCTACTGCCAATTCCTGCGGCGTTACGAAATGCTCCCATTTATGCGTGCCTTTCGGCACCCAGCGAAGAATATATTCGGCGCCGAAGATCGCCAGCGCGAAACTCTTGAGCGTGCGGTTGAGCGTTGCTGCCACAAGGAGCCCCTGCGGCCGGACCAAGGACGCAGCAACAGCCACGAACTTTTTCACATCGCGTACGTGTTCGATTACTTCCATGCAAAGGACGATGTCGAATGTGCAGCCTGTCGCGCTCAAGGCTTCGGCGGTCGTCTGCGCATAGTCGATCCCGAGGCCGGATTTTTCGGCGTGCCGCCGCGCGACTTCGATGTTGTGCGGCGCCGGATCGATCGCGGTCATCTGGGCGCCGAGCCGCGCGAGCGGCTCCGCCAGAAGCCCGCCGCCGCAGCCGATATCGAGCATTTCGAGCCCCGCGAACGGCCGGTCGCCGACCGCAAGCGGCCTGCCGACCGTCTTGAAATAGCGCGTCGCGAGGGCCACGAGATAATCCAAGCGTACCGGGTTGAACTTGTGCAGCGCCCGCATTGGACCCTGGATGTCCCACCAGTCATCGCCAAGACGATCAAATCGGGCGACCTCGTCCGGGTCCAGAGTCGGATGGGGTTCAGCCTTGTCTGACCGCAGCATCTGCAAAGCTCCTCTTAGATCCAAATGTCCCCAACGATAGCCCTGAAAAGTCGAGCAGGCTTTCCGATATTTACACTTGGAACATATCCGATGCCTCTGATGGACACGCTCCAACTTGTTGACTCGGCATGTATTCTGTTCGATCGGACAAGTCCATCCGCAAGTCCATCCGATTGCCATGGACGCTGGCCGCCGCGCCGCGCCGAAGCAGGATAACCCACCGCACGGAGGAACGAAATTGACTTGATCTATAGCGACCTTCATGTATACGCGCTGCAGCCGATCGCGTTAAGGACTGGGGGCGCTCGGCCGATAGCCCCGTATCAGCTGTCGCCGCTCTTTTGCCCTGTCGTCGCCTCGCGTCGGTGCAGACCACGGCCGGTTTGGGGCAATCCGGGCTGGCACGCCAAGCTGCAGGATCGGCTCTCCCAGGCAAGCACACGCGCGCCCCTCGGAGAACCGATCCGGCGCGACGGCGCCGGTTCGGCGCCGATGTCGATATTCATCTAACGGAAAGCTTTACCGGACCCCTATGGCCCGTCTCGTAATGAAATTTGGCGGCACATCGGTCGCCGACATGGATCGCATTCGCGGCGCGGCCCGGCATGTAATGCGTGAGGCCAAGGCCGGCCACGAAGTGGCCGTCATCGTTTCGGCCATGTCGGGCAAGACCAATGAGCTCGTCGCTTGGTGCAAGGAAGCATCGCGCTTATATGACGCGCGCGAATATGACACGGTCGTCGCCGCCGGTGAGCAGGTGACGGCCGGATTGCTCGCATTGGCCTTGCAGGAAATGGGAATTCCGGCGCGGTCTTGGCTCGGCTGGCAGATCCCGATCCTCACGACGGAGGCGCATGGTTCGGCTCGAATTCTCGAGATAGACGGCGCAAAGATCCTCGACGGATTTGCAGCCAAGGAAATTTCCGTCATTGCTGGTTTCCAAGGCTTGCATAAGCCAAGCATGCGCATAACGACGCTCGGCCGCGGCGGCTCGGACACCAGCGCAGTGGCGGTCGCTGCAGCGATCAAGGCAGACCGGTGCGACATCTATACGGACGTCGACGGCGTCTACACGACCGATCCGCGCATCGTGCCCAAAGCGCGGCGCCTCGACCGCGTCGCTTTCGAAGAGATGCTCGAAATGGCGTCGCTCGGCGCCAAAGTTCTGCAAGTGCGTTCGGTCGAGCTCGCGATGCTCCACAAGGTCAAGACCTTCGTGCGCTCGTCTTTCGACGATCCTGACGACCCGCGGCCCGGAACTTTGATTTGCGACGAGGAGGATATCGTGGAACAGCAGATCGTCACCGGTATCACGTTTTCACGCGACGAAGCGCAAATTACCTTGCGCCGTGTCGCTGATCGACCTGGCGTCGCCGCGGCGATCTTCATGCCGCTTGCCCATGCCAATATCAACGTCGATATGATCATTCAGGTCGCGTCGGACAATACGGTGGCAACGGACATGACATTCACCGTTCCAACCGCCGATTTCGATCGTGCCCGAGCGATTCTGGAAATTGCGCAAAAGCAGATCGGCTTTGCGGTTCTGGAGGGCGCCACCGATGTGGTCAAAATATCCGCAATCGGAATCGGCATGCGCAGCCACGCTGGCGTCGCCGCGCGCGCATTCGAAGCACTCGCCGAAAAGGGCATCAACATTCGTGCGATTACCACATCGGAAATCAAATTTTCGATATTGATCGATGCGGCTTATACGGAACTGGCAATCCGCACGCTCCATTCGCTCTATGGTCTCGACAAGGCCTCAATAGCGGGCATGATAGCGCCATAGACATGTGCATTTTTCCGTCCCAATTCTATTGAATGACACGGAATCACTGCTGCAGCGCAGAAAGAACGGCTGCTCTTTCTGCGTTGCAGCGCAAAACGCGCAGCACCGATTGACACAACAGGTTCGACCAGCGCTTGCGGTCTGGACTTTGCATTGGCTATAGGGGCTGAAAGGCTATTGATGGCATCGAACTGCAAAGCGCGAAATTCCGAAACCCGGGTTCGCCAGTCCGCGACCTTGCCGATACGAAACATTGCCAAGACGGGATTTTGAGGCCCTCGAGCCTGAACAGGATGTGGCCATGCGTGGCGCCCTCGGCGGACCGCGCCTACTGCTGCGGCGGCTTCGCGAAGTCATGGTGGAGCCGATCAGCCCTCAGGCGCGGCTCGACAAGATAGTTATTCACATCGCCGCAAACATGGTCGCGGAGGTGTGCTCGGTTTATGTGCTCAGAGCCGATGGGCGCCTCGAACTTTTTGCGACTGAAGGTCTCAACCGCGAAGCCGTGCATCTGACGATGATGCGCATCAGCGAAGGTCTTGTCGGCCTGATCGCCGAAACGGCCGAACCGCTCGCGCTCTCCGATGCCCAACACCACCCCGCCTTCTCCTATCGCCCCGAGACGGGCGAGGAGATTTACTCTTCTTTCCTCGGCGTGCCGATTTTGCGCGGCGGCAACACACTCGGCGTGCTCGTCGTGCAAAACCGGGCAAGACGCACCTATTCCGAAGAGGAAGTCGAGGCGCTGCAAACAACGGCTATGCTGCTCGCCGAATTGATCGCCTCTGGCGAATTGCAATCGCTCGGCCTCCCCGGCAATGAAATTGTGCTGCAGCGGTCAATCGCCTTGAAAGGCGCCCCGATTGCCGAGGGTGTCGGGCTCGGACATGCGGTTTTGCACGAGCCGCGCATCGTCGTGAAGCAACTCGTTGCCGAAGACATGAAACGCGAGATGGAGCGGTTGGACACAGCGATCCACGCGATGCGCGAATCGATTGATCTGTTGATCGAGCACGGCGACATGGGACCTGGGGAACATCGGGAAGTTCTCGAAACTTTCCGCATGTTCGCCCATGACCGCGGTTGGATTCGCAGGCTGCGCGAAGCCGTGGCCACAGGCCTCACTGCGGAAGCCGCCGTCGAGCGCGTTCAAAACGATGCACGCGCCAAACTGCAGCGGCAGACCGATCCCTATCTGCGGGAACGGCTGCATGACCTCGATGACCTTGCGAACCGGCTGCTGTACCAGCTGACCGGCCAGAGCTTCGTCACCGCGCATGAGGATCTGCCGGATAATGCCATCATCGTGGCGCGCACGATGGGACCTGCGGCGCTGCTCGAATATGACCGCGCCAAGCTGCGCGGCCTCATCCTCGAAAATGCCGGCGCGTCGAGCCACGTCGCAATCGTTGCCCGCGCCTTGGGCATTCCCGCCGTCGGGGAGGTGGCGAATATCGTCGATTTGGTCGAACCGGGTGATGCGATCATTCTCGACGGAACGTCGGGCGACGTGCACGTGCGGCCTCCGGCCGACATCGAATACGCCTATGCCGAAAAGGCTAGACTGCGGGCGCGTCGGCAGGAGCAGTATCACAAACTGCGCGATGTGCCCGCCCTCACCCGCGACGGCGTCGCGATCGAATTGCACATGAATGCCGGGCTCCTGATCGATCTTCAGCACGTTGCCGAAACCGGTGCTGCCTCGATTGGGCTCTTTCGGACGGAACTGCAGTTCATGGTCGTCTCGCAATTCCCGCGGATGCGCGAACAGGAGACCTTCTATAAGGCCGTCTTCGATGCCGTGCCAGATAAGCTCATTACCTTCCGCACCCTCGACATCGGCTCGGACAAGGTGCTTCCCTATATGACCAAGGTCGAGGAGGAGAACCCGGCGCTTGGCTGGCGCGCCATTCGGATCGGGCTCGATCGGCCAGGGCTTCTGCGTTTGCAGCTGCGGGCGCTGCTGCGCGCCGGAGCCGGCCGCAAGCTGCGCATTATGTTTCCGATGATCACGACCGCGCAGGAATTCGACATCGCAAAGACTTTTGTCGAACGCGAATTTGCCTATCTTAAACGGCACAATTACCCGCTACCGGCCGGGCTCGAACTTGGCGTCATGGTCGAGGTTCCGTCCCTTCTGTGGCAGCTCGATGAGATCTGCAAGCGTGTGGATTTCCTCTCGGTCGGGTCCAATGATCTCGTCCAGTATCTTTTTGCCGCTGATCGTGACAACAAGCGCGTTGCCGCGAGGTTCGACTGCCTTTCGCCGCCAATCCTGCGGGCTTTCAGATTGATCGTCGACAAAGCCCGCGAAACCAAGACGCCACTTTCGTTGTGTGGAGAAATGGGCGGCAGGCCGATCGAGGCTCTCGGGCTCATCGCGCTTGGCTTCCGCCAGCTCTCCATGACACCGTCAGCAATCGGGCCGGTGAAGGCCATGATTCTCGCAACAGATCTCGGTGCGACGGAAGAATTCCTGGCTGGGCTTCTCGAAAGCCATGACGCGACGCATTCCTTGCGCGACAAATTGCTCGAATTCGCGGAAGTCCAGGGCATACCCGTGTAGCCATACGCCTTGCGATTTTCCGCAAAGCCGCTATCTCCAGAAAGCCATGCTGCCAGAAGGAAAGCTCGACCTCATCTTGCGCCGCCACGCGGAAATCTCGGCGCGCCTTGCCGAGGCAGCGGAGGCCTCCTCCTTCGTTGCCTTGTCGCGCGAGTTCGCCGAAATGGAGGATGTGGTTGGCGCCATCCGCGCCTATCGCACGGAGGCTAAGGAGCTGCAAGGGATCGCCACCTTGCTTGCCGATCCCGGCCTCGATGCCGACATCCGCACCCTCGCCGAAGACGAACGCAAGACCGCGGAGGAACGGCTCGCCGATCTTGAGCAGAAGGTGAAGATCGCGCTTTTGCCCAAGGATGCAGCCGACGAAAAGAGTGCCATTCTCGAAATCCGCGCCGGCACCGGAGGCGACGAAGCCGCGCTGTTTGCCGGCGATCTCTTCCGCATGTACCAGCGCTATGCTGAAACCAAAGGCTGGCGCGTGGAAATCCTGTCCGCCAGTGAAGGGACGATGGGAGGGTTCAAAGAGATCATCGCCGAAATCGCCGGGCGGGGGGTCTTTGCGCGCTTGAAGTTCGAATCCGGCGCACATCGGGTGCAGCGTGTTCCCGACACCGAAACGCAGGGCCGCATCCACACATCCGCGGCGACGGTTGCCGTGCTGCCGGAAGCCGAAGACGTCGATGTCGACATTAACGAAGCCGATCTCAAGATCGATACGATGCGTGCGCAAGGCGCTGGTGGCCAGCATGTCAACAAGACCGAATCGGCGATCCGTATCACCCATATGCCGTCCGGCATCATCGTGTTCGTGCAGGATGAGCGTTCGCAACACAAGAACCGCGCCCGCGCCATGGCATTGCTGCGCGCCCGCCTGTATGACACGGAACGGCAAAAACTCGATGCCGAACGGGCTGCGGACCGCCGTTCGCAAGTGGGTTCGGGCGATCGTTCGGAACGGATTCGGACCTATAATTTCCCGCAGGGTCGATTGACCGACCATCGCATCAATCTGACGCTCTACAAGCTCGACAAGGTGATGACCGGCGAAGCGCTCGACGACGTCATCGACGCGCTGATCACCCACCACCAGGCAAGCTTGCTCGCCGCGGATGCGCGGTGATCGGCGAAACAGCCTCGGTCATGCCGGCTGCATCAAATATGCGATCAAGTCGTTGGCTGCTTCGCTCGTCCAATCAACCGGCCCCGCAATGTAGCCGGCGATCAGCCCCTCCCGCGTGATGAGATAGGACATGGGCGTGGTGTAACGCACGAAGGGGCCGGCAAGCTGCTTGCCCGATGCGGTCGCGATCGCGACGCCGTCGGGATCGAGATAGACAGGCAGATGTTTGATACCCTGCTTGCGCAGGAACGGCTCGGCGACGACAGCGGCTGCCCCCTCTTCCGCAATGGCGGCAATGTCAATGTCCTTGCCGCGCGCCATATATAAACTTTCGAGTCTCGGCAATTCGGTCTGGCAGGCCTGAGACCACGTTGCCCAAAAATTCACGACCATGGGCCTTCCGGGCTTCGCGGCGAGTTCAACCGGTTTGCCGTTCAACCGAAGCAGTTTGAGCGTCGGCATCGGCTTTGCCGGATCAAGTGGGATGTATCGGCTTTTGCCGCCAGTGGTCACCGACGGATGATCGGAGGCCTCCGCCGCGGCATCACGCGGCAATAGGCCCAGTGCGACGAGCGACGCAAAGGCCCCAAGCGCCACGCAGCGGCGCGACAGACGGGGCAGTTCGCCTTGCGAAGAAACGAGGTCGAGAGAGTCTTCCACGTGACGACTTATAGCGGATCGTGTGCCGCCGATCTTCTCAAAATCCTGTTAGAGTCGAGCCTGATCGCGCGGATCGGCTCTACTTTTTTGAATCTGGGCCGGATTCACCCGCTCTAGATGATTTTGGATCGCTCCATTCCGACATCGTGAATGTTATCTGGCGAGCGCATGCGACGAACCGCCGATCGTCGATTTCGTTGCAGTCAGCCGAACTGGAAGCCGGACAGAGTTTTGCCCCAGATACAGTCGTTATACGTGCGGCGCCCCAGATCGTCCCCGGCGGCGCCTGCCGCCACCATGAGGGGAATGAGATGTTCCTCGCGCGGATGGCAGACGCGGGCGAAAGGTGCCCGTTGCCAGGCCGCAAGCGCCGCGGCACGGCCAGAAGCATCCGGCATCGAAACGGCTTCGGTGAGCCAATCGTCGAAATGTTTCGAGGCTTCGTCGCTGCTCCGGTCATCACCCAGGAAGGCGCGCAGGTTATGAAAACTCATGCCGCTGCCGACGATCAGGACGCCTTCATCGCGCAAAGGCGCCAGTGCCCGGCCGATTTCGAGGTGTGTTTTTGGATCGAGATCATGCTGCAAGGAAAGCTGCACGATCGGGATTTGCGCGTCTGGATAGATCAGGAGGAAGGGGATGAAAATGCCGTGATCGAAACCCCGCGTTTTATCCTCATCGCTCTCGAAGCCCGCGGCGGCGAGAAGATCGCGCACGTGTTTGGCGAGTTCGGGCGATCCGGGCGCCGGGTAAACCAGCCGATAGGTGTGTTCCGGGAAATTGTAATAATCGAAAAGAAGCGGTGGTTTGGCGCCGGAATTGACCGTCGGTTTCAGCGTTTCCCAATGGCCGGAGATCACCAGAATTGCCTTCGGCCTCTGCCCGATGCCGGCAGCCAGGCCGCGCAGATAGGCCGCCATCTTGTCCCAAGTGTCCTTGGGGCCTTTCATCGGCTCCATGAAGAAACAAGGACCTCCGCCATGCGGAATGAAAAGCGTGGGCAGGCGTGCACTCATCTTCATCCTCTCGCGACCACGCGCCAGGCGGCGCCAGGCTGCATCCTACGAAAAAGAATAGACCCGCCGATCCGACAAAAATATAGGTAAAATTTCGCTCGGTTCCGTCAGGATTCTCGATCAAAGGGATATTTTCCCTTCGAACGGATGCTGAGCTTACAACGGTGGCGAACCCCGTGCTTTGCGGCCACGGCCCGCATGCGACGTCACACTCAATCGGCGCAATCTAGAGCGGGAGAGGAAAAGTGGGACGCTGCGCGGCTTTTCCGGCGCAATCAAGTTTACACAGATTGCGTAAACTTATCTGCGCGTCCCGCTCCCATTTATTAGAATCGATCACGTTCATGATTTTGGATTGAATCAATCCAAAATCATCGTGATCTAGAGCGTTTTCCGTTCATGATGGTTCGTAACCTGCCGCAGCGAAAAAGTTTGCGCATTCGCTGGGCGTGAAGGTTGGTAATAGTTCTCCGATCTTGTTCCACAAACCCTCGACAGTTCGTTCAGC
>JBKQHN010000194.1:0-7574 GCA_052148755.1 Beijerinckiaceae bacterium | reverse complement strand
CGACATCAGTTATGAGCCGGCCAATCATCAGAAGATGACGAACACCCGCAAGGCCAAGATCGACGGCATCGCAAACTTCATTCCGGAGCAGCCGGTGGCATTGGGCGAGCCCGGCGGCAGGCTCGCTGTCGTCGGCTGGGGCTCGACGTACGGTCCGATCCACCAGGCGGTGGGGCGGGCGCGGGACGGCGGAGCCGACGTCAGCCACATCCATATTCGCCACCTGTGGCCGCTGCCGCGAAACCTCGGTGCGCTGTTGCGCAGCTACCAGCGCGTTCTGGTGCCGGAAATGAACACCGGCCAGCTGAAGACGGTGCTGCGCGACCAGTATCTGGTTGACGCCAAGCCGTTCAACAAAGTGACCGGCCAGCCCTTCATGATCGCCGAGATCGAAACTGCAATTGCGCAGGCGCTTGCCTGAGGAGCCGACTAATGAACGCTCGTCCACAATTCACGCCGGCCGATTTTGCGTCCGACCAGGAAGTGCGCTGGTGCCCCGGCTGCGGCGACTATTCGATCCTCAAGATCGTGCAGGGCACGCTATCGCAGATCGGCGCTCGGCCCGAGGGCACGGTCTTCGTCTCGGGGATCGGCTGCTCGAGCCGCTTTCCCTATTACGTCGAAACTTACGGTTATCACACGATTCACGGCCGCGCGCCGGCGGTGGCCACCGGCGTCAAGCTGGCCAATCCGGCGCTCGACGTCTGGATCGTGACCGGCGACGGCGACGGGCTGTCGATCGGCGGCAACCACATGGCGCATTTACTGCGCCGCAACCTCGACTGCCAGGTACTGCTGCTCAACAATGAGATCTATGGCCTGACCAAAGGCCAGTGCTCGCCGACGAGCCGGACGGGCACGCGGTCGCCTTCAACGCCTTTCGGCTCGCTCGAGCGGCCGACAAACCCGTGCAGCTTCGCACTCGGCGCCGGCGGCCGGTTCGTCGCCCGCGCCTATGACTTGGCGATGAAGGAGCTGCCCGACATCCTGAAGCGTGCCCATGCGCATCATGGAACGAGCTTCGTCGAGATCTATCAGAATTGCATCGTGTACAATGATGGGGCCTTTGCCAAATTTGCCGGCAAGAAAGCGCCGGCCGACGCGGTGCTGTGGCTCAACCCCGGCAAGCCGATGCTCTTCGCCGGCGGCACGAAAGGATTGCGGCTCGACCGCGAGCGCCTGCGGCTCGAGGTCGCGCCGGTGACCGGTGGCGACTGGCAAGCCGCCGATATCCTCGTCCATGACGAGACCAGCAAGGTCATCGCGCAGCTTCTCATCGACATGGAATTCGGCAGTTTTCCGATCGCGCTTGGCGTCATCTATTGTGACCCGGCTCCGACCTACGACGGCGCCGTTTCGGCGCAGAACAAAACGGCGTCTTCCGGTAAGAAGCGGGACCTGCAAGCGCTCCTCGGCTCGGGAGAGACTTGGTCGGTCGGCGGCGACACGCCGCTCGCGAAGGTCTGAAACACGCACGCGATGCAATCTGTCGTGTGCATCGAGCAAGGTCTCGACAGGGCACTGAGTTGTGCCCACTACGTAGCGCCTTAGAGCCGGATGAGGAAAAGTGGGAACCGGCTTTCCTCATGCCGCTCTAGGCCATCATTCGAAGACCTTCGATCTTGTTTTCGAGTGCGTGTTTGGCGAAGCTTGACGCCCCCCGAGCCGTCGCGATGACGAGCTTTCTCTCTTCGCCTCACGCAACTCACTCCGCCGCTTGCGGCCGAACAAGACAGGCGCTTTGCCCTCCCGCACTCGTCCGATAGATTCGACCCCAAGCCTCGAGCGCGGTTATAACCGGCTCAAGGGTTCGTCCGAACAGGGTGAGCGAATACTCCACACGCGGCGGCACCACGGGAAATATCTTTCGCGCGACAAGGCCGTCGGCTTCGAGCTGGCGCAATTGATTCGTGAGCATGCGTTGCGTTATATTCGGCAATCTGCGGCGGATCTCGTTGAAGCGCAGAGTCTCGCTGAGGAGCATATAGAGGATCACGCCCTTCCATTTGCCGCCGATCACTTCCAAGGCGCCTTCGACCGGACAACCGGGCGCGTAATCATAGGTCTTGCACCGCGGACGCGGCATGAACTCCTCCTTTCGGTGACAGTATATTTTTCCACACTACGTGCAGAATATGTGCATTCTTGCTTTTCGCACATGCGGGTGCAAATCAATCAATCGTCAGCAATCTGGAGATTTGCACCATGCGCGCCGTCGGTTACGAAGAGCCGCTGCCAATCGAGGAGCCCAACTCGCTCATCGATATTGAAATGCCGATACCCGCCGCATCCGGCCATGATCTGCTCGTCGAGATCAAAGCGGTCTCGGTCAATCCGGTCGATACAAAGACCAGAAAGAGCCGAAAGCCTGAAGCCGGAGGCAAAGTCGTCCTCGGCTATGACGCGGCCGGCATAGTCGTCGCAACCGGTCCGCTCGTCACTCTCTTCAAGCCCGGGGATGCGGTCTTTTACGCAGGCGTCATCAACCGACCGGGAACCAATGCCGAGTTCCATCTCGTCGACGAGCGGATCGTCGGCCGCAAGCCTGCATCTTTGAATTTCGCAGAGGCTGCCGCTTTGCCCCTTACTGCGATCACGGCGTGGGAAGCTCTGTTCGAGCGCCTCGACGTCGCTAAGAAAGTGGCGAGCGGCGCCCCTGCGATCCTCATCATCGGGGGCGCCGGCGGCGTTGGTTCGATCGCTACGCAACTCGCGCGGCAGCTGACCGATCTCACAATCATCGCGACGGCCTCGCGGCCGGAAACGACGGCCTTCGTTCGAGAGCTCGGCGCCCACCACGTGATCGATCACAGCGCGGCGCTGAGCGGACAGATCGAGGCGCTCGGCCTGGGCGCGCCCTCATTTGTATTTTCGACGACGCATACGCATCAGCATTTTGAAGATGTTGCAAACCTTATCGCACCGCAGGGGCGTCTCGCCGCAATCGAGGCGGCCGGGCCTATCGACGCCCGGCTCCTAATGCGAAAGTGCGTTTCGTTGCATTGGGAATTGATGTTCACGCGACCCTTGTTCCAAACTCCCGACCAGATTGCCCAGCACGAGCTCTTGTGTGCGGTCGCAGATCTCGTCGACGCGGGGCGTGTGCGAACGACGATGACGGAGGACTTCGGCACCATCTGCGCCGAAAATCTGAAGCGGGCGCATAAAATGATCGAGAGCGGCCGGGCCCGTGGCAAGATAGTTCTCGCCGGCTTTTGACATTCGACCCAAGTGCGAATGCACCGCAATCGAGCGGTGCATTGGCGATTATTTGCTTGACCCGCCGGCTTCGCCTCACCACATCGGACTATTCAGAAGGTAAGTCGAATCTCGATGCAGGTCTCTCAAGCCGATATTCTCATTATCCCCGGGCTCGGCAATTCAGGCCCCGATCATTGGCAGAGCCGTTGGGAAGCCAAACTGCCGACCGCGCGGCGTGTCGAACAGGGCGACTGGAATAGTCCGGACATCGCGGCCTGGTCGGCACGCTTGCGCGAAGAAGCCGAAAAGGCCACCCGCCCGCTCGTTCTCGTCGCGCATAGTTTCGGCGGCTATGCGGTCGCTTTCGCCGCCGCGCAGCTCGCCGGCAAGGTGCGCGGCGCCTTCATCGTCGCACCGCCGTCGGAACGCGTCATCGCCGCCATGGGCGGCGCAGCAATTGTCGCCAGTTTGCCGAAACACCCGCTACCCTTCAAAACGCTCGTTATCGCCAGTCGGGACGATGACTATGGCGCCTATGAAGAATTGGAAAGCCTGGCCAAGGCCTGGGGCGCCGAACTGTCGGACGCCGGTAATTCCGGCCATATCAATGCTGAAAGCGGGCATGGCCCCTGGCCCGAAGGGCTGCTGCGGTTCGCCGGTTTCTTGAAGATTTTATAAAACACGCCATAAGTAGACGCAGACAATTGAGAACCATATTTTTAGTGTGTCTTCTCATCCTGCGATGATTGCGGCGTTTCGAATTGAAACTGACATATTTGAGTTATTAGAAGGACGCGATACCGAACGGAGTTTCCCATGCGTCCCATCGCGATCGGCCTTTACATCTGTCTCTTTGTTTGTTCGTCGTCTGCTCTGGCACAAAACGCCACTTCAACAAAGAAAACCGAGGTTCGCATCAACGCGAGCTTCAACATTTCTCAACCTGTCGCCGTGACGGACGCAGCGGGCCTTATTGAAATACAGGCTAATGCGCGCAAAGCTGTTTATGAAATCGTGGGGCGGGAATGCAAACTGCTCCTCGATACGATAGCCAGTGAATGCCGGCTCGAATCTCTCAATGTCAACTCGAACGAGCAAAATCAAAACTTTCGCGGGGACTCGTCGACCATCCTTTTGAATACGACCGGTAACTCGACCTTTCGTATCCTTCTAAAGGATTGAGTCGAAATCGAGTTGCGAAATCGTGTAGCCCCAAGCGATCTCGTGCATCGCCTCGCCGCCGTCCCGCAGTTCGATCCGCCGCAAGCAATGACTCGAGGCTTGGCACCTCGCCAAAGTCCCCTTTTGGGGTGGCACGGACACACAAGGCAGCGCACGCCGAGAAGGGTTTCGCCTCGCCAAAGTCCCCTGTTGGGGTGGCACGGACACCTTTCGGTTGCTACGAGTCGAGATCCTCTGGAAAATTCGGCACTCGGATCGCGGGAAAATCGGAGGCGCAATGTTTAGAAGCCTATGCTTTGGCGCAGTCTTCATTCTGGCCGGCGCCTTGGCTGCTATCGCTGGAACCAAGGTCGACGACTGGACGATCTCGCGCAACGAAGACAATAAAAATCAATGTGTCGCCGTGCGAAACTACGTCGACGATAAGGCCGGCAATCTGAATAGCAGCGTCATCTTCAGCCTGTTGCAGGACAAGATCATCATCGGCCTCGGCTACCAGGCGTGGAAATGGGATAAGGGCGAAAGGAAGCTGGCATCTCTGTCGCTGGACGGCAATGAGCTGATCAAAAACATCGACTGGACGGCTACGGTGCCGCAGACACTGACTGCGGTCACCAACAAATCCGACGCGCTGATGTCGGCGCTAGCGAAAGCCAAGAAGCTTAGTATCAAATTCGACGACGGCAATGTCGCGGAATTCAACATCCCAAGGGCCGGCGACGTGATGGCCGCGCTCAAGATGTGCGTGGACGACGCGAAGTAGCTGTGGACCGAGGGCAGGAAGGCCGTGCACAGATGGATTGAGGATGTTGCAAACAAAAAGGCCGCCCAAAGAGCGGCCTTTTGCATATCTGCGCCTTCAAAATCTTTCGTGCATGATCGCGTCCAAAAAGCTCTGCAACCTTTCGCGATCAACCGCCAAAGCTCAGCGCGAATAGAATTCGATCACGAGGTTCGGCTCCATCATCACCGGATAGGGCACTTCGTTGGGCAGCGGAATACGGCTGAGCTTGGCGGTCATTTTTGAATGATCGACCTCGTAGAACTCCGGCACATCGCGCTCGGCGAGGCTGATAGCCTCGAGAACGAGCGTGAGCTGGCGTGAGGATTCCTTGACCTCGACCACATCCCCGACCTTGACGAGATAGGAGGCGATGTTCACCCGCCGGCCATTGACCTTGACATGGCCGTGATTGACGAATTGCCGCGCCGCGAAGACGGTCTGCACGAATTTCGCACGATAGACCACCGCATCGAGGCGACGCTCCAAAAGGCCGATCAGATTACCAACCGAATCGCCCCTCATCCGGATCGCTTCGGCGTAATATTTGCGGAATTGCTTTTCCGAAATATTGCCGTAATAGCCCTTGAGCTTTTGCTTGGCCTTGAGCTGCGTGCCGAAGTCGGTAGGCTTGCCCTTGCGGCGTTGGCCATGCTGGCCGGGACCATATTCGCGCCGGTTGACCGGGCTCTTCGGGCGGCCCCAAATATTCTGGCCCATACGCCGGTCGAGTTTATATTTGGCTTCTGCACGTTTCGTCATCGCGTCCTCGAATCTGAGCCGGGAGGACACGGCAGCGCCCACGCAAAGTTATGCGTGTCACAAAAACCGCGTCTTCCGCCGGCTTGCGGGCCGCATCGACAGAGTCGTCGACGCCGGCCGCGCTCTAAAGAGCCCCGATGCAAGCCGAAATCATTGGCTCGCCTCGCGGGCGGCGGAGGCACGCGCCCTCCTCTGCCGGATCGAGCCGGCCGACAGGTTGCTCACTTCTGTGAAGGAACCACCGCGGGTGCGTCAGGCGGGACAGGCCCGCCGCCGGCATCTGACGCCGGGAGACGTGGTGTCTATGAAGATCGGCAGAACATGTCAAGTGCGGACAGCGCTGGCTCCGGCGGCCGGTGATGGCCGCTCTGCAGCGGTCCCGTACCCCGCCGAGCCCCGATTAGGGGAAACCTGAAAACTCGTCGGTCAACCGAATATCGGCGGTAAATTCCGGGTCGCTGAGCGGATCGACGAAGAGGGCCACAAAACCCGATTCAAGACGGCGGATGACATGAGCCTTGCGCTGCCGTCGGCCACAAAAACTAATCAAAGAATTCAGTTCGGGGAGCGTCCGCGTTTTCACCATTGCATCGAGCGGCGAAATACTGACGAGCGATCCTTTGTGCAGGATGCCGCTTGAATCTCTGTAGGTGCAAAAAGAACATTTCGGGACAATACGTTGACTTGGCGGCTGAGCCGTCATGGCGCTGTGAAGCCTCTGCTGCGCCGGCAGTTCATGCGCCATATAGCGGGCGAGTTTGGTCAGCAGCAACCCACTGAACTTGGGGTCGACCGCGACATGAAAACCATCAGCCGTGTGCGCCGTTAAGACGCCGTGGAACTTGCCGACATGGTCGAGGTCAAGATGGACGATTTCGTCGAGGCAACTGCCCTCCCACAACCGCCGCTTGTCGGTGCTATCCAGACTATCCTGGTAAACGACGTTAACGCTCTGCGGACCAATCGTCTTGGTGCGGCAGCTCCGGTCGAAGCCGTTCGGCAGCTCGCAAAAACCGTCGATTGCGAGCGCTTGCGGGCCTTCGCTCAGCGCTTTCGCACAGGCTTCGCCGAGTTCATCACCTATTTCGAGGCTGTTGGCCTTTGGCTCCACGTTTGCCGATGGCGAGGAGCGGCCAATTTCGCTCTGCTCATCGCCCGGTTCGCGCGGATTCGTTTGGCCGAGATCCCACATCCTCAAGCGGCGGCGGTGTGTTGCAGACGACTCCATGAAGCGACTCAGTCCCAAACGTTGAGGAGCCTATCCCGGAAAAATGCCGACACTCCAGGGAGTACTCCAGATCGATAACTTCGCGCCAAATCCGATTGGGAGATGCTCGCGCACCAACTTCGCAAAAATTACCTAAGGGAACGTTGCCAGCATGACGAAATAGGCACGCGAATCGGCGCGGCTCGCGGCGGACGGTTAACCCGGACCATTGCTCCCAGGCTATTAACTATGCCAAAGCTCCCGAAGCACACACTTCGCTGGCCATTTCGCAAAACTTTGTTCGGCAGAACCTTTGCCGAGCGTGGACAATCGGACATCTTCATGTCCGATGGCCTCACCTCACGAGCGCGAGCGGGAAGTCGGGCACGGCATCGGGGCGGCTCATCACCGGATGTTGCTCGCCGCCGGTCAATTGCTTGA
>JBKQHN010000193.1:0-5714 GCA_052148755.1 Beijerinckiaceae bacterium | reverse complement strand
CGCTGCGGTTTCGCCATCTCGACGTCGCCGGCGGAACGGGAGACATCGCGTTCCGAATCGCGCAAGCCGGTGGGCCGCGGACGGAAGTCACCGTGCTCGACATAAATGCCGACATGCTCGAACAAGGACGACGGCGCGCCGCGGCACGCGGCCTTGCGAGCAAATTGACTTTTATCGAGGCCAACGCCGAGGCCTTGCCCTTCGAGGACGATCGCTTCGACGCCTATACGATCGCATTTGGCATTCGCAACGTACCACGCAAAGAGGCGGCCCTTGCCGAGGCCTACCGGGTCTTGCGCCATGGCGGACAATTTCTCTGCCTCGAGTTTTCCGACGTGGACGTGCCCGCTCTCGACCGGCTCTACGAGGCCTATTCCTTTCGCGCGAGTCCCTTGATCGGCCGCGTCGTGGCAGGCGAGCCCGAGGCGTACCGTTACCTCGTCGAATCGATTCGCCGGTTTCCCCCGGCCGAAGAGTTTCGCAATATGATCGCGGCGGCAGGATTTTCGCGCGTCGTCTATACAAAAATGAGCGGCGGCATCGTCGCGATTCATTCCGGCTGGAAGCTATAGGCGTGGTCTTCCCCTTCGGGCATATTCTGCGCCTTGCGCACGCCGGCTTCGTTCTCGCCCGCGCCGGCGTCTTCAGCGACGTCGACATCACGGCCATGCCGGCGGCGGCGCGGCTGCCGCTCCTTCTCGCCAAGCTGATCGCCCGCCGCAACAAAGGCCCAAGCCTCACCGCTTTGCCGGACGCCATGAACCGGCTCGGCCCATCCTATGTGAAACTCGGCCAATTTCTCGCGACCCGGCCGGACGTGGTCGGCCCCTCGGTGGCCCGGCATTTGGAAGATTTGCAGGATCGCATGCCGCCGTTTCCGCGCGAGGTTGCGGTAGCGACCATAGAAGCCGCCTTTGGCCGCCCCATAGCGGAAATCTTCGTCAGCCTCGATGAGCCGGTCGCAGCAGCCTCGATTGCGCAGGTCCA
This sequence comes from Beijerinckiaceae bacterium, assembly GCA_052148755.1. Classification (GTDB taxonomy): domain Bacteria; phylum Pseudomonadota; class Alphaproteobacteria; order Rhizobiales; family Beijerinckiaceae; genus Methylovirgula. The sequence goes on along the minus strand of JBKQHN010000193.1, from coordinate 4,727 downwards.
CAAAGGGCGCATCAAAGATGCGGATGGCGTGCAAGACGTCGCCGTTAAGGTTTTGCGGCCGGGGGTCGAGCGGCGCTTCAAACGCGATCTTTCCGACTTGTATTACGCGGCGCGCCTTGCCGAACGCTGGTTTCCCGAATCCAAACGCCTCAAGCCGGTCGAAGTGGTCGATAATTGGGGACGCACGGTCAGGATGGAAATGGATTTTCGGCTCGAAGCGGCGGCCGCCTCCGAATTCGCCGAAAATGTCGCGGGAGACGACGATTTCCGAATACCGCGCATCTATTGGGACTATACAGAAAAAGAAGTTCTGACGCTGGAATGGATCGATGGCATCCCGCTGTCCGATCATGCGGCGCTGCTCGCCTCGGGCTATGATCTGCGCGAGCTCGGCCGCAATGTCATCCAGGCGTTTTTGCGGCATGCCATGCGCGACGGCCTTTTTCATGCCGACATGCATCGCGGCAATTTGTTCATCGATCCGCAAGGCCGCCTGACGGCAGTGGATTTCGGCATCATGGGCCGGCTCGGCATCAAAGAACGGCGCTATCTCGCCGAAATCATATTCGGTTTCATCACCCGCAATTACCGCCGGGCGGCCGAGGTGCATTTCGAGGCCGGCTATGTTCCGCGCGAGCACAGAATCGAAGACTTCGCGCAAGCGATCCGCGCGATCGGCGAGCCGATCCATTCGCGCACTGCCGATCAGATCTCCATGGCCAAGCTGCTGACGCTGCTTTTCGAGATCACCGCGCTCTTCGACATGAAGATACGAACAGAACTCGTCCTCTTGCAAAAGACCATGGTCGTCGTCGAAGGCGTCGGCCGTATGCTCGATCCGAGACTCGACATATGGTCGGCGGCGGAGCCGGTCGTACGCAGCTGGATAGAGGAAAATCTCGGACCGAAGGGCAAGCTTCAGGACGCCGGCCATGCCATCACTTTACTCGCGAAATTCGCCGCCGACCTTCCTATGACCTTGTTGCGGGTCGAGCGCGTCGTCGCCGAACTCGAGAGGATGGCGGAGGAAGGCCTCGAACTCTCCGAGTCGGCCATGGACCAGATCGGTGAAGCCGAAGCACGCGGCGCCCGCCTCGGTCACTATGCGCTCTGGTTGATTGCGGGATTGGCGGCTCTCCTGTTGCTGCGCTGATGCGTTCTGCGGACGCGCTGCAGGAGACGCCAGTCTTGCCGATTCGCAAGAATCCTGGGTAGAACTTTCAGTCCGCTGCGATCATTATAGATATCGAATCCGAAGGATTCCAGGTTCCGTTCGAGCGAAATCGCAGGCACGAAGGCGATTTGGCGGAACAGCACGGCCCGGGTCTTCGGAACGGCGGCGTCGTTAGATCACGATGATTTTGGATTGATTCAATCCAAAATCATGAACCTGACCGATTCTAATAAATTAGAGCGGGATGTGCAGATAGGTTTACGCAATCTGCGTAAACTTGATTGCGCCGGAAAAGCCGCGCGGCGTGCCACTTTTCCTTATCCCGTTCTAGGCGTACGTTCTATTTACCGGCATGATTTTCGCGTCATTTGAGGCGGTAGGGCTGAAATTTAATGGAATTCCATTCAAGTATTCGTAATGATGGCGCGTTCCAAGGGGGCCCGTAATGTTGCATTCTGGTTGCGATCGCGTGAAACAGCGTAAAGAGATGGGCTACCGCCTCGGCGGAACTGCTGGATGAGCCTGTGCAAGTACCTTCGATCCTTTGCCGGCATCCCTATGGCCGAGGCTCGAGAAGGGGAGTGAAAGCGCGTGCTCTCGGGCAAACGTATCCTGCTCGTCATTTCCGGTGGCATAGCCGCCTATAAAGTCCTCGAACTCATTCGCCGCGCGCGTGAGCAAGGTGCGCGTTTCCAGATCGTCATGACGGAGGCTGCCAAACAATTCGTGACCCCGCTCTCCGTTGCAAGTCTGGCCGGAACGAAAGTCTTCGACGATTTGTTCTCGCTCACGGACGAGAGTGAAATGGGCCATATCCAATTGTCGCGCGCCGCCGATCTCGTCGTTGTCGCTCCTGCGACAGCCAACATACTGGCGAAAATGGCGCATGGCCTCGCAGATGATCTGGCTTCGACCGTTCTGCTGGCAACGGATAAGAAGATTCTCGTTGCTCCTGCGATGAACGTGCGGATGTGGTTCCATCGAGCGACCCAGCGCAACCTGGCAAGGCTCAAAGACGACGGCGTTCTTTTCATCGGGCCTGATCCCGGAGAAATGGCGTGCGGCGAATTCGGGCCCGGCCGCATGAGTGAGCCTGCCACCATTCTCGCCGCCATAGCGGAAGCCTTGCAAGGCGAGACGGCCATTGCGCTGCCAGGAGAGCCGCACCCGTTTGCGACGCGGGCGCTGGCGGGCCGCCGCATCATCGTGACTTCGGGGCCGACGCATGAACCGATCGATCCTGTGCGATACTTAGCCAACCGGTCATCCGGCAAGCAAGGCCATGCCATTGCCGCGGCCGCAGCCGCCGCGGGCGCAGAAGTGGTGTTGATCAGCGGTCCAGTGTCGCTGCCTGATCCGGTCGGCGTCGAAACGCGCCACATCGAGACCGCAGGTGAGATGCTCGCTGCGGTCGAATCTTCGCTGCCGGCCGACGTGTTCATTGCAGCTGCTGCCGTCAGTGATTGGCGGGTTGCCGAACCTGCGCAAAACAAAATCAAGAAGACGGGAATTGCTGTGCCGACTCTGGACCTGGCCGAAAACCCCGATATTCTTGCAACGATTGCGCAGAAGAAAATTGGGCGCCCCCCCGTCGTCGTCGGATTCGCCGCGGAGACGGAGAAGATCATCGATCATGCGCGGGCGAAACTCGACCGCAAGGGTTGTGATCTGATCGTGGCGAACGATGTGAGCGCAGACAGTGCCGTGATGGGCGGCGACGAAAACCAGGTGACGATCGTGACGCGTGAAGGAACTCAGGTTTGGCCCCGCATGAAGAAGAGCGACGTCGCCCGCCGCCTCGTCGGTCTTCTTGCAGAAAAACTGAACAAGGCCCCGTGATGAGCGACGCTCCAGCTCTCTTATCCATCGCCGTCCGCCATCTGCCGCATGCCTTGGGGTTGCCGCTTCCGAGCTACCAAAGCAACGGCGCATCCGGATTGGACCTCATCGCGGCGCTCGCCCCCGGCGCCAAGATCGTCATTGAACCGGGCGCGCGCCATGTCGTGCCGACCGGAATTGCCGTGCAATTGCCGCAAGGCTACGAAGCCCAAGTGCGCCCCCGTTCCGGCCTCGCGCGCGATAAAGGCGTCACGGTTTTGAATGCGCCCGGAACGATCGATGCCGACTACCGCGGCGAGATCGGCGTTGTCTTGATCAATTTCGGCAGTGACCCGTTCGAAATCGTTCGCGGCACCCGAATCGCCCAGCTCGTCATTGCCCCCGTCGCCCGCGCCGTCTTGGTCGCGGCGCCCGAACTTGACACGACCGTGCGGGGCGCGGGCGGCTTCGGTTCGACCGACGCGGGACAGGCTCTCATCATGGAGAAGGGCAGATGATTCTTCTCTCTCGTCGAAGCATGCTCGCCCTTGCGGCCGTCACCGACATCGCCATTCATGCACGGCCGCTGCCGGTTGCCGCCAAGGCGCTCGCGGCGCGTCTCAACCTGCCGCCCAGGCACTTGGAGACCCTGCTCCAGGCCCTGGTCCGCACCAATATTCTAAAGGGTGTCCGCGGCCCACGCGGCGGTTATGAACTGGCACGTGAGCGGCGCCGCATCAGCGCCGGAGACGTCATCCGGGCCGTCATGTCCGAGACTGGCGGAGATGAACCCTCCGCCGGCGAATGCGCCTTCGTCGAGACCGTCATCGCCCCGATCGTCGATACAGCAGGGCAGGCCTTTCTGCACGAACTCGACCACGTTACGATCGACGACCTTTGCCAAAGGGCCGGAGAAAAGAAGATGTTCTCCGACGAAACCTTCAAGCCCGACTTCACGATCTGAGCGGCGGGGCAAGTTCGAGCAGAGTTACTGCCGGCATAATTTACATATCATATCGTGTAATATTTAATTATACGTATCAGATTAGTTGACAGGATGACTAGAATATAGTTCGATCGGGATAGTTGAAGCCCGCCACGCTGCCGTTAGCCGGTTTTCAGGTCCGTTCCCTCGCTTCAAATTGAGTTTTTGGCTCATCGGGCCGGAAATTCGGTGCTGCGACGGTGCTGCGCTTGATCCGGTCGACCGGCGGCATGGAGCCGGCGGCGGAATACTTCGCTGCGGGCGTTTCGATTCAGCATTTCTGGGAGATGGTGACATGGCACTCCAACTTGGCGATATCGCACCCGATTTCGAGGCTGAAACAACCGAAGGCAAGATCAGCTTTCATCAATGGATCAACAATTCCTGGGCGGTGCTGTTTTCGCATCCGAAGAATTTTACGCCGGTTTGCACGACCGAACTCGGCTACACGGCGAAACTGAAACCGGAATTCGAGAAACGTGGCGTGAAGGTCATCGGCCTCAGCGTCGATCCGCTGTCGAGCCATGAGAAATGGGCCGACGACATCAAGGAAACACAAGGCCATGCCTTGAACTTCCCCTTGATCGCCGACCCGGACCGCAAAGTCGCCAACCTCTACGGCATGATTCATCCCAATGCGAGCGATACGCTCACCGTGCGCTCGGTCTTCGTCGTCGGCCCCGACAAGAAGATCAAGCTGACTTTGACCTACCCGGCGAGCACGGGACGGAATTTCGATGAAGTCCTGCG
>JBKQHN010000192.1:0-13779 GCA_052148755.1 Beijerinckiaceae bacterium | reverse complement strand
GCCCCAGACTTGCGGCGCCATGGCATAGCCGATTTCGACGTTTTGATTTTCACCGGCGCAAGCCGACACGACGCCGACAACCGCGCGCGCGGCGGCTTTGTGGGTGAGAACCAAGTGCAAGGCGAGGCCGGCCGCATTTTCCGCACGCGCCTTGAAAATGAAACGCTCGGCTTCACGAGGCGGATAAGGATGCGGAATTTCTGCAGTCATTTGCGCGACGTCCGCCTTCGCTGCGAATTCGGCGATCGCCGCCGCATCCGTGGCGCGCGGCCAGCGCAGCCAAAGGCGCTTCGTCTCTAGACGGAAGACATCATCACACGTCAAATCCGGGAACATGCTGGGCTCCGGTCCTTGGACCCGTTCTGGCGGGCCCAAATGAAAAAGGGATATGGCCGTCCATTTCCCCTATCAAAAACCCTGCCGGGTTTTTTGGACTTCGGCTCAGGCTCAGCTAATCTGACCTGATCTGACCTGCGAGAAGGTCCTGTCCACCGGGGTTTTGGGGCCGGTGGGGTCCTCCTCGAACTCCACCTTATTCTGCGGCGGCCACCTGCCGCGCTTTGGTTTGGCTTGCGGCCGGGATGACCGATACGTAAGCGCGGCCATCAGATTTGGATTTGAACTGTACGGTGCCCGCAATAAGCGCAAACAGCGTATGATCCTTGCCGAGGCCGACATTGGCGCCGGGATGCCATTTGGTCCCGCGTTGGCGCGCAATAATGTTGCCGCCGACGACGGATTCGCCGCCGAATTTCTTCACGCCAAGGCGCCGGCCTGCTGAATCACGTCCGTTGCGAGACGAACCACCCGCCTTTTTATGTGCCATTTCCGTGGCTCCAAACCATTCGCGTTAGATCACGATGACGTTGGATTGCTGCAATCCAAAATCAAGAGCGTGGTCGATTCTAAAAAACTCGAAATGTCGGCGCAGACTGTCAGGCCTGGCCTGCCGAAAGCCCGCACCTTCATGCGCCCCCGGCTCTCACCTCGGTAATCTTCACCAGTGTGAGATCCTGCCGATGCCCACGCTTGCGCTTGGAATTCTGCCGCCGCCTTTTCTTGAAGGCGTAAACCTTGGGGCCGCGCGCCTGTTCGACGATTTCGGCGGCGACGCTCACCCCTTCTATGAAGGGTGCGCCGATCTTCGTTCCGGCTTCGTCGACGAGCATGAGGACTTCGTCGAACAAAACCGCATCGCCCGGCACGCCGGGCAAGGACATGACCGTTATGACATCTTCAGCGGCGACGCTATATTGCTTGCCGCCCGTCTTAATCACCGCGAACATCTTTTCCTCGTGTTCATCCAGGCTCTGCCAGCAGGTTCAGACAACCTGTGGCGGCCGGCTTCTTGACAGTTTGTTACGCTGAACGGCTGGCGCGCGCCAAGCCCCGTTTCGTCCAACCGCAGGATTTCAAAGGCTGCGGATGGGCCGGACGGGACAGCGAGCCTTGCCGAACAACGGCGATCCGCAATATATGCGAAGCCGGTGCCAAGGCTGCCTGCGCCGTTTTGGCTTGATCGAAACCGTTCAAACGAAAAGCGCGGCTCCCGCCGCGCAAACGTCGCTCTTGGTACTCGCGCGGCGCGCTGCTGTCAACCCAAATAGCCAAGCCTGGATGCCGCAATTGGGCCATTTTCAAAAGGCTAGGCTGGTAATAAAGTCCAGTTGATTTGCGTCTCGCCTGGGCTCGAGACGTGCGGGCTGGTGCCGCAGTATAAAGGGGTTGGCCCGAACGGCGGCTGCGATTAAGTTAAGCCCTCTACCCTAATGTTGCGATGCTAGCGGATGGCACCCATCCGTTTGATGAATCGCAACATTAAAGATTAGACTTGGTGGCACCGACGTGTCCTTATGCTTGGTACCTGGCATAAGGGTCGGATCACTAGCAGCGGGACGTTGCGACCGTATGCCTATGCTGAGTGCTCCTTATCGTTCGGTATTCTCGCTGGCCGTTGTCGATCTCGGCCTCGAACCTGCGATAGAGCTGAACGGTGGCCGACAGAAACAACCCGACCGCCGGCGTGTCTCGGCGCGCTGGTTGTGGGGCACGATTCTGACCGGTTTTGCCGGGATGGTCCTGCTCGGCGCGGCGGTCTACGCGGCGCTTGATCACCAATCCAATTTCGCCGAAGCGCCGACATCGGCGCAGCTGCCGCGCAAGGAAGCCGATACCGGGATCAACCCGCGCAAGGGCGACCGCCTTGTGAAGGCGGTCGATATCGTCGCGGCAAGACAGCGCTTTCGCTTGCCTACACCAATCAAGGTTGGCGACAAGGAGGTAATGAAGACACATTCGTTTACGCATATCGAAACGACGCTGCTGGCTGCCAGCGCCGGCTTCACCGACGAAGTGCCGCCCTTCAATCCGCTGCAGCTGCTGGCGGATATACACAGCAATCCCGTCGATATCGCAGCCGAGCCCGTGCAGGATGATGCCGAGGTTTCCTGGGCGACGCGCGATCTCGCGGCGCAATATATTTCGCTCGCGGCCGTTCTTTCACCCGATGAAGTGCAAGCGCAAGTCGCCGAACATATCAAAAGCTCGATCTCGGCCGGCAACAGCCCCCTCTCCCTGCCGCCGCAACTGCTGCTGATGCGTACGAGCCACGCCAATGCTGCGACGGGCACATTGGCTTATGCCAATATGAATGACCCCATCACGACGAGCCGCTTTTCCGCGATCGAAGTGCGGATGGTGCCGGAAAACGTCACGATCGTACCGCGCCCGAACGATGCACACGAAACGACGCAAATGGAGCAACGTCTGGTCGTCATCCGGCACGGCGAAACTCTCGATGACGTTCTACGCGCAGCCGGTATCCCGCGTGAAAGGATCGAAGCGATTGTTGCCGCTTTCGCGCCGAAGCGCGGCGAGCCGGTGGTTCCCGAAGGCCGCCGCCTGAAGCTGCTCTTCGCCGATCTCGACGGATCCGGCCGCAACATGACGCTTGCTCGAATTTCCGTCTATTCGGGCGAAGCGCTGGAGACGACAATCGCTCTGCGCGATCAAGGCGATTACCTGATGATCAGCGGGCTCGAACCCGGCGCCAAGAAGACCACCGCCAACAACGAAGCGGATGATGATGACGAAGATGCCGGCATGCGCCTCTATGATTCCGTGTACGAGACCGCGCTCAAACAAGAAATTCCGCGGCCGATCATCAACGATCTCATCCGCATGTTCGCCAATGACGTCGATTTTCAGCGAGCGGTGTCAAGCGGCGACTCTTTCGTGGTCTTCTACGACGAGGGTGACGAGGGCGAAAACCGCAACGAACTCCTTTATGCCTCGATTACCACGCGCAACGAGACATTCCGCTATTATCGTTTCCAAGCGGCCGATGACAGCCTCGTCGATTTCTACGATCAAAACGGCCGTTCCACGCGCAAATTCCTGGTCCGCACGCCGATCGTTGCAGGCAGGCTGACCTCTGGTTTCGGCGTCCGCTATCATCCGATCCTAGGCTATTCGCGTCCTCATACCGGGGTGGATTGGGCAGCGCCGATTGGAACGCAGATCTTTGCAGCCGGAAATGGTACTATTATCTCCGCCGGATGGGATTCGGGGTATGGACGCCGCATCGAAATCCAGCATGCCAATGGCTATGTGACGACCTACAATCACCTTTCCGGGTTCGCCCGTGGCGTGGCCGAAGGCGCGCGTGTCCGGCAGGGCCAAATTATCGGCTACCTTGGGCAAAGCGGCCTCGCAACCGGGCCGCATCTTCACTACGAAGTCCTCGTGAACGGACATTTCGTCGATCCGATGCGCGTGAAGCTTGCGCGCACGCGCGAGTTCAACGGACCGATGCTGGCCGAATTCAAGCGTGCACGCGACCGCATCGACGCGCTCATGGCGAAAGCGCCGAACGCCGCTCCACTCGTCGCCAACCGGCAGTGACTAGCTGCATCTGTTAGCCGTTGAGCTACAGAAAACTGGCGGCGCGGCGAAGGCGTCATTTGTCCCGATCCGATCTCGACATCGCCGCAAAAAGTGCGGCTGGAGTTTTCCGCCCAGCATTCTCTCGGCGGATGGATGTTTCTCCCCTCGCCCCGACTGGGCGAAAGGCCGATCACGACAAGCCGTGGCGGAAAAACCTGAGCCGCCCCTCCCCACGATGTGCGAGAAGTCTAGCGCCGAACCAGCAAATGCGGAAACCGGTTTTGCGTTGGGACGCGCGGCAAAACAAAAACTTACAGCAAGATGACGGTTCGAAAATAAGCCATCCTGCTCCAGGCGCAGTCACGGCCGCAAATCGGAGACGATCTTCGAACCGTCTGATCCCGTAAGTTTCAAGCGCACCAGAGTGTCGCCCTCAAACCACAGATCGCGCTTGAGATCGCCGCTGACCTGGTAGTGACGGACCTGATGCTTGGATTCGTGCACAAGCAAGGTCTCGTCGCCCAGGTCCGAGACTTTGATCGACAGACGTTTGCCGTTGGCGTCGTCGAACATTTGCGTCGCAGTAACGAAGGCCTTGCTCCAGAAACTGCCGGGGATCACCGTGCCCGGCGCTTCGCTACGCTTTCCGTCGATCTCCAAACTGATCTTGTCGCCGGCGGCCGTCGCCGACACGGAATGCTTTGTCCCATTATCGTTCGTCTCAGACTTGAACGAGACGAACTGGCCACCGTTCCAAGTCTCAGTCGCTGTATGATCAAAACGATAGACCTCGATGAACATGACGACGACGGAAACATGTGTCGTGGATTTCACGTTCGTTATGTCGCCCTGCTTTTCGATTTCGGTAATTACCGTCCCGATCTTTCCACCATCCCGCGTCGTGTCGAAAATGCGCTTCATTTTACTCATCGGGGCTGGCGCCTCGCTCGGCGGAGCAGGCGGCGCGGCCGCAGCCGGTTCGATCATCATCAAGGCGAACAGATTGAAAATGAGCGTGAATCTATTGATCATGGGCCGCTTCTTTCGCAAAGACGATGCAGTCTGGTTCAACTAAAGCAATGGGCCGCATTTGTGACGCTCGGCAGGCGAAAGCTGCGCGGCGCAATCTCCGTGCCACTACCGCCCTCGTTGCATCTCAACACCGCGATCGGGGGTCATTTGATAGCGGAACTATTCTACAAATTTATGCCGATTTTCGGCCATTCTAGGGCGTATCCCGGAATTTTAGGTCCGCTTTTTCAGATCGAGAAAGCGACGGCCGATATATCGGAGGCCCAAAAGATCATGAGACATCGGATCTACCCCACGTCTCACAAAGGACTTGCCGCAATTAATGGAACTGGCGCGTAGTCGATTCACACGAAGTCGTGACGTGCTTGAGCTCACGGCATTCGAGCCAGTTCTTGTCGATCATCTAATTCCGGTCGGCGCCATTGTTTTGTTGTGCGTAGCCTGCCGGCTTCGGCCAACTTTCATTGCGCCTGCCAAGACGCGAGCGCGTCTTCAATTGCGCGGGCGCCCGTCGTATTTTTTTCGAACGTCAATTTTGCGATTCGACCGTTCGCCTGCAAGATCATGGGTATATCGATCCAATCGCGGCGTTTGATCAGGTCGAGATTCATCGCCTCGGCGCCGCCGCGAGAGAGGCCAACCAGAAATGAGTTCTCCATGATTGGCACGGGAATTCCGTTCAGCGCATCACCGGTCTGCGAATCGATGGCGCGCAGTTGCGGTATTCTGATTTCCTTGACCGACCCAACAAGACTATCGGGCGCCGGGGTGAAGATGATTGTTATCGTGTGTGAGGCCGATAGGCTCGCGTCGAAATTTTTTTGGAAAATGATCGATGCTCGCAGCTTGGCTTCGGGAATATCAACATCGGCGCGCACCGCCGTGCTGAGCGGCTGGCCAGACCCATTACTCACATTGTCAAGCCGCCAAACCACGGTCCCGACATAGGTCTTCACACGGGCTTGCTCCTCGGGCGCTTCGACGAGGAGCGCCGCGCGTTGAGCGACGGGAAGCGGTGCGGGTTCTGCATCGCGCTTGCGAGCTACATCGCCTGCCGGAGCCGCCGCTGCCGTCGTCGTTCGCGGGGAGTCCTGGGTTTTCTGGCCGCCAATTCTCTCGACAATCTTGCCACCGCCGAGTTCGGCCTGGGTCTGAGCGCCGGGCTTCAGCCGCATCAAGTCTTCGGGCCGGTTGGCCAACTTCACCGCAGCTACGGCAATGAGCACCACGACCAAAGCCACGACCGCAGCGACAAGCCAGAGCCTCCTGCGCATGTGCGGTTGCTCTTCGACGACGGCGGGCTGCGGCGCATAAGGCCGCGCCATCTCCGGCCGCAACCTCAGCGAAAGGGCCGCTGCAGGCTCGTCGGGCCGCGCGACGACGTCCGGGTTGGGGGCGATCGATGAGCTCGTTTGCGGGCCGGGCGTCGCGGCTGCTGCGGCGGGCGAGGCATAATCGGCGTGCTCGAGTATGGACGGTGCTGAGCGGCCCGGTTTCGGCGGCGGCACGGAGCCGGCCTGTGACGGTGCCGTACCAAATTCCGCCGCGCCGGTTCGGCGCGGCTGCGGCAACGCCGGGCTTGGGCGCGCCGCCTGGTAGGACGGCGACGGTACAGGCGGCTTGGTGCCAGCCAGTCCTCTTGCGGCCGGCGGGGCGGCGGGCGCCGGCGAGCTCCGCAAAGCTGCGGGTCGGATCGCTCCGCCCACAACCGACCGGGCGTCGAACTCAGATTCGAGCCGTGCCGCAGCACTCGCGAGGGCTTGCGACTCACGTTCTATGTCGGATTCGGCGACCGGCGGCTGGATATTCCGCAATTGGTTGAGAAGGGCGTTTCGTGCACGCTCATAGAGAGCGTGCCGAGCTTCGCGCGTCGGCTCGGGCAGGCCTGAAACAGCCTTCGCAAGCAGCGGATAATATTCAGCCATAGGTCCGAAAGAGCATTCCCGAATGCAGACGTCAACTGGGTCCGTTCAACTGAACCGACCGTTTAAAAGGCTCTCAACTTCGCTGCCCGCCGCTTGCCAGCCCGCGTGGACCGTTCAACGATCACGGAAGGGGTTGTGAACGAGGATCGTGTCTTGCCGTTCGGGGCTCGTCGAAAGGAGGGCAACCGGCGCCTCGATCAATTCTTCGATGCGCCGGACATATTTGATCGCCTGAGCCGGAAGCTCGGCCCAGGACCGCGCGCCAGCGGTCGTATCCTGCCAGCCGGCTATGGTTTCGTAGATAGGTTCGATGCGGGCCTGCGCTGCCTGACTCGCCGGCATCCGGTCGATCCGGCCGCCGTCGAGGTGGTAGCCGACGCAGACTTTGATCTCCTCGAACCCATCGAGAATATCGAGCTTGGTCAGAGCGATTCCGTCGATGCCTGAAGTCTTGACGGCCTGCCGGACAAGCACGGCATCGAACCAGCCGCAGCGGCGCCGGCGGCCCGTATTGACGCCATATTCATGCCCGCGATCGCCGATCAATTGACCGATCTCGTCAGTGAGTTCCGTCGGAAAGGGACCGCCGCCCACGCGCGTCGTGTAGGCTTTTGCGATTCCCAATACATAGCCGATGGCTTTGGGGCCGAGCCCCGAGCCGGTCGCCGCATTGGCGGCGACGGTATTGGATGATGTGACGAAAGGATAGGTGCCGTGATCGACGTCGAGCAACGCGCCTTGGGCCCCCTCGAACAGAATGCGCTTGCCGGCGCGCCGCGCGTTTTCGAGAAGATCCCAGGTTGCATCCATGAAGGGGAGAACTTTTGGGGCGATGCTGGTCAGTTCCTCCTTGACCGCCGCGGCCGTAACAGGCTCGAGCCCCAGGCCGCGCCGGAGCGGATCATGATGAGCAAGCAGGCGCGCGATCTTCTCGTCGAGCGATTGCGGTTCGGTGAGATCCATCAGCCGAATCGCGCGGCGGCCGACCTTGTCTTCGTAGGCCGGCCCGATGCCGCGCTTGGTGGTGCCGATCTTCAATCCATCCGTCAAGGAGGACTCGCGATGCGCATCGAGTTCGCGGTGGAGCCCCAGGATCAGTGTGACATTTTCGGCGATCTTGAGAGTCTCGGGCGTCACCGCAACGCCCTGCGCTGCGAGCTTGCCGATCTCCTCGATGAGATGCGGCGGATCGAGCACGACCCCATTGCCAATCACAGAGAGCTTGCCCGGCCGCACGATGCCGGAGGGAAGCAGCGTCAGCTTATAAACGTGATCGCCGATGACCAAAGTATGCCCGGCATTGTGGCCGCCCTGGAACCGCACGACGACATCGGCTTCAAGCGAAAGCCAATCGACGATCTTACCCTTGCCCTCGTCGCCCCATTGGGCGCCTACCACCACCACGTTCGCCATCGATCAATATCTTTCGGAATTCCGTTCCCCGCCGCCTCGGCCGCGCCAGGCGGCTGCGCGGCATCATCGCCTGCTGGCTCCGGTGGGTACACGTTCGGCGCCGGCGAGTAAAGCGCACGAGCGCGCCCGGAGACGGAGACGCCGCGAGTTCATTTACTTACCGGAGCTTTATGGCTTAGTCTGGTTGCAACCGCCGACCCTGTCACCGCGTCAGAGCGGCCCTTTTCTTGGCCAGCGGAACCGTTAAAGGGGCCGTCAAAATGTTCCATCCGGGATAGCAACGCCACGTCGTAACACCTGCCCGCACCAGGGGAACATGTCCAGTCTCACAAATCATAAGGTCCATGGCAGTCTGGTCCGTGTAGGCCTCGCTGCTCTCGGTGTCGTCTTCGGCGACATCGGAACCAGCCCGCTCTACACTTTGAAGACAGTCCTCGCGATCACCGGCGCTGAAAGAAGCGAATCCACCCTATTTGGGATTCTTTCCCTCGTCGTGTGGACGCTGATCATCATCACCTCGATCAAATATGTCTCCTTCGCGATGCGCGTCGACAATGACGGCGAAGGCGGCATTCTAGCCTTGATGTCGCTGCTCGGCGTCAAGCGGCAGCACAGGCCCGCAATTGTCGCAGTCGGCCTCTTCGGGGCGGCATTGATATACGGCGACGGTGCTATTACGCCCGCCATTTCAGTACTTTCAGCGCTCGAAGGCCTCGAACTCGCGGCGCCGGCCCTGGAACCGTTCATCCTCCCGGTCACTGTTGTGATTCTCGTCGCGCTCTTCGCTTTGCAGCCTGTCGGCACGGCCCGCATCGGACGCGCCTTCGGGCCCATTATGCTCATCTGGTTTGTGATTATGGCCATCCTTGGCCTCAAGGGCATCGTACAGCACCCCGCCGTGCTTCTCGCGCTCAACCCGTATTACGCGGCACAATTCCTCATTCACGGAGGTACGCTCGGTTTTCTCGTTCTCGGCGCGGTTTTCTTGTGCGTGACCGGTGCCGAGGCGCTCTATGCCGACATGGGGCATTTCGGCGCGGGACCGATACGGCTCGCTTGGCATGTCATCGTGTTTCCGAGTCTCATCCTCAATTATGCCGGGCAAGCCGCCCTTGTCCTGCAAGGCGTGCCGACGGACCAGAATATTTTTTATCGGCTCTGTCCGGAGCCCCTGCTTCTGCCGCTCATTGTTCTCGCAACGGTAGCGACGATCATTGCCAGTCAATCGATCATCACCGGCGCCTTCTCGATGACCCGCCAAGCCATTCAGCTCGGCTGGATGCCGCGCCTGATCATCACGCAAACTTCGCAAGAGGGCTATGGCCAGATCTATGTCGGCACGGTGAATTGGATCTTGATGCTCGTCACCGTCGGTCTCGCTTTGGCGTTTAAGAAATCCGACAATTTAGCCGCAGCCTATGGCATCGCAGTCTCGGCCACGATGTTGATGACCTCGGCGCTTCTCTTCATCGCCATGCGCGAAGTCTGGCGCTGGGGCCTCTTGGCGAGCGGCGCCGTAGCCGGCGCTTTCATGATCGTCGACGCGAGTTTCTTCGCCGCGAATTCGCTCAAGATCGCCGAAGGCGGCTATGTCCCGCTTCTGCTTGCCGCAGTCGTCTACGGGCTGATGTACGTCTGGCACAAAGGCGCAACCGCAATTGCGGTGCAGATCGACAAGGATCCAACGCCCATCTCGGCCTTCGTCAGCGAGCTCGAGGCTAAAAAAATTGCACGTGTCCCCGGCACGGCCGTGTTCCTCACCCGCACGCTGCATGACACGCCGCCAATCGTCGCTTGGCACGTGCAACATAACCATTGTCTGCACGAGAGCGTCGTGGCCATCACCGTGGCGACGGGGTCGGTCCCCTATGTCAGCGCCGCGAAACATGTCGAAATTCACGAAATAGCACCAAAATTCTGGCGCGCGACGGGCACTTACGGGTTCATGCAAAGACCCAACATCCCGCGTCTTCTCGCCCAAATTCACGCGCGCGAACCGCGCATCGATCTTTCCGACCTGACCTATTACGTCGGTGTCGAAACCGTCGTGCCGCGCGCCGACAAAAAAGGCCTGCCGGCTTGGCAGGAAGCTCTCTTCGCGGCCATGCAGCGCAACGCCGCACATGTCACGGATTTTTTCCAATTGCCGTCGGATCGCGTCGTCGAGATCGGCCGGCAGATTTCTATTTGACGATCGAAGCTCACCTGCCCATCATTTTTCGGCTGGCTCGGACGGCTCAGCGGCTTGCGGCCGGGCTGCTGGTTCTGGCGCCTGTGTACCCTGGATGTCGCCGGCGCGTCCCGGCGCGGCGATGAATTGGATCGATTGCACGACCGGATTTACCGGCTTTTGGGCAATGGGCACCAGTTTAGCTGGCGGTGGCTTCGGCGCTAAAGAAGGTGACGCGGCATTGCGCAATTGGTCGAGGATCTTCTTGCGTTTGGCGGTGAAATAATAACCGGCCGCATAAAGCACGACGGCGCGGTTCTCATTGCCGTCGGCCGCCTTGTAGGCATTGGCGAGATAAGGCACCGCATAAGTCAAGTTCACGTCAGGGTCGAGAAGACCGCTTGGCGGGCCCTTATAGCCCATGCTTTTTGCCGTTTCGTAGGTGATCTGCATCAGGCCGTAGAACCGACTATGGACGATTTTCGGATTGTAACGGCTTTCGCGCATGACGACGCGATGGACGAGCTTTTCCGGAATGCCGTGATTGCGCGCATGGCGCGCGATCATCTCGTCCAACTCGGGATGCGGCGTCGGCGAAGCTGCGGACGCGGCGGAACAGAAGAGGATCGCCGCCAAAGTGCAAGCCAATTTTCGATCCATGGGCGCAACCTCTCGATCGCACTTTCATCGAAGCCAATTGCGGCGCTAGGGCGGCAGAGCCATCGAGGATTCCTCGTTCCGGATATGGCATTTGCCAGAAACCCAGACGAGACCACGAGCTCAGGTAAAGGCGGGGGCGTTCACTCCAGCCGTTCGATCAGCAACGTCTTGATGTCGGCGATCGCCTTTGCCGGATTGAGGCCCTTGGGGCAAACTTTGGCGCAATTCAAGATGGTATGGCAGCGATAGAGCCGAAAGGGATCCTCGACATTGTCGAGTCGATCGCCCGTGGCTTCATCACGCGAATCGGAAAGCCAGCGCTGGACCTGCAACAAAGCGGCTGGACCCAGATAACGGTCGCCGTTCCACCAATAGCTGGGGCAGGACGTCGAACAGCATGCGCAAAGAATGCACTCGTAAAGCCCGTCGAGTTTGGCCCGATCTTCTTCCGATTGCCGCCATTCTTTTTCTGGAGCCGGAGTGATCGTCTGCAGATAGGGTTGAATCGAAGCGTGCTGCGCATAAAAGACGGTGAGATCGGGCACGAGATCCTTCACCACAGGCAGGTGCGGCAAGGGATAGATCTTGACCGTATGGCCCTTGATCTCGTCGATCTCCTTGGTGCAGGCAAGTGTATTGGCCCCATCGATATTCATCGAGCAGGAGCCGCAAATGCCTTCGCGGCAGGAGCGGCGGAAGGTGAGGGTCGGATCGACTTTGGATTTGATCCAGATGAGTGCATCGAGGATCATCGGCCCGCAATCGTCACGATCGACGAAATAGGTGTCGATCCGCGGATTATTCCCATCGTCCGGGTTCCAGCGATAAATGCGGAATTCAGTGACGTTCTTTGCGCCCGCCGGATGCGGCCAGGTCTTGCCGACGCCGATCGTGGAGTTTTTGGGGAGTGTGAATTCGACCATGAGGGCACCTTCGCTTCGGCTTCTCGTGCGCCTTCGGGCGAGGCCAGCCGATTGAGAATCTCGTCGTTAGTTATCTCGAACCGCCAGGCTCGCCGTCAAACATCCCTCTGCCAAGTCAATTAGGTGGAACATGGCTCTGGCCATGTTCCAGCTCAATAAACCCTAGCCTTCGGCTCGATATATTGCATCTCGTTGCTCATCGTGAAGGCATGCACCGGCCGGTCGTCGAGTTGCACGGTTCGCTTCTCGGCATCGATCGAGGCGAGCGTATGTTTCATCCAGTTCGTGTCGTCGCGGTTCGGATAATCTTCGCGCGCATGGGCGCCGCGTGATTCCGTGCGGTTCAACGCCCCATCCATGGTGACCACGGCTTGCACGATGAGATTGTCGAATTCGAGCGTCTCGATGAGATCGGAATTCCAGATCAAAGAACGATCCGACACGGCGATCTGCTCTCGCGCAGCCCAGACCTCGTGAATGAGTTTTGAGCCTTCGGTCAAAGTCTCACCCGTGCGATAGACGGCACAATTGGTCTGCATGACCTTCTGCATGCGCAACCGTATTTCGGCCGTCGGTATGCTGCCCTTCGCATGCCGGAAGAAATCGAGGCGTGAGAGCGCATAATCGGCCGAGCCAGCCGGCAGATCGGGTTGCTTGGCGCCAGCCGTCACGACTTCGGCCGCGCGTTGGCCGGCCGCCCGGCCGAAGACGACGAGATCGATCAATGAATTGGACCCCAGCCGATTGGCGCCATGGACGGAAACGCAAGCCGCCTCGCCGATGGCCATTAGACCGGGCACGATCGTGTCGGGGTCGCCATTCTTCTTGATCACGACTTCGCCGTGAAAATTCGTCGGGATGCCGCCCATGTTGTAGTGGGCCGTAGGGATGACCGGGATCGGTTCTTTCGTCACGTCGACGCCGGCGAAGATCTTCGAACTCTCCGAAATGCCCGGCAGGCGCTCATGCAGGATCTTCGGATCGAGATGATCGAGATGAAGATAGATATGGTCTTTGTTCTTGCCGACGCCGCGGCCCTCGCGGATCTCGACCGTCATCGCACGCGAGACCATGTCGCGCGGGGCGAGGTCCTTCACCGAGGGTGCGTAGCGCTCCATGAAGCGCTCGCCTTGGGAATTGGTGAGATAGCCGCCTTCGCCGCGTGCCCCCTCGGTGATGAGGCAGCCGGCACCGTAGATGCCGGTCGGGTGGAATTGCACGAATTCCATGTCCTGCAGAGGCAGCCCGGCGCGCAGAACCATGGCATTGCCGTCGCCGGTGCAGGTATGTGCCGAGGTTGCGGAGAAATACGTGCGGCCATAGCCGCCCGTTGCAAGAATGACGAGTTGGGCGCGGAAGCGATGGATCGTTCCGTCATCGAGCTTCAGGCAGACGACACCGCGACACCGGCCGTCCTCCATGATCAGATCGATGGCAAAGTATTCGATGAAGAATTCCGTTTCGTAGCGCAGCGCCTGGCCATAAAGCGTGTGAAGCATGGCATGGCCGGTCCGGTCGGCGGCCGCGCAGGTCCTTTGTGCCGGTGGCCCTTTGCCGAAATCCGTCGTCATTCCGCCGAAGGGGCGCTGATAGATGCGGCCGTCGTCCGTGCGCGAAAAGGGCACACCCCAATGTTCGAGCTCATAGACCGCTGCCGGCGCGTGGCGGCACAAATATTCGATCGAATCCTGATCGCCGAGCCAGTCCGACCCCTTGACGGTGTCGTACATGTGCCATTTCCAGTTATCCGGCCCCATATTGCCAAGCGAAG
>JBKQHN010000191.1:0-43370 GCA_052148755.1 Beijerinckiaceae bacterium | reverse complement strand
GGTAGCCGAGCATATTGGTGCCGACACTGTCGCCGATGAGGATGATGTCGACGCCGGCTTCAGCTTCAGCTTTGGCAGTCGGATAATCATAGGCGGTGAGCATGGAGATTTTCCGGCCATGCTGCTTCATGTCGAAGAAACGGGCTGTTTTGCTGATCATCTGGCCGAAACCCTTCGTCGCCTCGGTGCGGCATACCTCGCCTCCCGGCAAGCGAGGCTAGAGCAGATTCCGTTGAGGCGGAAGCGCGCCTCTGGCAAAGCAGATATGCCAGACGTGCTAGAAACGCGGTTTCATCAGATCGGAATCGGCTCCAGGCGACCTTTCCACCGAATCGCCTTAAAGTTTGCACAGGCCTGTGAATTCGGGGGACAAATCCAGACAGGGCGTCCCCGTCTATTATAATAGTTGCGGCCGAACCCAAAGGCGCCGATGCGATTCCCGCCCAGCTTTCTCGAAGAAATCAAGGCCCGGCTTCCGGTTTCGGAGGTCGTCCGCCGGCGTGTCAAAATGACCAAGGCCGGACGCGAATGGAAAGGCCTCTCCCCGTTCAATTCCGAAAGAACGCCGTCGTTCTTCGCCAATGACCAGAAAATGGCTTGGTTCGATTTTTCGTCCGGGCGTAACGGCAATATTTTCGACTTCGTCATGGCGACGGAGGGCCTGTCCTTCCCCGAAGCTGTCGAAAGGCTCGCGGCGGATGCCGGGCTCGCTCTGCCGGAGGTCTCGCCGCTGCAAGCCGAGCAGGAACGGAAGCGCGCTTCTCTCCACGAAGTCCTGGAACTGGCTGCGGCCATTTTCGAGGCCGAATTGCGCGGCAGGTCGGGCGGCAAGGCGCGCGCCTATCTAGCCGGGCGCGGCCTGTCGCCCGAGATACAGCAAAGATTCCGTCTCGGTTACGCCTCGGCCGAAAAATTTGCCTTGCGTGACGCTCTGGCGGCGAAGGGCGTTCTGCCCGAGATGATGATCGAAGCGGGGCTGTTGATCAGCGGCGCGGAGATTGCTGTTCCCTATGATCGGTTCCGCGATCGGGTCATGTTCCCGATCTGCGATCGTGCGGGGCGCGTCATCGCATTCGGCGGCCGCGCGCTGGACAAGGATGCTCAGGCCAAATACTTGAACTCCCCCGAGACGCCGCTCTTTCACAAAGGCGCGATCCTCTACAACCATCACAATGCCCGCAAGGCGGCGCAGGACAGGGGCACGGTCGTTGCCGTCGAGGGCTATGTCGATGTCATTTCGCTTGCGTCGGTTGGCATTGCGCATGCCGTTGCACCGCTCGGCACGGCCCTGACGCCGGATCAGTGCGAACTCCTGTGGCGCATGGCGGAAGAGCCCATCCTTTGTTTTGATGGCGACCGTGCCGGGCGCAAGGCGGCTTATCGGGCGATCGACACGGTCTTGCCGCTGATCGGACCCGGCCGGTCTCTGTACTTCGCGCTTCTGCCGGACGGGCAGGATCCAGATGATCTTGCCCGCAGCGGCGGTGCGGCTGCGGTTGCAGAGGTGCTCGGCACGGCGCGCCCTCTCGTCGATCTCGTTTGGCAAAGAGAGACGGAAGACTTGGATTTTGCGACGCCGGAGCGGCGCGCCGGCCTCGAGCGCCGGCTTTCTGAGGTCTGCGGCGAGATACGCGATGAGACCCTCCGACGCTATTATGCTGCAGAGCTTCGCGGCCGGCTTGCGGCACTCTTCGAGGCCCAGCGGCCAATCAGGGGCGAAACCAGAGGGGCGTCTGGCAGCGCCAGGCGGCGCGATCCGCGCGGCTTCCGTGCCGGCGATGCGGCCGAGGCCGGCTATGTTTCGGTGCCGCCCCGGGTCGGCCAGAGCCTCGCACAATCGCCGCTGCTGCGGCCAAGCCGGCCTGGCATTCCCGGACGCGAAGCCGTCATCCTGTTGCTGTTCATCAATCATCCGAACCTGCTCGAGGCCCATGGCGAGGCCCTCGCCGAGCTCGATTTGTCAAGTTCGGAAACGCATGCATTGCGGACAAAACTGCTCGACCTGTGGGCGCAGGCGTCTTTGACTTCTGAATTGCTGGCGGCGGAGCTCGACCGTTGCGGCCTCGCCGCGGCGCTGCAAAAGCTCGAAGCGGTGAAGGCGCATTCCTCGCTTTGGGTCCTGCAACCGGATGCTGCTGAGTCCGACGCCGAAGAAGCGTTGAAGCAGGCACTGGCCTTGCACCACAAATCGCGAGCCCTACATAGGGAGTTGCAGGTGGCGGAGCGCGCTTTGGCGCACGACTCCAGTGAGGCCAATCTTGCCCGTTTGAAGGACATTCACCAACAATTATCTGTGCTTGTCGGGTTCGAGGCGGCGATCGAAGGGTTCGGAACGGCGTCCGGCCGGCCAAACCGGTCCTTGTGAGTGGCGGAATTTCGTGCAGCGGCAGTTCGGCGCGGGCGAGTGAAAAAACCGCAATTTTATATGGAATTATAGTTTTTAAGCGTTAAAGGAGCGGTCTCGGCAGTAAGCGGGCGGACGGCGAGGTTCGACCGCGCGTTTTGTTTTGGCGGCTGCTATGCAGAGCCGATCTCAGTTGACCGGACTCGGAATGGGTCCCGTCGCGCGGGATCAAATCGGCTCTACATCTAAGATTCGGCGCATTTCCTTGTCGGAAAAGTGGAACCAGCTTTCCGGCAAATGCTTGACAGAGGGCGGCGTGACGAAGGCCCGCCGAGACGAAGCAAGATTGACGTTAGCAACAAGCGAAGCGCTGGATTTGCAGCGATTTGCCGAAGTGGGGCCCGAAATCCGCGGAATTCGGGACATATGACTGGGTGTGGGCGTTCGGAGAGGACTTGATGGCAAAGAAAGACAACGAGAAAGCCGATGGCGACGGGGTTGTAGTCGAGACGACCGACAGTCCTCTGCTCGATCTGACCGACGCTGCCGTCAAGCGGATGATCAAGCACTCCAAAAAGCGTGGTTTCGTGACTTACAGCGAACTGAACGCCGTGCTTCCCTCCGAAGAAGTAAATTCCGAACAGATTGAAGACATCCTCGCCATGCTCAATGAAATGGGCATCAACGTCGTCGAAAGCGAAGAGCAGGACGATGGCGAAGCCGAAGAGGCTGAAGAAGAGGAAGCCGAAGCCGGCGAACTCGTCGAGATCACCCCGCCGAAAGTAGTAGCGACGCGCACATCGGAGCCCGCCGATCGCACCGACGATCCCGTCCGCATGTATCTGCGCGAGATGGGTTCGGTCGAGCTCCTGTCGCGCGAGGGCGAAATCGCCATCGCCAAACGTATCGAGGCCGGCCGCGAAGCGATGATCGCGGGGCTTTGCGAGAGCCCGCTCACCTTCCAGGCGATCATCATCTGGCGCGACGAGCTCAATGAAGGCAAGGTTCTCTTGCGCGACATCATCGATCTCGAGGCCACGTACTTGGGTCCGGACGGCAAGAACACACCGAAGATCGACATGACGGCGCCGGGCGCCGAAGCACTGGTCGCGCAGCGCGCGCCGGCAACCGCTCCCCTCACACCTCCTGCGGCTTTGCGGCCCGCCGGCGAAGACGGCGAAATACCGAACCTCGAGGAAAACTTCGACGATGAAGACGACATGGAAAATTCCGTGTCGCTTTCCGCGATGGAGGCAGAGCTGAAGCCGAAAGTGCTCGACACGTTCGACCGCATTGCCGACGCCTATAAGAAGCTTCGGCGTTTGCAGGATCAGAATGTCGAGAACAAGCTCAAGAACGAGTCGCTGACTCCGGCTCAGGAGCGCAAATACAAAGCCCTCAAAAAAGAGATCGTCGTCGACGTCAAGTCCTTGTGCTTGAACCAGAACCGCATCGATGCGCTGGTCGAGCAGCTGTATGACATCAATAAGCGCTTGATCGGCTCCGAGACGAAACTTCTGCGCGCCGCCGAAGAACGCGGTGTCTCGCGCGAAGATTTCCTCAAGGCCTATCACAATTCGGAACTCGATCCGAAATGGCTGTTGCGTGTCTCCAAGCTCGGCAATCGCGGCTGGAAGGAATTCGTCGCCCGCGACAAGGAGCAGATCCGCGAGATTCGCACGGAAATCCAGGCGCTCGCCACCGAGACCGGGCTCGAGATCCTGGAATTCCGCAAGATCGTGCACATGGTGCAGAAGGGCGAGCGCGAAGCGCGCCAGGCCAAGAAGGAAATGGTCGAGGCTAATCTGCGTCTGGTGATCTCGATCGCCAAAAAATATACCAACCGCGGTCTGCAATTCCTCGATCTGATCCAGGAAGGCAATATCGGCCTCATGAACGCGGTCGACAAATTCGAATATCGGCGCGGCTACAAATTCTCGACCTATGCGACCTGGTGGATCAGGCAGGCGATCACGCGCTCGATCGCCGACCAGGCGCGCACGATCCGCATTCCGGTGCATATGATCGAGACGATCAACAAGATCGTGCGCACCTCGCGGCAGATGCTGCATGAGATCGGCCGCGAACCGACACCCGAGGAATTGGCCGAAAAGCTCGCCATGCCGCTGGAAAAAGTGCGCAAGGTGTTGAAGATCGCCAAGGAGCCGATCTCGCTCGAAACGCCGATCGGCGATGAAGAAGATTCGCATCTCGGCGATTTCATCGAGGACAAGAATGCGATTCTGCCGATCGATGCGGCGATCCAATCGAACTTGCGCGAGACGACGACGCGGGTTCTCGCCTCATTGACGCCGCGCGAGGAACGCGTGCTGCGCATGCGCTTCGGCATCGGCATGAATACCGATCATACGCTCGAAGAAGTTGGCCAGCAGTTCTCGGTGACGCGCGAAAGAATCCGCCAGATCGAGGCCAAGGCGCTGCGCAAGTTGAAACATCCGAGCCGGTCAAGGAAGCTGCGGAGCTTCCTGGACAATTGAGGCTTCCTGGATTTGAGGAAAGCACGCGATTCCTCGGGCCACTAATTTCTGTCAAGGAGATTGCACGTGTCCACGATGATCTCGGAAGTGTATGATGCGTTTATTGCGGCCGGTACGCCGGAGGAAAAAGCACGCAAGGCGGCGGAGGCGCTTTCAAATTATGACCAGCGGCTTCGATAGGGTCGAAAGAGAAATCCTCAAGGTCCAGGCCGAACAGGTCCTGCTCAAGTGGATGGTCGGGTTCGGAATTGCGCTCGACGTGGCGATCCTTATTCGCGTGTTTTTCAAGTAATCGGTGACGCGAGCGTATCCGCCAGATCGAGGCCAAGGCGCTGCGCAAGCTGAAACATCCGAGCCGCAGCCGGAGGCTCTGGAGCCGCTTGGATAATTGAGGTTCAGCCCGCCATATCGGCCGACAAACGGATTTGCACTTTCGTCCAGAGCGGGTGTGCTGAAAATGGGCAAGATCGAAAGGCCCGCCAGCCCGATTGCGCGCATCGAAGTCAGCATCGTGCTCTCCTCCCTTATCAAGGTTCAGGATGGTCCGAACTGGCGATTGTTAAAAATCGTCGATGCAGGATCTCGCAATTGACGCCTTGAAACCGCCAATCTAACTTCGCCTACCGCTGCAGAGCAGGACGACAAGAATGTTCATTGTAGAGCGCCGGGGTTGCGGCCTTTCCAAGAAGTTTTATTTCTGGGCTTTCGTGCTGCTGCTCCTTTTCGGCTTCCTACCCCTGCTGACGCTGCACATTCATTACGATCCGTTCGACGCAAAGAAAAACTGAGCAAAACGGCAATCAGAGCAAGATTGCGGATCATGCGGCCCTCTTTCGAGAGCGATCGATAGTGCGGAATGTTCATCCTGGCCGGCGGCGTTTTCAAAGGCGGGCCGGCCCGCTGCAACCTTCCCGTTCCTCCACATCACTTCGTCAATGATCGGACCGTGCGGATCGGCGAAAATCAGCCGGACTCAAATTTGATATTGGACTCCATCGAGCTGATTTGACGCTCAACAAGGCTGGAACCGTGCACCCGTCAATAGCGCTTGACCGCAACAGGCTATTGACAATGTCGGCATCTTTTTGGTGACGGCAAACGGGGTGGTTCCTTACATGATCGGCGGCCTGGACTTTTCAGCTCTGGCTTATCTCTGTCCCGGATTCACGAGCACCTTTCGACGGCCACATACAATCAAAGAGCCGCACATGCGGCTGCTTCATCACAATGATAAGCAAAGCACCGGCTATCGCCCCACCAAGATGAACCCAATATGCGACGTCATCTTCCGAGTGCATCTGCACATGCAAAATCTGCGTCGCTATCCACAACCCGATGAATGCTAGAGCGGGGACCGGATACGGAAAAACGAATGCCCAGATCTCTATCTTCGCGCATGGCCGGATCATAAGATAAGCTGCCATCACTCCGGCAATTGCTCCCGAAGCACCGACCACCGGAACTATGCCGTGCGGTGTGCTGACGACATAGACGGCCCCGCCGGCAAGACCGCACAGGATATAAAATGCGAAAAACCGCAGATGGCCCATTGCATCCTCGATATTGTCCCCGAATATCCAAAGGAACAACATATTGCTCAGAACGTGCCACCAATTGGCATGCAAAAACATCGAAGTGAAAAGAGTGAGGTCGCGCGGAAACAAATCGCCACCCGGCAGTTCGCGCGTTTCAACAGCAGGGATGAGACCAAAAACACTGACGATTGCGTTGTAGACCGGCACCGGCTGTGTGAGGACTCCAACGGCGACAAGCATGTTGGCCGCGATCAAGCCATAGGTGACATAAGGCCTCGTCTTGCCCTCCAGCGGATCGATATCATAAAGCGGCATCAGCACCATTGTCGCTTCCCTATGGATATTTTGGGCAACGTTTCTGCCCCACGAACTGTAACAAGGCCGATGTTTGATTGGAATGCAATTTCGCAGCCCTGAAGCGGGCTCCTACTCTTGCTGACGCTGCACATTCATTACGATCCATCCGACGCAAAGAAAAACGGCCATGTCTGCGAAGCCAATTTCTACGGCGGCGAATTGGCGCTGCGGCAGGGCGCGAAGGACGAGGCGACCGGCCTATTCCAGCTCGCGGCAAGCGAGTGCCCGAAAACCTTCGATGAATGGTACGCCGCCAATGCGGAACTCAAGGCGCTCGGCGTGGCGCCTTGAACGAAACAACGTCCGGCCCCGCCCAGCCCCGTCAATTCGGATGACCACCAGGTTCGGATAAAGAATGACGAGGACCGGCTCGAAAGAACGATCGTTGCCGGACCCGGCAATATCGCCGCGTCTTCGCAGACCATGTCCAGTATGAGAAATCCGGTCCAGCTGGCGCACCCGACAGGATTCGAACCTGTGGCCTCTGCCTTCGGAGGGCAGCGCTCTATCCAGCTGAGCTACGGGTGCATGGGCTGACTTGTAGCTGATCCGCAGGGGCCTCGTAAAGGCAAACTACGCTTTTTGGACAAGCCATGCAGCTTCAACGGCATGATCTTGTCGATTGGCGGCCCCGGCCGCGCGGATTGCGGCCACCGGCCGGCCGCTATCATAGCCATGCAGGCCTATGGTAGATTGCGATTGCGTTAAAGCCGCGGAACGCCGGGGGATTTGACCTATGATCACCGTCCATCATCTCGATCATTCACGGTCGCAGCGGATCTTGTGGCTGCTCGAAGAACTCGATCTCCCCTACGAGATCAAAGTCTATAAGCGGGATCCGGCGACCATGCTGGCGCCGCCGCAATTGCGGGCGGTGCATCCGCTCGGCAAATCTCCCGTGATCACCGACGACGGACTAACCTTGGCCGAATCGGGCGCGATCATCGAATATCTCATCAGCCGTTACGGCGCCGGCAGGTTCAAGCCTGCGGCCGATACGCCCGAATATCTGCGCTACATCTACTGGCTTCACTACGCAGAGGGATCGGCCATGCCGCCGCTCCTGTTGAAACTCGTCTTCGACCGATTGCCGCAAGGTACGCCTGCGCCGATGCGGCCGCTCGTTCGGATGATTTCCGGGCGGGTGAAGAGCCGCTACATCCTGCCGCAGCTCGCGCTCCACCTCGACTACATGGAAGGCGAACTCAAGCAGAGCGAATGGTTCGCGGGCGGCGTGTTCAGCGGCGCCGATATCCAGATGAGTTTTCCGCTGGAGGCCGCGGCGGCACGCGCAGGCCTCGACGCCAAACGCCCGAACCTGATGAGTTTCCTGGCCCGCATCCAGGCGCGCCCGGCCTATCAGCGCGCGCGAGAGCGGGGCGGCGCATGATCTAAGAAACCCGCGACGGCAGCCTCGTGTTGCAATGCTAACTCTTTGATCTGGCGGGCCGACTTGTCCTTGACCCATGGCGACCAAGCGAGAGGTAGGACCAGTGGTTTTCCACGCTATCCACAGCCGGTTTTCAACAAGGGAAATTGCGCACGAGAGTTTCCGCGCGCGGGCTTTTGCGCCCGACACGCGAGACGTCTTAGCGGCGTCCAGATAGCGCCCAAGTGGTTTTGTAAAGTATATAAGGTGAGAAGTCGTGCTCCGAAGGCTTTCGGGAAAAGCAAGGTCCCGGTCGGATCGGAGCACGCTCAGCAAATCATCTGTCAAAGGTGAAAGTTGAAACGCGGCTTTTTGCCGTCAGCTCACTTCAGTGCACAGATTCAGACTGCGTCTCCACCTTCAATTTTGCGATTTCATCCTTGATTTGCAATTTTCGTCGCTTCAATTCTGCCAGCTTTATTTCGTCTACGGCCGGATGTCCCCATTCCTTGGCAATTTCCCGATCCAAAGCTTCGTGGCGACGCTCAAGCTCGGTCAGATGGCTATGCAGCGACATGCAATACTCCTTTCGAAGAGTTATGCGCGGAACGAAGTGTGACACAGGAATGAAAGCAAGCGAAGAGCCTTGTGCATGTTTTTTTTGCGCCGCGGCGTCGCACCTTATTCGGCCTGGGCAAAAGGTAAGGATTTTATTACAGGATGTCCCGGAAACATGGGGCCGGTTCCGATATTTGGCCATCGGACATATCCGATGCGTCCTGAAGGACACGCTCCAAGGTGTTGAATTGGCGCCCATTCTTGATCGAAAGCTCGGCTGCCGGTCGCGCCAGCGGTCGTAATCGGCGGGGCGGGGCGCGAGCCTAGATTCAAAATGGGGAGTCACGCGTCGCATGACTGAAAAGCTGAGCAGCGAGGAGCGCGCGGCCATGCAGGCGGAACTCGAGCGCCTGCGCCAAGAACATCGCGACCTCGATGCCGCCATCGGGGCTCTCGGAACCCTCGCGGCCTCCGATCGCTTACAGATTCAGCGCCTGAAAAAGCGCAAATTGGTTCTGCGCGACCGCATCGCACAGATCGAAGATCAATTGACGCCCGACATTATTGCGTGATGGCGTGAGCCCGGATTTCTCATACTGGACATGGCTCGCGCAAGCCCCGGATCGTAGGGGCTCGAAGTGCGGATCTCGTAGTGTTGCGATGGTCACGGATAATTCTCATCCGTTAGCATCGCAACACTAGTTCTTTGATCTGGTGGTCCGACCCTTATGCTTGGGGACCAAGCGTAAGGGTCGGACCCCTAGGCGGAGCCATGATGAGGGAAGATTCAGGCTTGGCCGACGCCGTGCCGGTTGAGCTGGTGCGCAGCTGCGAAGAGCTCCTCGCAGCCGCGCTCGCCTGTCACAGCTCCGGCGATCATCAGACGGCGCAGCACCTGTACGAAGAAATCCTCGCGCGCCGGCCGGCCCATCCTATAGCCTTGCATCACCTCGGGCTCATCGAACATGCCGCCGGCCGTCATGATCGTGCGATCGGCTGCGTCAGAGGCGCCCTCGCCCTCGCCCCGTCGTGGAGCGAGGCTCATTCGAATCTCGCGGCTCTCTATCGGGCAGCGGGCGACCTCGCAGCTGCGATGGCCAGCGCGCGACAGGCGATTGCGCTCGATCCCGGCTGCGCCCCGGCGCATGCGAACCTCGGCGGCATTTGCGAGGATCGTGGCGAGACCGCGGCCGCGCTCGCGGCCTATTTGCGCGCCTGCGAACTCGCCCCGAACCTGCTCGAAGCCCATCTCAACGCAGCAAATCTCTTACGCAAGCTTAGGCGTTTCGAAGAGGCTTTGGCGATTTGCAACGACGCCTCCAAAGTAAATCCCACGTCCGCCCCGCTCCATTTCAACGCCGGCAATCTCCTGCGCGAGCTCTTGCGGCCACGCGAGGCCATCGAAGCCTACCGTCGTGCGCTCGCGCTCGAGCCCCGCTACGCGGAGGCCCATTACAATCTCGGCGATACACTGCTCCAGCAAGGCTCGTTCGCCGAAGCGATCATAGCCTTTCAGGAAGCCCTCGCACTCGATCCGAACCTGGCCGTGGCGCATTGCAATCTGGGTGCGGCTTATGAATGTTCGGGGCAGCCTGCGCTTTCCGCCGCCGCCTATCGCCGCGCGCTCGCCTGCGATCCGAGCATGCTCGGCGTAGCCCTGCAACTCTACCACCAACGGCGCTGCGCTTGCGACTGGACAAACCTCGAAGACGAAGAAGCAGCAATCGTTGCGGCCGTTCCCCACCATCGCCGGCCGCTCGTGCCTTTTCACCTGCTCGACATGGACGTTGCGCCGGCGCTTCACTTGCATTGTGCACGCCTGTGGGCGGCTGGGCTGCGCGCCAAGCCGAGCTTCCCGCATCAGCGGCCGCAGCCTGGTTCTCACCGCAAGAGCAAGCTCAAGATCGGCTACCTGTCGGCGGATTTCTCGAGCCACGCGACCGCGCTTTTGATGGCGGATCTCATTGAATGTCACGACCGCGGTCGATTCGAGATCATCGCCTATTCGCATGGGAACGATGACGGCAGCGACATGCGGCAAAGACTCGTGGCCGGCTTCGACACTTTCGTCGATCTGCGCGCGCTCGACGATCGCGAAGCCGCGCAACGCATTTTCGACGATGGCATCGATATTCTCGTCGAGCTCAAAGGCTATACGCAATTTGCCCGCAGCAATATCGCCGCCCATCGCCCGGCCCCGTGCAGATCAATTTCCTCGGCTACCCCGGCACTATGGGCGCAGATTTCATCGATTATATTTTGGCTGATCGAACCGTCCTGCCGATGGATGAACAAGCCCATTACGCCGAAAGAATCGTCCACTTGCCGGAATGCTATCAGCCAAACGATCGGCATCGCAAAGTCGCCGCGGCCGTGCCGACGCGCCACGCCTGCGGTCTGCCGGAACAAGGCTTCGTCTTCTGCTGCTTCAACCACAGCTACAAAATCACGCCGAAAATCTTCGACGTCTGGATGCGGCTGCTTCAGCAAGTTGAAGGCAGCGTGCTTTGGCTCTTCGACGCCTATCCGAACGTCAAGTACAACCTTGCACGGGAGGCGGAACAGCGCGGCGTCGATCCCGCTCGGCTCGTCTTTGCACCGCGCGTCGCGACACCCGATCACTTGGCGAGACAGAAGCTCGCCGATCTCTTCCTCGATACCCTGCCTTATAATGCGCACACGACGGCCAGCGAAGCGCTGTGGGTCGGCCTGCCGGTTCTCACACTGCGCGGAACGACCTTCGCCGGGCGGGTCGCTGCGAGCCTGCTCCAGGCGATCGGCCTGCCCGAACTCGTCACGGAGTGGCTTGCAGATTATGAAGCACGGGCGCTTCACCTCGCCACGCACAAGGCGGATCTTGCCGCACTGAGGCGGAAACTCGCGGCGAACCGCACGACGCATCCGCTGTTCGACGCGCCCCGCTTTGCCCGCCACATCGAGAGCGCTTATCAGCGCATGTGGGACATCTGGGCGGCGGGCGAAGCGCCGCAGGCTTTTAGCGTGCTGCCCTCGTGTGCTAACGGCCCCGCCCCTCACTCATAGTCCGGCTCTTCCCACCACGGAAACGTCGTTGGCATGTCGCGCGAGACCTTGTCGGGAAAGTGCGCCGGGCGCTTCTCGAGAAACGACGTCACGCCCTCTTTGGCGTCTGCACTCTTCCCGCGCTGAAAAATGAGGCGGCTGTCGAGTCTATGCGCCTCCATCGGATGCGTGGCGCCGAGCATGCGCCACATCATTTGCCGGCTGAGCGCCACCGATACGGGAGCGGTATTTTCTGCGATCTCCCGCGCCAGCGCGCGCGCCGCCGGCAAAAGATCTTGCTGCGGCAGGACCTCTTTCACGAGGCCGCCCTTCAAGGCTTCTGCGGCCGAGAAAACGCGCCCGCTCAAGGTCCATTCGAGCGCCTGGGAGACGCCGACGACGCGCGGCAGGAACCAGCTCGAACAGGCTTCAGGGACGAGCCCGCGGCGTACGAAGACGAAGCCGAATCGCGCTTCCTGCGCCGCGAGACGTATATCCATCGGCAAGAGCATGGTCGCGCCGATCCCGACGGCCGGACCGTTGACGGCGGCGATGACGGGCTTGCGGCTCGCAAAAATCCGCAGTGTGACGCGGCCACCGCCGTCACGCACGCTTTCGTCGGAAAGGTCCCGCATGCCCTTTGGCGGCGTATTGCCGGGCGGCAAATCTTCGCGCGCCGCAGAATCAAACGTCTTGCCGCCTTGCGAGAGATCGGCACCGGCGCAAAAGCCGCGCCCCGTCCCGGTGACGATCACGGCGCGCACGTCATCATCTGCGTCGGCGAGATCGAAGGCGGCGATCATCTCTTGCCCCATCAGCGGGGTGAAAGCGTTCAGCTTGTCGGGCCGATGCAAGCTCAGCAGGGCGACGCAGTCGGAGACTTCATAGCGGATCGTTTCAAAGCGCGTTTCGGAGCGCGTTTCAGAGCTCATGGAAAATATTTCACTTGCTTGCGAAAGATGCCCGGGAACGCGGGCACAAGATCACGATGACTTTGGATCAATCCAATCCAAAGTCACGAACGTGATCGACTCCGATAGATAAAAGCGGGATTTTCGCGGAAAACCGGTTCCCACATTTCCGCATCCCGCTTTTTGGCGAAATCCTGCTCGCATTCGCAGCAATATCTTGCGTTTTGCTGCAATTCAGCAGAGGCTTCGGCAATAATTCTGGACTTCTTGTAGGCTGGAGGACGGGCGGAGCCAACCTCTGCGAAAGACCCGATCCGCTTGCGCCGGGTGCCACCTTCGTTTATGCCGCTGCCTTCGCAAAAACGAGTTCTTTGGACAAAACCTTGCCTGCAACCGCAAAGCCCATCGCGCTCATCATGGGCAGCCAATCCGATTGGAAGACGATGCGGCACGCGGCGGCGACGCTCGAAGCTCTCGAAGTCGGCTACGAAGCCCTCATCGTTTCGGCGCATCGCACGCCGGATCGACTCGCGAATTTCGCTAAGGGAGCGGCAGCCAAAGGGTTCAAGCTCATCATTGCCGGCGCCGGCGGCGCCGCCCATCTGCCCGGCATGACGGCCGCGATGACGCTCTTGCCTGTCTTCGGCGTGCCGGTAGAGAGCAAGGCTTTGTCGGGGCAGGATTCGCTCTTGTCGATTGTGCAAATGCCGGCGGGTATCCCGGTTGGCACGCTTGCGATCGGCGACGCCGGTGCGATAAATGCCGCTCTCCTCGCTGCCGCGGTTCTCGCCCTCGAAGACAAGGCGCTCGCCGCACGGCTTGCCGCCTGGCGCTCGGCCCAGACGCAATCGGTTGCCGAACATCCTTTGGACGAGGGCTGAGAGCTTGGAGCGCAAGTTCTCGGGGTGCAGGTTCTCGGGGTGCAGGTCATGGCCGTAAAGCTCGAGCCAGGCAGCATGATCGGAATTTTGGGGGGCGGTCAGCTTGGCCGGATGCTGGTGCTCGCGGCCGCCGAACTCGGCCTGAAGACCCATGTTTACGCCCCTGAAGCCGACAGCCCGGCTTTCGATGTCTGCACCGAAGAGACCTGCGCGCCCTATGGAGACGAAGCCGCTTTGACGCGCTTTGCCGAATCGGTCGATCTCATCACCTATGAGTTCGAGAATGTACCGGCCCGCACGGCCGCCATCCTCGCGGCCTTGCGGCCTGTACGGCCTGGTCCCGCGGCCTTGGCCGTCAGCCAGGACCGGCTGCACGAAAAGGACTTTCTTACCTCTTTGGCAATTGCAACCGCGCCTTATGTCCGTGTCGACGATGCTGGCGCTCTCGCACGGGCGGTCGCACAATTCGGTCGCCCGTCGCTGCTCAAGACCCGGCGCTTCGGCTACGATGGCAAAGGCCAGGCGATCATCCGCGAAGGCTCCGACCTCGCCGCGACGTTTCGCGGGATCGGCGGACAGCCCTCCATCCTCGAAGGCATCGTGCCATTCGTCAAAGAGATTTCGGTCGTCGCGGCGCGCGGTGTCGACGGCGGTTTTGCCGCTTATGACGTCGCCGAAAATGTCCATACCAACCATATCTTGAGTTCAAGTCGCGTGCCGGCGGCAATTCTGCCCGAGACAGCCGTTGCAGCCGTGACCTCTACGCGCCGCATCGCCGATGCGCTCGACTACGTGGGCGTGATCGCGGCGGAAATGTTCGTCTGCGAAGCGGCCCCGGGCGAAGGTGGCGTCGGCGAGACGTTGCTCGTCAATGAGATTGCGCCGCGGGTGCATAATTCGGGGCATTGGACGCAAGATGGCGCCATCACCTCGCAATTCGAACAGCATATACGCGCGATCTCGGGCTGGCCGCTCGGGTCGCCGCGACGGCACGGAACTGCGGTCGAGATGCGCAATCTCATCGGCGAGGACGCGCTCGCCTACGAGGATCTGCTGCGCGAGGACGGCGCCTGCCTGCATCTCTACGGCAAAGCGAAGGCCAGGCCGGGCCGAAAGATGGGACACGTGACGCGGATCATTTGGGACACCAGACCATAGAACGTGCATAGCCTGAATCCGCAGGATTTCAGGGGTCATTTCCAGTAAATCGCCTGTTCCTTCGCAACAGCGGCATAGGGCGCAGCCCGCCTGTCGCTCCGTGCCGACGCTGCCAATCTGCAGGTGGCCTGAAACATCGGCCATTTCCGGCGAACTCCGACGTCCGGCAAGGCCAGCGTCTGGACAAGGCTGCGTGATTCTGTTAAGCTCACTGTCTTGATTGGGG
Organism: Beijerinckiaceae bacterium; assembly: GCA_052148755.1. GTDB lineage: Bacteria > Pseudomonadota > Alphaproteobacteria > Rhizobiales > Beijerinckiaceae > Methylovirgula. The sequence goes on along the minus strand of JBKQHN010000191.1, from coordinate 28,512 downwards.
TGCCCTGTTGCACCCCATTTTCGATTCCCGACAAATCGTCGAATTCCACGCCCTAGCGCAGTGGCTCGGCTAAACGAAGGAACTCTGCGTGCAAGTACTGGTTCGAGACAATAATGTTGACCAGGCCCTTAAGGCGCTGAAGAAAAAGATGCAGCGTGAAGGCATTTTCCGCGAGATGAAGCTTCGCGGTCACTACGAAAAACCTTCCGAAAAGCGCGCGCGCGAGAAGGCCGAGGCTGTGCGTCGGGCCCGCAAACTGGCGCGCAAGAAATTGCAGCGCGAAGGGCTTTTGCCGATGAAGGCCAAGCCGGTCATGGGTCCAACCCGGTAATGGGTCCGCGCTGAACTCGGCGGTGGGCGCAAGTTCTCTGCGCAAGTCCTTATAAGTTCCGAGACGTAATCGTCCTGTCGCAGACATCCGCGAGAGGACGTGCGAGAGGGAATCTCGAGAGACGTTCGCGCGAGCACGAGAATGGACACATCGACGTCGAAACCTGAGCCTGTTCTGCTGCGGGGAAAGTTTAAGCTGGTCGGGCTTACGGTGGCCGCTCTGGCGCTTGCGGGCTGCGAATCGCCGAACATGATGCCACGCGGTGCCGGCGTCGCGGAAGTCGTCCAGCAATCCCCGCAAGAGGCCTCCGCAAACATCGCCTCGCTCACCGACGTCGTCCAGCGCAATCCGAACAGCGCGGAAGCCTACAACACGCGCGGCGTCGCCTATGCGCGCATTGGCAAGTTCCAGGAAGCGATTGCCGATTTCACACAGGCGATCCGGATCAACCCGAATGATGCGGCCTCGCTGACCAATCGCGCCCTCGCCTATCGGCAGATCAAGAGCAATGATGCAGCGCTGGCCGACTTCAACCGTGCGATCGCTGCCAATCCCAATCACGCCCCGGCCTATCTCGGTCGCGCCAATCTGTTGCGTCAGCAAGGCAGCCTTGTGGAAGCCCGCGCTGATCTCGATCAAGCGATCAAACTCAATCCTGAGAAGGCCCAGGCCTTTCATGCGCGCGGTCTCATCTATCAGCTCGAAGGCAACCACGCTCAGGCGATCACCGATTTCGACAATGCAATCGATCGTGATCCTTTCGCGGCAGCTCCCTATGAAGCGCGCGGCCAAAGCCTCATCGCCATCGGCCAGCCCGAGAAGGCGATCGAGGATTTCAATGCGGCACTCAATGTCGATAACAGAAATGCAAATGCCTGGGCCGGCCTCGGTCTCGCCTACGAGAAGAGCGGGAATCGCGCCAAAGCCATCGAATCCTACCAGCGCGCGCTGGCCTTCGATCCGAACAACCGGCTTGCGCGCGAGGGAACGAGCCGTCTCGGCCACGCCTAGAGCAGGATGAGGCAAAGTGGGACGCTGCGCGGCTTTTCCGGCGCAATCAGGTTTACGCAGATTGCCTAGACTTATCTGCGCATCCTGCTCTAAATTATTGGAATCGATCGGGTTTATGATTTTAGATTGATTCGGTCCAAGATCATCGTGCTTTTGAGATCAAATGTTATAGGCCATCCGGACGCCGCCCCAATGGCGACCGAAAACCCGAATCGGGGCATCGATTTCCTTCATCATGACGAGATTGCCTCCGCCAAGGTCACGATTGTAGGTTTGAATGAGCGATGGTCGCACATTGCGCGCGGCGGCCAATCCGGCGCGCTCGTCGAAGATACGTCGATTGCGGCAGTTCGCGTTGTTCCAACCGACGTCGTTGGGCCGTTGCGGATGCGAGTAGCGCGAATTGTGGACAGGCAGCCAAGCATTGCGATCGACCGCCACGACGAAAACGATGCGGGAGTCGCCGTGGAGCAAGGGTTCCTGAAGAGGTGGTAGGATGTCCTCCAACACCTCGAGCGCACGGGTTCGGTATTGTGGTGGATTTGTCCCTTCGATCAGCTCATATTCGGCGTCGAAGAGCGTTTCCATTGTCAGGCGCCGGCTGGTAATTGCCTGTTCGAAGGCCCGCGACATGCTTTCGGCGGCCTTGATTGCGTTCACCACGAGATCGGCGTTTTCTTTGTGGATTTCTTCGAGAACGCGCTGCAGCGCGACGACAAAATCGAGCGGTGGTTGCAGCCATTCGATGTGAAATCCCGTCTTCGACTGCTCGATGACGCGCGCGGCGGTTCGGCCGATGCCTTCGATGGCGACAGTGACGCGCGCACCTTTGGCGATTGCGGTCCCGGCGGGAAAAGCAACGAGAGCGCCGCCTTCGGAGAGGTCGATCGTGTGGCCGGAATGAAACGCAAGATCAACGGACAGGTTCAACGCCCGTTCGCAGGGCAGACGATCGTGCCGGCGCCGGCTGCCGATCTCGGTCTGGCGCAGGAAAATGACGAAGCGCGATCGAAGCTTTTCCGCATCCACGGTGACGCGTTGCACCGACTGTTCGGCATAATGTGACACGTCCGTCGTTGCAGACGCTATCCCGGCGATCGCATGAGCACTATTGCTGACCCGCTTAACAAAGGTCGAGGTCTCACACGTGGACCGCGACAGTTCCGCCGTCGTCAGGATTTGCTCTTCGACTGCGTTCGAAATGGCGGCAATGACCGGCGACAGGCCATCGATCATTTGCCCGATACTGTCGACGGCCTTGATCAGCCGCAGCGACTCGCCTTGCAGATCGGCGATCCGCCGCGCGATCTCGTCGGTCGCCTTTTGCGTTTCGACAGCCAGCGATTTGACTTCGCCGGCGACCACCGCAAAGCCGCGGCCGGCCGCGCCGGCATGTGCCGCCTCGATCGTCGCATTGAGCGCCAAAAGATTGGTTCGCTTCGCAATCGAACTAATGAGCCCAACGATCGGCATGATATCGGCTGAAGAGGCCTTCAATCCGTCGACATTCGCACGCGTTTCATCGGCCGTTTGCTTCGCGCCGTTTGCCAGGTCCGAGGCATCGCGTAAGCGACGGCCGATCTCCTCGCTCGAACTTGTCAATTCGACGGTTGCGCAGGCAAGCGCGCTGGCGTCACGTGCCGCGTTTTCGGCATCCCCGGCAAGCCCGCCGCAACTGCCGAAAATCTCTTCGACCGCCTTCGCGAAGCGACTCATGTCTTGGTGCGTCGCGCCAGCGGCCGCGATGACGTCACTGATCAGGCGCGTGACATCGACCTCTAACAGGTCGAAGGTCTCGCGCAATTGTACGTGTGCTTCGCTTGGCGCTTCGGCCGGTTCATCGCTCGGTCGCACCGGTGCCTCGGCGCTTGCTACGACGCGGATCGAAGTTTGTGGCCCGACCAAACGCTTGAGGCTGTTGAACATGACCCGAAGACTAGCGAGGGACTGAACCCCACCATGCGGCATGTATGGTAAACTTAAGGTAAAGCACTGCCGCAATTGCCGCGGTGCGGCGTTTTGTCTTGACCGCTGGCGCGAAAAGGGCGTGTTCCGGTCATCCAACGCTGCGGCGGTGCCGGGCATGCATCGGCCCAGCCGGTTCGCGATCTTTAGCGCATCCTCGTGATCAGACGGCGTCCCAATTGAAAACGTCGGCGGACCGATCGAGTGGATAGAATGAACCCCTCAATGCCGGTATTGCATGCTCCGCGACTGATTTGCAGGTCCAGCCTTCGCCGCGATGAACCGAGCGAATCGGCCGCGATTGACCCATGAGAAATATTTCGTTCATCCTGACCGCAAAGATTTGGCCGGTGACATCTTTAGCTGCATCGCTCAACAAAAAGGCGCAGAGCGGTGCGATCTTTTCCGGCCCCATGGCTTGTATGCGGGCGACACGCGCTTTTTCCTCTTCCGTGTCGGTCTGGATCGTCCCGATCAATCGGCTCCAGGCAAACGGCGAAACGCAATTCGAGCTAACGTTGAAGCGGGCCATGTCGAGTGCAATCGATTTCGACAGGCCGACGATGCCAAGCTTGGCGGCTGCATAGTTTGCCTGCCCATAATTGCCGATCAAACCCGACGTCGACGTGAAATGAACGAAAGCGCCGCCGCCTTGTTCGCGGAAGATCCGCGCTGCGCCATGCGACATGTAGAACGAGCCGAGAAGATGAACTTTTATGACGAGTTCAAAGTCGGCCACGCTCATCTTGTGGAAAATCGCATCGCGTAAAATACCGGCGTTATTGACGACGCCGTCAAGCCGCCCGAATACGTCGAGCGCCGTTTTGATGATGGCATCAGCCTGCAGCGGCTCGGCCACAGAGTTGAAATTGGCGACAGCCGTACCGCCTCTTTTGCGGATTTCATCGACCACTTCTTCCGCCGGAGCCGCGCTGCTGCCGTCGCCGTCGGCGGCGCCGCCAAGGTCATTTACGACGACTTTCGCGCCCTCGGCCGCAGCGAGCAGCGCAATCTCCCGGCCAATGCCGCGGCCGGCTCCCGTGACAACGATGACTTTCCCTTTGAGACTTCCAACCTCTGACATTTGCACCTCCGGACAATCCAATCTCTTTATCGAAGCGACATTCCCATCGAGCGCGGGCACGGTCAAGAGAATGAAATGGCATTTCATAAATAAGTGCGGACGTGGCGAGACGACGCGGGGCCGACCCGGGCCTAGCGCGGGATGAGGAAAAGGGGGATGCTGCGCGGCTTTTCCGGAGCAATCAAGTTCACGCAGATTGCGTAAACTTATCCGCATATCCCGCTCTAAATCATCGTGATCTAGTGCCGTTGCGGGGAAATTGTCGGGTCTGGACCTATTGGCAGGAAAAGCGGGTGCGTGACGGCGCGGTCACTCAAAGCTTGTCGGCAAATCAGTGCGCCCGTTCATTCACAGGGCGGTCATCCTCGCGACTGCTGGCATGCAATCCTTGTCGCGTGGGCGCGTACACAGGACTCATATCGTCGCGGACGCGGGGCTCTTCCCGGATTCCCGCCATAGCCCGTCGCTTGCGACGGGCGTCTTCGCAACACCCTATGCGCCGGAATGACGGCCGTCGAGTTAGGTCGGTGATCTAGAGCCAATCCCGATTGCCCGTAACGGAACAACCAGCTCTCAACATCAAAAAATTCAGCCCGCCTCACTCCGGCGGGCTGACGAATGGCCTATCCCATTGCTTTCAAAATGCTTTCGACAACTTTCTTGGCATCGCCAAAAAGCATCATCGTATTGTCTCTGAAGAACAGCTCGTTTTCGACGCCGGCATAACCCGACCCCATGCCGCGTTTGACGAAAAGAACCGTCTTGGCCTTTTCGACATCGAGGATAGGCATGCCGTAGATCGGCGACTTCGGATCGGTCTTGGCGGCCGGATTTGTGACGTCGTTGGCGCCGATGACGAATGCGACATCGGCCTGGCCGAATTCGGCATTGATGTCTTCGAGTTCAAACACCTCGTCATAGGGCACATTGGCTTCGGCGAGCAGCACGTTCATGTGTCCCGGCATGCGACCGGCAACCGGATGGATCGCGTATTTGACGTCGACGCCCTCCTTTTTCAGGACATCGCCCATTTCGCGTAGAGCATGCTGGGCTTGGGCGACCGCCATGCCATAACCCGGAACGATGATCACTTTTTCCGCGTTCTTCATAATAAAAGCGGCATCGTCCGCTGCTCCTCGTTTCACCGGCCTTGTTTCGACCGCGCCCGCGACCACTTCCGTTTCACCGCCGAAGCCGCCGAGAATGACGGAAAGGAAGGCGCGATTCATGCCCTTACACATGATGTAGGACAGAATGGCGCCGGAAGAGCCGACGAGCGCTCCGGTGATGATCAGCGCGAGATTGCCGAGCGTGAACCCGATGCCGGCCGCGGCCCAGCCGGAATAGGAGTTGAGCATCGAGATGACGACCGGCATATCGGCGCCGCCAATCGGGATGATGATGAGAAAGCCGAGCGCAAAGGAAACCAATGCGATCAGCCAGAACACGAGGGCGGCCTGCGTCTGCACGAAACAGACGACGAGCAGGATGAGCAAAACCGCGAGGCCGCCGTTGATCACGTGGCGCAGCGGCAGAATGATCGGCTTGCCGGACATGCGCCCGTCGAGCTTCAGGAACGCGATGACCGAACCTGTGAAAGTGATCGCGCCAATCGCGGCACCGATCGACATTTCGATGAGGCTCGCGCCATGGATCGCGCCCGGCGTGCCGATGCCGAAAGCTTGCGGCGCATAATAAGCACCCGCCGCCACGAGCACGGCGGCAAGACCGACCAGCGCGTGGAAAAAGGCGATGAGCTGCGGCATGGCCGTCATCATCACGGTGCGGGCTCTCCAGGCGCCGATTGAGCCGCCGATCGCCACACCGACGACGACGAAAATCCAGCCCGAAATCCCGGCGGGGATCTGATAGGCGAGCGTCGTGACGATCGCGATCGCCATGCCGATCATGCCGAGGAAATTGCCGCGCCGCGAGGTTGCCGGCGAGGACAGACCACGCAAAGCCAGAATGAAGAGAATGCCCGAAACCAGATAAAGCAGGGCCGCGAGATTGGCGTTCATGGACGTCAGCCCTTCTTCTTGTACATGGAGAGCATTCGTCCGGTGACGAGGAAGCCGCCGAATATGTTCACCGAAGCGAGGATCAGCGCGATAAAGCCGAAGATCCGCGCGAGGATGGCGCCGTCATCGCCAGGCGCCGAGACGTCGACGCCGACAGAGAGGAGGGCACCGACCACGATCACCGACGAAATCGCGTTGGTCACCGACATAAGTGGCGTGTGCAAGGCGGGCGTCACCGACCAAACCACGTAATAGCCGACGAAGATCGCCAGCACGAAGATCGCGAAGCGAAACACGAACGGGTCGATCGCGCCGCCACTCGCTATATGGACCGCAGTGCCGAGCTGGTCGGCAGAGCTGTGTGCGGTATCGGCCGCCGCCATGAGAAGTTGCTGTGGGCTTTCGTTAGCCATGTGTGCCCCTAATGTCTGTACCAAACCGCTGCACCAAACCCGGCATTGTCCGCGAGCCTCGCGAACCGCTTTGGATCAGGTGACTTTTTGAAAATTCGGATGGACGAGAGCGCCGTCTTTCGTCAGCAACGTCGCCTTCACGATTTCATCGTCCCAGGCTATCGCTAGATTTTTCGTCGTCTTGTCGATGAGCGTCTCGACAAAGGCCAAGAGATTCTTGGCATACAGCGCCGAAGCCGTCGTCGCGAGCCGACCCGCGACGTTCAGATGACCGATGATCTTCACGTCATTTGCGGAAACGACGATCTCGCCGGGCCGGGCAAGTTCGCAATTGCCACCGCGTTCGACCGCAAGATCGACGACCACCGAGCCGGGCCGCATGGAGGCGACCATCTCGGCTGTCACAAGGATGGGTGCTTTGCGCCCGGGGATCAGCGCGGTGGTGATGACGATATCCTGCTTGGCGATGTGCGACGCCGTCAGCGCTTTTTGCTTGACCTGATATTCCGCCGACATTTCCTTGGCATAGCCGCCGGCTGTTTCGGCTTGCTTGAATTCTTCGTCTTCGACCGCAATGAATTTGGCGCCGAGCGATTCGACCTGCTCCTTGGTCGCCGGGCGCACGTCGGTCGCCGTCACAATAGCGCCGAGCCGTCGCGCCGTTGCGATGGCCTGAAGACCGGCGACGCCGACGCCCATGATGAAGGTCCTGGCAGCCGGGACCGTACCGGCCGGCGTCATCATCATCGGCAGCACGCGGCCGAATTCCGCAGCCGCATCGATCACCGCGCGATAGCCGGCGAGATTGGCCTGGCTCGAGAGCACGTCCATCACCTGCGCGCGGGTGATGCGCGGCATGAGTTCCATGGCGAAGGCCAGAACATTTGCTTCGGCAAGACTCTGCAACGCATCGACATGGCCATAGGGGTCCATGATCGCGATGACCGCGGCACCCGCCTTGGCGCCGGCGAGCTCGGCGGCCTGGGGCCGTCGCACCCGCAAAATGACATCCGCATTGTGAATCGTGCTCGCCGTGTCGGCGCCAATCGTTGCGCCAGCCTGGGTATAATCAGCATCCAGGTAGCCGGCTTTCGATCCGGCGCCCGCTTGGACGACGACCTCGGCACCGAGATTGTTGAATTTCTTTACCGTTTCCGGTGTGGCGGCAACTCTGGCCTCGCCGGGATCTGTTTCGGCCGGTACGGCAATCCGCATGAAAATCTCCCGATCAAGCGACACATTTAACTTAGATCAGCGGCGCGAACCCGAAGCAGCCACTGCGAAGCTGGGTGCATTCCACAGCCTCAGGTTTTGAATTTCATCAAGAGCGCTCAGGCTCAGCAACAAACGGGAACCGTCTGCTCGCGGGCTCAAGCGCGCTCCAGAGTATATCCCAAAGAGCTGGGACAATTGGTCCGATAGGGACATTCCTCAGGGCGGACATTCAAAGCGTCAGAATTGCCATGAGAATGAGGACTAAAACGACGCCGAGCGCGCCATATTTGAAGAGCATCAAGAACAGGCGGTAGGTTTTTTCATGTTCGGCATAGTCATTGTCGGACTGCCCGCCTGCGGAAACGGTATGTTGCTCGGCCATAGTGCCTCCAGTCCCGTCTGGTTCGCGGCCCTCCTTTCGCAGCGTCGCCCCATGGCGTCAAGAGGGTCGGTTGGCGGAAGGGGGAATATTGATGTTGTACTTTAGTTCATCCGCGGCGCGCGGCAGACCTCGGACGGCCTCGAGGCGGGAGGCGGGATTTTCCGCCCTCACTCCGCGGCAATAAGACCCACAGAGGCGAGGGCCGCCGCCTGGCGCTCTATGACCGCCGCTGGCGAGGAATCGGCAATGGCCGCTTCGAACAAGCGATGGAAATTGAGCCGGGCGCCGAGGTGCAGAAACGCGCTGCCGAGACCGATCGCCGCACGGTCCGTATTTCGCTTTGTTCAATGTGGCTGCTGCTTCGATTGACCGAGATCAGCAATGGCCGAAAACTCGGCAATGCTTTTTAAGATCCTGAAACAGAGGACTGTCAGGGTTGACGCAGAAGGCGTGCGGCGCAACGCGCCGGCTTCTCGCCCGCTCCTCGGGATCGCTGCCCGTGTAGCCCTTGCAGTAGTACCGGTACTGGCTAGACGGGCAGCAGCGATATCCAGCTCTGCAGAAATAGGGATTTTCTGCTGTCTCACACGTTTGGGAAAAGGCCGGAGCGCTCTGTCCGACGGCAAATACCAGAGCGACTACGGCGACTGACTGAATGATGCGAATATTCATTTCTGCCATCCTCCCAAGACGCAATTATAAGCCTCAAACTTTACAAATAACAAGGCAGCGAGAGCCCGTAGGATGGGTTGAGCGCTTGCGAAACCCAAAGCGGGATAAGGAAAAGTGGGACGCTGCGCGGCTTTTCCGACGCAATCAAGTTTACGCAGATTGCGTAGACTTATCTGCCTATCCCGCTCTATTTTAGTGGAATCGATCACGTTCATGATTTTGGATTGATTCAATCCAAAATCATCGTGATCTAGAGTACCGCAGCCTTCGGTTTTGAATTTCTTCGAGACGTGCTCAGGCGCTGGAACAAACGATCGCCGCCTGCTTGCAGACTGAAACGCAGGCTCCAGCGGAAAATGCGGAAAAATCGCTCCAATTCTCCGACGCGGACGCAAATCTTGGCGTGAGCCTCGTCAAAGCGTCAAAACTGCGAGGTTCGCCGCATGGCGTCCAGAGGATCGGTTGGCGGAACGGGGAATATTTGAGCTACGCGATGTCGCGCGGCAGGTCATGCACGGCGCGCGAAAGGCCTCGCAGAGGATATCTGCGCCCTCGAGGCGGAGGCGGTTGGAATTTCGACCCTTATGCTGCGGCTACGAGACCCACTGAGGCAAGGGCCGCCGTCTGGCGCTGCGTGACCGCCGCCAACGAGAAATCGGCAATGGCCGCTTCGAACATGCGATGGAAATTGAGCCGGGCGCCGAGGTGCAGAAACGCGCCGCCGAGACCGATCGCCGCACGGTCCATGAAGACGAATTCGCGCGGCAATATGATCGGCCCCTTTTCCTGCAAACCCCTGTGGACCTGAAACGCTTCCCGTCGCCCGTAAAGGCCCGGCGAGACGCCATCGGCGATGGTGCGTGCCCGGTCCTCGAGCAAAGGCCCAAAGATGAACCGCGCCCAGATGTCTAGGATCTCGACGAGGTCTTTGCTGAGGCCGCGAAATCCCCAGCTCTCATAGGCATGGACCACGCGGGCGTGATCGCCTTCGAGAAGGCCTCGATATAGGTCGACGACGCCGCCGAGGAAGCGCGGCGGAAAGATCCGAATACAGCCGTAATCGAGCAGATTGATGCCGCCCACGGCTGCATCCTCCGCGAAGACCGTATAATTGCCGAGATGCGGATCACCATGGATGATGCCGAACTGGCTGAAGGGATGCCACCACGCCTTATACATGGCCGTGCCGATGCGATTTCGCACGTCTTCGGGCGCATCTACGAAGGCGAGCAGTTTCTTGCCTTCGAGCCAATGCATCGTCAGCAAACGCTTTGTCGACAGTTCGGCTGCGACACGCGGCACGCGCACGTCGGAGACCGGCGCCAGCATTTCGGCGTAAAGCGCCGCGTGCCGGGCTTCGCGGCCATAATCGAGCTCCTCGCGCACCCGCGCCGCGATCTCCTTGATGACTTCGCGCGTATCGATCGCCGGCCGCAGTCGGCGATGCAGCGAGAAGAGGAACTCGAGCTGTTTCAGATCCGCTTCGACCGCCGAGGCCATGTCCGGATATTGCAGTTTGCAGGCAAGCAGCGTGCCCTCGTGGCTCGTCGCGCGGTGAACTTGCCCCAAGGAGGCCGCCGCCGCGGGATGCAGGTCGAATTCGGCGAAGCGGCCGCGCCATTCAGACCCGAGTTCGGCCTGCATCCGGCGCTTGACGAAAGCCGCCCCCATCGGCGGCGCATCGGCTTGCAAAGCCTGCATGGCCTCGGCATATTCCGGCGGCAAGAGATCCGGAATGGTCGCCAGCAATTGCGCGACCTTCATCACCGGGCCTTTGAGGCCGCCGAGCGCCCGCGCGAGCTGGGCTGCAAGCGCCGCATCGGTTCCGCCTGCGCCGAGAAAGCGCGCACCGGCCATTCGCGCCGCGACGCCGCTGACATTCGCGCCGACGCGGGCATAGCGCGCAGCGCGGGCGGAAAAGCGGTTCGCTTCGTCGTCCATTATGAAAGCCTGTTTCGATGTTGTGCGCGGCGGCCTGGTTTGGCCCGGAAGGGTTTATCCGGGTGGCTAGAATGCGCACGAAGTCAGTAACTTGTAGCATGGCCGCATTAAGGCGACGGACGTCGGGCCTTAATGCAGGAGAGCAAGCCCTCGGCCGCGGCTTGAAGGCTCGCCTCGTCGCGGCGATACAAAGCCGGCTTTGACCAGCCGATGTAGGAAGTCCGACGTGAATTTGCAATTCGTGGAGATTGTATCCGGCCCCCCCGTCGTCTACCAAGCCATAAGGAAATCTTGCAAATCTCGCAAAGGCCAGATGTGAACGTCCTTCTTCTCGGCTCCGGCGGGCGCGAACATGCGCTCGCTCGGGCTCTAGCGGCAAGCCCGACGCTCGGCCGGCTTTTTGCCGCCCCCGGCAATCCGGGCATAGCCGAGCTTGCCGAACTCGTTGTGCTCGATGCGGCCGACCATGAGGCTGTCGTCACCTTCTGCAAAAAGGCGGATATCGGCCTCGTCGTGATCGGTCCGGAACTGCCGCTCGTTGCCGGCATTGTCGATGATCTCGAGAAAGCCGGCATTCGCGCCTTTGGCCCGAGCCGCGCGGCGGCGCGTTTGGAAGGCTCGAAAACTTTTACCAAGGATCTTTGCCGCCGCCTTACGATTCCGACCGCGGCCTATGAAACATTTGCCGATGCTTGGTCCGCCAAAGTCTATGTCGGCCAGCGTGGAGCCCCGATCGTCGTCAAAGCCGACGGACTCGCGGCCGGCAAAGGCGTGATCGTCGCGAAGACTGTTCAGGAAGCCGAAGCGGCAATCGACTTCATGCTCGGCGGCGGCTTCGGTACGGCAGGAAAATCGATCGTCATCGAGGAATGTCTCGAAGGCGAAGAAGCCTCTTTCTTCGCGCTGTGCGACGGGCAAAAGGCGCTCGCCTTCGGCTCGGCGCAAGACCATAAGCGCGTCGGCGTCGGCGACACCGGCCCCAATACCGGCGGCATGGGCGCCTATTCCCCGGCCGCAAACGTCGATGCGGACATGGCGGCGCGCATCATGCGCGAGATCATCGATCCCGCATTGCGCGGCATGGCGGACATGGGGGCGAAATTCAAAGGCGTGCTGTTTGCCGGCCTGATGATCGGCAAGGATGGGCCGAAACTGATCGAATTCAACGTGCGCTTCGGCGATCCGGAAACGCAGGCGATTCTGCCGCGCCTCGAAGAAGATCTTCTGCCGCTCTTGATTGCTTGCGCCGAAGGCAAGCTGCCCGACCGCCCGATCGCCTTTTCGCAGGACTGCGCGCTGAGTGTCGTTTTGGCAGCGCGCGGCTATCCCGACAGGCCTTTGAAGGGAACGCAGATCCGCGGACTCGAAAAGGCTGCGGCGGTGCCCGGTGTGCTGATCACCCAGGCCGGAACGAAGCGCCAGGGCGGAAAACTTCTTGCCGATGGAGGCCGAGTGTTGAACGTCACCGGGCTTGGCACGGATGTGGAGAGCGCGCGTGAAAAAGCCTATGCGGCGGTCGATCTGATCGACTGGCCTGAGGGGTTTTGCCGGCGCGATATTGGCTGGCGGGCGGTGAGAAGAGGGTGAGGATTTGGTGGGGGTTCATCGATGGGTTTGCGAGGTTCGTTGTAAGCGAGACCGTTCATGACTCGAAGCGGATGTCGAAATGCGGACTCGGAGATCGCGCCCGAGTAACGCCTTGCGCCGCGACCAGCTCAGGTTTGATCGACCTGGAGGGGCTCAACTGCTAGACACCCCGTGAACGAGCGCGAAACGCCCTCGGACATGCGTTCGAGGGCTTTCGAGGACTTCACTACAGACTTAGACAGCCACCATTGCGGGGTTCAAATGTTCGAATCCATTTCCCTGAAGTTCACCGAGCTTACTGAACCGCTTCACGTCCCGGCTCAGGGAGTCACGGTTTTCGTAGGCCCCAACAATTCTGGCAAAAGCTTAGTGCTCCGGGAAATAGAGCAGGATATTTCGAGCCATGCGACGATCGCGACTAAAATTCTCAATGATTTTGAAATGGTTTGGCTTAGCGAAGATCAGCTCAACGAGGACATTGCGAACCTAACCAAAAGAGCTCCATTGGGGACGTCGCCGGATCACGTCTATGTCGGCCGATTCAACCCGAACGGAAATCTCGACGCGAGTAATGTGCCTCACAAAAGCCTCCGCGAGTATATGAAGGACCACAAGGAGAAGCGGTGGTTGACTTCCCAATTCTTACGCTTCTTCCTCATTCGCCTGGATGGACGGACCCGGTTCGCGCTCACTGATGACCGACGGCGCGGCGACCTTCTCGGCCAAGCGCAGAACATGCTCATGCACCTTTTTCAGAACGAGGATGATCGAAAGAGAGTGCGCGAGATCATCTTCGACGCCTTCGGCGTTTATTTCACCGTTGAGCAGCTATCGGCGGACAACCTCCGAATCCGTCTTTCGCCAACCGAGCCAGACGAGAACGAGCAGCATTGGAGTGAAGCTGCGAGGGAATTCCACAGAAAGGCGCTCCACATAAAAGAAGCGAGCGACGGAGTTCAAGCCTTCGTAGGTATAGTCTGCGCGGTCCTCTCGGGCGACTATCGCGCGATACTCATTGATGAGCCCGAGGCCTTCCTGCATCCACCGCTCGCTCGAAAACTGGGGCATCAGCTCACGAGCAACCTCAAGGCGGGCGGGACCCTGATGGCATCGACGCACAGTCCTGATTTCCTTATGGGCTGTTTGCAGGCTTCTCCACTCGTCCGCGTCGTGCGGCTGGAATATTCAAATGGCAAGTCCAAAGGAAAGATCGTTGACTCAGCCATTCTCACGAAGCTGTTCAAGGCCCCGCTTCTTCGCAGCGCGAATGTGATCTCTGCCTTATTCCATGACGGGGTTGTTGTGGCCGAGTCGGACAATGACCGGGCTTTCTACGCGGAAGTTTATTATCGTTTGGCCGAACATGAGAAGGGTTATCCATCGCTTCTGTTCGTGAACGCGCAGAATAAGCAGACCATCCGCGATATCATCGGCCCCCTGCGCGCATTCGGTGTCCCGGCGGCGGCTATTGTGGACGTTGATATATTGAAGGACGGCGGTGGGAATTGGATACCCTGGCTTGAGGCCGCCCATATCCCCACGGCCTCACATGTCAGCATGGGCCAGCACCGCGCCACTCTGCACAAGCTGTTCGCTGACCAGGGTGTCGATATGAAAAACGGCGGCATCATGCAACTGGGGAGGGATGACCAAGCGTCTGCGAACGACTTCTTCGATCAACTCCAGCAATATGGCATCTTTGCTGTGCGGAACGGCGAGGTCGAGTCATGGCTCACGGAGCTTGGTATTAAATCGAAGAAAGCCGCGTGGACGGTTGACATGCTCGAGCGGATGGGAAGTGATCCGAACGATGCCGCCTATGTGAGGCCAGTAGCAGGCGACGTGTGGGACTTCATGCGCAGCGTCGTCAAATGGGTCAGGGATACGCAGCGCAAAGGCACCGACTAAAGCGCGGCAGATATCCACTATTGGCGCAATGCACCATTCGTGAGCCTTCATCTCACCCCTCCCGCATCGACACAACCTGCGCATCGCCATAGATCCCGGCCTCGCTCGATTCATATCCTGCCGGAAAGGCACCACGGGTGCCGCGCGACTCCTCTCCCCGTAAGCGCTACGGGGTGTGCACATCTTTCCCGATCATAGAGTGGAAAGGTCCAAAAGTTGGGCGCGTCCTTCTCCCGCTTGCGGGAGAAGGTGCCGAGCGCATGCGAGGCGGATGAGGGATGGTTGCAACCTAGGGAGATCCCTCATCCGTCAGGCTCCGCCTGCCACCTTCTCCCGCAAGCGGGAGAAGGGTCGCGCCGAAGCATTGCCGGTTTTCCCAAAAGTTCTTTCGCGGGCCGTAGAGGCGAAAATCCTTTGCCGTGAAGATGTACATTCCGTGCCCGCAAGCGGGGAGAGGGCCGGCAGGCGTCGGCGCCTCCCCCTTCACCTGCCCACCGGCAGATCCTTGAACGGCACATCCTTGTCGATGCGCAGGTCGCCGGGCATGCCGAGCACGCGCTCGGCGATGATGTTGCGCAGGATTTCATCGCTGCCGCCGGCAATGCGGTAGCCGGGCGCGCTCAGCAGAGCCAAATGAAACTCGCCCTGCAAGTCCGCCAATGCCGGATCGCTGACGATGCCAAATGAATCGAACATTTCGACGGCGGCATGGGCAAGCTCCTGCATCTGCGTCGCCGCGATGATCTTGCTGATCGAGTTCTCCGGTCCCGGCGCTTCGCCGCGCGACAGCGCGGTGAGGGCCCGATTGCGCGTATGCTGCAGGCCCACCGATTGGACATAAAAGTCGGCGAGTTTTTCCCGCAGCGCCTGGTCTTTGATCGCGGGCAGGCCATGCAACCCCGGCGTCTTGCGCGCCGCATCCAACAGCTTGTGCCAAGAGGGGCCTCGATTGCCGCCGACGGCTAGTCTCTCGTTCATCAAGGTGACGAGGCTGACTTTCCAGCCCTCGCCGACAGCGCCGAGACGCTGGCTGTCCTTCACCCGCACATCGGTGAAGAAGACTTCATTGAACTCCGAACCGCCAGACATCTGATGGATGGGTTTCACCTCGATGCCTTTGGCCTTCATGTCGACCCAGAACATGGTCAGGCCCTTATGTTTGGGCACGTTGGGGTCGGTGCGGACAATGACGATGCCGAAATCGGAATGTTGGGCGACGGAGGTCCATACTTTCTGGCCGTTGATGATCCAATCGCCGGAGCCGTCGTTCACCTGAACGGCACGGGTCCGCGCCGCCGCCAAGTCCGATCCGGCGGAAGGCTCGGAGAACAGCTGGCACCAGATTTCTTCGCCGCGCAGCGCTTGCGGGGCGAAACGCTGCTTGGTCGCCTCGTCGGCAAAGGCGAAGATGGTCGGCAGACACATGCCAAGGCCGATCCTGAAAAGGTCCGGCGAGGTGACATATTTCGCCTCTTCCTCGCTGAAGATGACTTGCCCTATCGCCGTGCCGCCGGGGCCACCCCATTCTTTCGGCCAGGCGATGCAAGCATAGCCGGCGTCTGCCTTTTTGGCCTGCCAGGCCTTGGCTTCTGCAACAAAGCTTCGAGCCGCCAAGCCTGGCTTCGCCAGGGGCTTGGGTGCGTTGGCGCTCAGCCATGCGCGGGCTTTCTGGCGATAGTCTGCCTCTTCCGGCGTGTCGTTGAAGTCCATGGTCTTTTTCCTTTAGACGAGGGGCGCGTTGCGGCGTTCGAGCTGATGGACGAGGCGTTCCTTCCAAACCTTCGGTGCGCCTGCGACAAGACCGAGCTGGTGCGAGCGGCGGTAATAGAGATGGCAATCCATCTCCCAGGTGAAGCCGATGCCGCCATGGGTCTGAATGTTTTCTTTCGAAGCGAACCAAAAGGCCTCCGAGCCGGCGATCCGCGCCGCTGCGGCCGCAATCGGCAGCTCCGGCGCATGGGTGTTGAGCGCCCAGGCACCGTAATAGGCATGCGAGCGTGCCAAAGTGTTCTTGACATAGACGTCGGCAAGCTTGTGCTTGATCGCCTGGTAGCTGCCGATCAACCGGCCGAAGGCATAGCGCGCGAGCGCATAGTCCTTGGCCATTTCGAGACAGCGGTCGGCGCCGCCGCATTGCTCGAAGGCGATGAGGACCGCGGCGCGATCGAGGATCTGCTCGAGCATCGCAAATCCTTCGCCGGCATGGCCCAACCGGCGCGCCGGCGCTTGCGTGAGGATGAGTTTGGCGGCGTCACGGGTCGGATCGAGGGTTTTCAATGCCGCGCGCGCAACGCCCTCGCCAGCGAGATCGACGAGATAGAGGCCCGGCCTGCCATCCTCGTGCGCCAGAACGAGAGCGAGCGTCGCGATATCCCCGTCGGCGACCGGCATTTTTGTGCCGGTGACTTTTGCGTCCCTGACAGAGGTCTGCAGCGCATGCGCCGCCAAGACGCCAGGGCCTTCGGAAGCGGCGAGACAGCCGATCACCTCGCCGGCGGCGATCTTTGGCAGGAGTTCGGATTTCTGCTCCTCACTGCCGAACAGCATGACCGCCTCGGCCAGAAATCCGACTGTCGAAGAAAAGGGGATCGGCGCCACCACGCGCCCGAGCTCCTCAGCGATAACGCAGAGCTCCAAGTAACTGAGCCCGAGGCCGCCGAACCGCTCCGGGATCGCCGTTCCCAGCCACCCCTGTTTGACGACGGCCTGCCACAACTCCGCATCATAGGCCTTGCCGTCGTCGTCCAGCACTTTGCGCACGCGGGCGCTCGGGCAATTGGCCTCGAGAAATTTGCGCACCTCGATCCGGAGAAATTTCTGGTCGTCCGAGAAATCAAAATTCATCCGTTGCCTCCCGCTTTTCCCGGACTATTACCGATCGATCGATAGAAATCAAATCGATCGACATCGAAGACGATCTAGATGGCCAAGAAGCTTCTTTCTTCGCGCTCGGCGATACCGACAAAGGTCCAATACTGGCCGCATGGACGTCTATTTGCCGGCCCCCATCGTCGCGCAGCAGAACAGCACATCATCATCAGACACCCGCGAGTCAACAAGCCGCGCCTCGTTGTTGAACACAGGTCAAAGACTGTCGCGGAACGACCAAAGCCAGCACGAGGGAAATGCTTCACTTTTAACGGCTCGAACTATTGCGAATAGCATTTTGCTCGATGCGCAAGAATGCTTCACCGCTATTGATCCTGGTCAAGTCCTTACACCTGATTTGGTTCAAAATCCGCCGCTTCCGGAGGGCGCTTGAAGCATGAGCCGGTCAATTCCAGATCGCCCCGGCAAAGGTCGAGTCGAGAACGGCCTCGACAATCGCGACGTGCGCATCCCGCCTATCGGGTTGGCTGGCACAGTGCGAATTCCGCGGCGGGCGCATTCCGTTATCTTGTTTGCCCACGGCAGCGGGTCGAGTCGTTTCAGTCCGCGCAACATGGCGGTGGCAGAGGCGCTCAACACGCATGGATTTGCGACCCTTTTGTTCGATCTCCTGACTTCGCAAGAGGAGGAGGATCGTGCAAACGTCTTTAACATTGCGCTGCTCGCGGAACGACTTGTTGACGCCGTCCGTTGGCTCGATCACGATTTTCCCGTGCTTGGGCATGGGCTCGGGTTGTTCGGCGCGAGCACCGGAGCCGCGGCTGCCCTTGTCGCAGCCGCAAGACTTGGGGAGCGGGTCGGCGCCGTCGTCTCGCGCGGTGGCCGCCCCGATCTTGCAGGCGGCGCGCTGGATGAGATCTGGACTCCGACCCTCTTGATTGTGGGTGGGCTGGATGACGTTGTCATCGAACTCAACGAGCGGGCATTGGCCCGCCTGAGAGGTCCAAAGGCGCTAGAGATCGTTGCAGGCGCGAGCCACCTCTTTCCCGAGCCCGGAGCGCTGGAGGCTGTCATTGTCCACGCTGCACATTGGTTTGAACGCTATCTGGCAGCCCGCCCGCCGGGCGTGGTTGGGTCGGCCAATACCTAAGACTAGGGTGAGAGGGTAGCGATGAGCTTCGAGAATCGATTGGATGCGGGACGCAGACTCGCGCAGGCACTCGCAAGCTACAAGGATCAGCGGCCGGTGATCCTCGCCCTCCCGCGCGGGGGTGTTCCCGTAGCCGCCGAGGTTGCCGCTGCGCTTCATGCGCCGCTCGACCTCGTGCTGGTGCGCAAGGTTGGCGTGCCGATGCAGCCGGAATTGGCCATGGGTGCTGTGGTCGACGGCGGTACGCCAATCATCGTTCGCAACGAGGACGTCATTCGGCTCGCAAATATCGATGAAGCTGAATTCCAGACCATTTGCCACCAGGAGCTTGCGGAAATCGAGCGCCGGCGGCAACGCTATCTCGGCAATCGCGCGCGGGTCGATGTCGCCGGGCGCGTCACCATCGTCATCGATGACGGCATTGCCACCGGCGCGACCACCCGCGCGGCGCTGCGCGCTACGCGCCAGCGCCAACCCAAAAAGCTTGTTCTCGCCGTGCCCGTCGCACCAACCGAATCTTTGGCCGAAATGCGTGAGGAAGCCGACGATGTTGTCTGCCTGGAGGACCATGAGTTCTTCGGCGCGATCGGATACTACTATTCCGATTTCCGCCAGACCTCGGACCAGGAGGTCATCGAGGCTCTCGCGCGCTTCCCGCCCGACACGACGGATCGAGCAAAAAAGCCTGCGGCTTGAAACGGAGCAGGGTCGCTGCCCGAAGTCACCGTCGCCAGGTTTCCGGCGATGACGGCTCAAGAGCGGGATGAGTAAAAGTGGAAACCGGTTTTCCGACGCAATCAAGTTTGCGCAGATTGCGTGGACTTATCTGCCTATCCCGCTCCAATTTATTGGAATCGATCACGTTCATGATTTTGGATTGATTCAATCCAAAATCATCGTGATCTAATTTTCAAAAAGGGCCGCAAGCCATGATGGTGGAACAGCACCTTTGGTCCCCGAGCGATGCCAGACCACGCTTGACCGACGCCACTCGGGTTCGGCTCTTTGCATTGCAGGCGACTGCCGATCTCGGCAAGGCCATCGCGCAAGCTCTCGGGCAACCTTTGGCGGCACACGAGGAGCGAGAATTCGAAGACGGCGAACATAAGGCGCGTCCGCTGGAATCTGTCCGCGGAGCCGACGTCTATGTCATCCAGAGCCTCCACGGCGGTCCGACTGCAAGCGCCAACGACAAGCTTTGCCGACTGCTCTTCTTCATCGGTGCGCTCAAGGACGCCGGCGCCGCACGGGTCACGGCGGTCGTGCCCTATCTTTGCTACGCGCGCAAGGATCGCCGTACCAAACCGCATGACCCCGTAACGACTCGCTACTTGGCCAGTCTGTTCGAAGCTGTCGGCGCCGATTGTATCGCGACTTTGGAAGTGCATAACCCGTCTGCCTTCGAAAACGCGTTCCGTTGCCAAACCGTGACTCTCACGGCAACTCCCTTATTCATCGATTACGCCGAGGCGCTTCGCCATGAAAGTCTTTGCGTCGTGTCACCGGATCCCGGTGGCGTCAAGCGCGCCGAATTGTTTCGCGAAACTCTGGAAACCGCTGTCGGTCGCGCCATCAGAAAAGGATTTGTCGACAAGCACCGCAGCGCAGGCGTGGTCAGCGGGGATCTTTTTATCGGTGACGCGGCTGGGGCGACCGTGCTGATCATCGACGACCTGATCAGCACGGGAAATACATTGCTGCGCGCCGCTCGCGCCGCACGCAAAGCGGGTGCGGAAAGGGTTATTGCACTGGTCAGCCACGGCCTGTTCATGCCAGGCGCACAAGAGGTGATTGCAGATGCGACGATCGAACGATTCGTTGTAACCGACACCGTTCCACCATTCCGGCTCGCTATGGACAGCGTTCAAGACAAGATCGCCATCCTGCCCACTGCATCGCTATTTGCAGAGACAATTAAGCGTCTGCATGAAGGGCGTGGGCTTACCGATTTGCTCGTGTTCTGAGCAGGCGCTCCAGGCGGAGTGCGTCGGCCGCGGCAAACTTCAAGTAGGTGCGGGCGAGACGCGGCCATTTTTCCGGCGTGCGCGGATTCGGTTCGAGCAAATGGGCGATTGTGAGACGTGCGCGCAGGGTCGCGCGATGGCACCGGTAGAAACTGAAGAGATCTTCGGACAGGCCATCCTGCAATGCGGCTGCGGCGCGGCGCTTGATATGTTCGCCGACCCAGGCACTCCCCAGGCGTTCGCATTCGACGCAGAGGAAGGCGATCTCGTCGAACGGATCGACCGCCCTGAGCCCAGGATTGAACTCCAGGCAGTCGATGATCCTCACCGGATCGGTAAGCCAAATATGTTCGGGGCGCAGATCGCCATGCCCGTCGACGATGTGACGGTTTCGCAGGCGATCGGCGATCAGCTCCGATCTCTCCTCGAGGAACCTTTGTTGGGCTTGATCGACCCGCCTGACGAGCCCGGCGGGAAGGCCGAGGCGCGGGTCGAGGAGAACCCGCTTGTTATAGATTAGGCTTTGGTGCCAGCTGGAGAGATGGCATTCCCACGAAACAAAGACAGGGCGGGCGCGCAGGTAGAAGGCAACGAGCCTTTCGACGAGGCGATCGACTTCCGAAGTTGAAAGCTCATGCGTTGCGAAAGCATGTTCCAATGTCTTGTTTTCATCAAGGCGGCGCATGACGACCAGCCAGTCGACGACCTCCCCCGGTCCGCCGATGGAGAGACCCTGTGCCGACCGCACGAGCGCCACGACATCTTGATAGACATCTTGCGCGAGCCGGCGGTTCAGCGTCAATTCCGCGCGGCAAGCCGCTTCGCGTCGGGCAAGCGTCGAGAAATCGAGATAAGGAAACCGCACCGGCTTCTTCAGCTTGAAGACCTTGTCACCGGCGAGAAAGACCCATGACATATGAGTCTCGCGACGCACAACGTCCTGCACCGGATAGCGATAGGCGTCCGCGCTGCTCAGAAAGGCAACCTTCGCATCGAGCGAGATTGCATCAGAATTCGGCGCCAGGACATCGGCGTGCATCGATTGCTCCTCACGCACGCCGGGCTACACACGGATCAACCAAGCGCTCCGCGGCTGCCGGGCCAGATAAAATTTACGTCTTGATGCTCGCCACGTCAAAATAGCGACAGCATCCAAGACGCAATCATGATATTCCATCATGCTTTCTCTAGGCTGATTTGTGCGCCGCTCAATTGGTCCAGCACGTTCGTCTCGAGGTGCTCCATGAGAGCGCCGATGCTCGTCTCCTTTTCCAGTTGCTTCTGCCTTAACTTCAACCAGGCATCGGCGCACGCCGTGCCGAAGCTTTCTGCGTCCACAACGTCATAAGTGCTGGCGTAAATGGAGGTCCCGTTCTTCGTGATTCGCAATTTGACCTTCATCCGCCCCTCCGGATCATCCAAACGCCGTGGTCACTTTAGCTGTCAATGAACGTACGTTGCAGAAGTGGTCTTTTACGACGCCGTCGCTGTGCCTAAACTAACGGCGATTTGACGCAATAGTTTCAGGTCCGCTAGAGCCGGCCTTGATGCACGTCAAGGCCGGGTGCACCTGCTGTCCCATTCGTCCTCGGCGGGCGCCCGCAACAGACGGGCGTGCGACTGACGCCGGCCGGCGTGAGGCGACTTTCGGAGAGAACCCTTGCGACACTCTTCGGCCGTCACCGGCAATTCACGAGCCCGCCTTCGTCATCGTTCATACAATCCTACAAGGATTGTTTCCGCAATGAGAGATTTGCGCGCCTCTCGTTCGACATCGCGGCAGGATGGATCTTTGCGCACTGCCAGATGGTTGGTCGAAAGTGCGAGGAGCCGGAAGTGATAGTGATGCGGCCCGTGGCCGTGCGGCGGGCAGGGGCCGCCATAGCCCGGCCGGCCGAAGTCATTAAGCGCCTGCTTCAGGCCGTCCTTGCCGTGCGGCTGGCCGGCGCCTTCGGAGAGTGCAGTGCGGTCGGCGGGAAGATCGTAAGCTGCCCAATGATGCCACGTCCCGCCAGGAGCATCGGGGTCGTCGCAGAGAATGACAAAACTATGGGTTCCGGCAGGAGCGTCGCTCCAATCAAGCGGCGGGGACACGTCTTCACCTTCGCAGGTGAAATGCCGCGGGATTGCGGCACCACCGGAAAAGGCACGCGATCTGAGCCGCATGGCTCACCTCCCTTGCACAATGGTCACAATGAGCATCATGCACCTCGACAGTGCGAAGAGTTTGATGCCGGTCAAAGGGCGAGAAACTTTGCCGCCCCTTGGATCGATCGGCAGGTCGGGAGCCTTGTCACCTGCCTTCGGCGAAGCGCGACAGCTTCACGAGTTCGCCGAGATCGGGCTCTCCACAATGCGCCAGTACGACATGGCGCACCCTATCACGCAAGTGCAACAGCGACGCGAAGTCCGTCCCGGACGGATCGACCGGCTCTTCGATATCGATGCTGAGCGGTGCCCAGCGGGGAAACCATTGCTCGCCGCGCAGCATCGAGCGTGTGCCGCGTAAAATGCCGGGCAGCACAGGCAGGCCGGCCTCCGCTGCCACCTTGAAGGCGCCGAGATAGAATTCGGATAGGCCTGATCTGCGGGTGAATGTCCCTTCGGGGAAGAACACGATGTTGCGGCCGCTCTGTGCCGCGGTGATCAGGGCCTCGGTATCGGCAAGGCTCTCGCCGATATCGTGACGCTCGACGAACAGGACTCCCAGGCGGCGCATGAAGGGACCTGCAAAGATCTGCCCGGCGAAATCCTTCTTGGCCACATAGGCCGGTTCGCCCGGCAGACATGCGGCGAGAACGATGACATCCGCGTAGCTCGAATGGTTGAAGACCAGCATCGCATGGCCGCTCGGCACGCGCTCGATGCCGGCTGTGGTAAGCGGAACCCTGAGCGCCGCGAGACCGGCACGGGCAATGGTGCGCACGGCCCGCCAGCGCGCCGCCAAGCTCGGCAGCGCCATGACGGCGAACCACGCCAGCAGATAGGCGAGGGCCACCACGATCCACCACCATGCGGCATAAAGTGTGGTGCGAAAAATCGCGATGAGGCGCTTAACCTGCGGGCCCATGCCGGCGAGGGAGAGGCGCAGGATCTGCCGCCACAAGGCGCGCCGCGGCGCTGCCACACGCCCAGCGACATAGAGTTGTTTCGCGGCGCTCCGGCGAATCTTGCCGCTCGATGTCTTAGGCACCGTTTGCGGCGGGGCGAGGACGATTTCGTCGGCGGGTGTGCCGGCGATGTCGTTCGCGACTTCTTGCACATGGGTCTGCAATGCCGCGCGGGCAACTGGATCGGCCTCGTGTGTCTCGGCCAGAACAACCACCCGCTCCGTGCCGGAGGCACTATCGGCAACGCCAAAAACCGCTACGCAGCCTTTGCGTATGCCGGGGATATCGGCGATGGCTTCTTCGATTTCTTGCGGATAGATGTGGCGGCCCGCGCGAATGATGATGTCTTTGATCCGGCCGGTTACATAGACATCGCCGCCGGCCATGTAAGCGCAGTCGCCGCTGTCGAACCAGCCGCCGCGGATGAGTTGCCGCGTCTTCACGTCATTGTTGAAATAGCCGGAGGTCGCCGATGGCCCACTGAACTCGAGCCGGCCCTCATGCCGCTCGGCAACCTCGCGGCCGAGTTCGTCGACAATGCGGATTTCGTGCCCCGCAAGCGGCTGGCCGCAGGCCACGATCTCGAGCGGATGTGGGTCATCGGCACTTGCAGGCTCGGCGATGCTGCGCCGGCTCAGAGCTTCCCGGTCCACGCGGTCGATGAGCGGCTCTCGCCCGGGCGGCGGAAAAGCGAGCCCCACCGCATTTTCGGCAAGACCATAGACCGGCGCCATGGCGCCGGGCCGGAATCCATAGCGCGCGAACTTCTCGATGAAACGCCGCAGCGTTTGGACACTGATGGGCTCGGCGCCGTTCGCCACTAAGCGGAGGGAAGCGAGTTCGAGCCCTTGCAGATTGGCGTCGTCGATCTTGTTGAGGCAAAGCTCGAATCCGAAGTTCGGCGCGGCGGACAAAGTCGCGCGAAACCGGTGGACCGCCCATAGCCAGCTTTCCGGCCGTACCAAAAAGCTCAACGGTGACATGACGTAAAGCGGTGCGGCGAAATAGAGACATCCCAGCCAGGCACCGATCAATCCCATGTCATGATAGAGCGGCAGCCAGCTGACGAAAATATCGGCGGAGCTCGCGTCCATTGCCTGGCCCATGGCGCGAATATTGGCGAGCAGATTGCTGTGGCTGAGCACCACCCCCTTCGGGTCGCCGGTGCTTCCCGATGTATATTGAATTAGCGCCGTTGCGGTTGCGTCCATAATCGGCAGCGATGCGGCGCCAATAGTGGAAGAAGAAAGACCAGCGACGGTCTGGACCGCGGTCAGGCTTTCCACCTGCGCTTGCAGCAATGTTGCAAGGCGCCGTCCTTCGGCAATTGTCACGAGCATGCGCGCGCCGGCATTGCGCAGAATGCCGGCTTGGCGCCGCAAGTGCTCCTCAAGTTGTGACAGTCGCATCGGCGGATAGATCGGCACCGGCACAGCGCCTGCATAGAGGATACCGAAGAAGGCGACGAAGAAATCGCGGCTCGTCGGCAGCATCAGAGCGATGCGATCGCCGGGCGCGACATCCCTTTCGATCAAACCTTGCGCGAATTGGCGCGCGGCCTCGGCAAGCTCGCGATAGGTCAGTGTTGCGAGCACTGTGGCGTCATCCTCGAGCACCGTCAGGTGGAGGCGGTCGGGATGTTCGGCCACGTGCCAATCGAGTGTTTCTAACAAGGTACGCGCGCCTGTGGCGGCCGGCACGAGAGGGAAGGCCGGCAGTGCGCCTGCTAGCACGCGCGCAGGGCGATCCGCATGAGCCAAGTCCAGCGCGTGCAAGAGGTCGCCGACCGTCTCGGCTTCGCCGAGGATCGTACCGGGAAGGCGCACGCGAAATGTTCGTTCCATCCGCAAAATGAGCTCGGTCCGCGCCAAGCTGTCGATACCGAGATCGCGCTCCAGACGGCTTGAGGGGGAGACGTCTATGATCTTCGCCCGTTGCGGATGCAGCTCGTGCACGAGCTCGCGCACGACGAAAATGAGTTCGTCCTCGCGCGATCCACGATCGCGCGGTAGAGCTGCCGACCCCTGTTTGTCCGAGCTCACGTCCACAGATAATCAGTGACTCATTTCCGGAATTTGACCTTGACGCGCATCAAGGCTCCGCTCATTCGGTGCGGGAAACAAAGCTCCGCTTGCGCTATGCGCCAGTTCCGGGCGGGTAACGACGTCGAGCCAAAGGGCGGATATTTCATCCGCCGTGCAGCGGAATCTTTCTCCTTGATGCACAACAATATTTGGCCTGTTGTGATGTTGGAAAATTAGCATTGCGCTGCGATCGGCTGCGAGGCTCGCTTGCAGACGGCCGCTTTCCCGATCATGAGACATCGGATATATCCGATGTCTCATAAAGGACCGGCTCGACTCTTTGCCTTGGCGCGTAGTCTTCCTGATCAGGCGCATCCGCCGGATTGGACGACGCGCTCGCGCACCTGAGCTTTCCAGCGCCGGCGAAGTGCAATGCGCCCGCTTCTCCATCCCAGCCTCGTCAACGGCCGTTTCGGCGATCCGGTCCTCTTCCTTGAGACCTTGTTCGAGAGACGCACGATCCTATTCGATCTTGGCGATATCGGCGCTCTGCCACCGCGCAAGGTCCAGCGTATCGAACATGTGTTTGTTTCGCATACGCATATAGATCACTTCGTCGGCTTCGACCGGCTCTTGCGGATCTTGGTGGGCCGCGAGAAGACTATCTGCCTCTACGGGCCTCCAGGATTCATTCAGCATGTGCACCACAAGCTGCAAGCCTATCAATGGAATCTTGTCGACCGCTACATCTGCGATTTGATCTTCGCGGTGATTGAGGTCGATGCGTCCTTCGAAACGCGGACGGCGCGCTTCCGCTTGAAGACCGCCTTTGCTTGCGAGGAGGTCAGCCATGGCCATGCCGACGACGGGGTCATCTATTCGGAACCGACTTTTGAAGTTTCGACGGCCGTTCTCGAGCATCGCATCCCTTGTCTCGCCTACGCGGTCAAAGAGGCCGAACACGTCAATATTTGGAAGAACCGCCTAGCCGCCATGCAGCTGCCTGTCGGACCATGGCTGCACGAGCTCAAGCAGGCGGTGATCGAGAAGCGAGCAGATGATCACCTCATTCACATCGGCGGCCCATCGCAGAGCGAAACCGCCAGGGCAATGCCGCTGGGTGCTCTGCGCGAAGTCCTGACCGTAACGCCCGGTCAGAAGATCGCGTATGTAACCGATGCCGCGGATACGCCGGCCAATAGAGACGTGATCGTCCGGCTCGCTTACGAGGCCGATGTCCTCTTTATCGAAGCAAAGTTTTCAGAGGCGGATGCCGCGCTCGCCGCCGAACGTGCGCATCTTACGACGACGGCGGCCGGTCACCTTGCCCGCCAAGCGCGGGTAAGACACGTCGAGCCGTTTCACTTCTCCCTGCGCTACCAGGGCCTGGAAGGCGAAATGCTCGCTGAAGTGACGGCGGCCTTTGCGGGGAAGAAAAGTGTGGCTATCTCGGCCGACGAGGCATGAGAGATTCGGGTTGGCGGACATGTCGTCCGTCAGGCGGCCTTGACCTCGCATCGCTGCGAGAACTCAAAGACCTTGCCGTCGACAGATCGGAATCGCAGGCTGACCTAGCCGACCATGTAATTCTGATAGCCCGCAGCTCGTAAAGCGAATTGGCGAAGCGTCATGCGCCTTCTCGCATCGAGCCATATCTGGACGACCGACGGTCGATTGCCCAAGGCATGCCTAAGCGAACCTCACTCTTTGACGACTTCGAAACTCTGGCTCGCCAGTTTTCGATCGCCGACCCAAAGCTCCATCGTCCAGGTCCCCGGCACGATCTCCCAGTCATGATCGAAGCTGTATGAGGTGAAGTGCGTGGTCCCGAACGGGCGGTCGATGAGAACGACGCTTGTCAGATTCACATTTCCGGTTTCCGGATTACGGACGCCCGGCTCTGGGATATGGGTGACCTTTTTCACCGTTACGGACTTGCCTTTACCGACTATTCGGTAGCGAAAGCCGAAATTCGAGCCGAGCCGCGCAGGAACGGTCGTCGTCGATTTAACCAGCTCGATATCCGATACCAGCCGAGAGACACCCGAAGGCGTCCCCGGCGCCTCGACGGATTTGTCGGTATGCACGGTGTAGAG
Organism: Beijerinckiaceae bacterium; assembly: GCA_052148755.1. Lineage (GTDB taxonomy): Bacteria > Pseudomonadota > Alphaproteobacteria > Rhizobiales > Beijerinckiaceae > Methylovirgula. Next base: position 809 of record JBKQHN010000191.1, on the reverse strand, counting down.
GCCGACTTCCATGATATCGACGCGTTGCACGGTCTGAGCATGCGCCATACTTAAAGAAGCAACGAGCAGGCAACCCGCAAATATTGCACGCATTTTTCTCTCCCCTTGTCCCCTTGCCATCTGCTGAATTGTCCGCCTCAGCTCGTTATGCCGCGGGGCGGGGGCGCACAAGCTTCCCGGTCTACGCGGCCTTTATCTTTTCGCGTCGCCGCGAGAACTCCAGGGCTCCGTCGTCAATAGATCCGAACCGCAGGCTGAGCAAGTCGAGCAAATAATTCTGGTAGAGCCTCCACGGCTTCTTCGAACCTTGGCGAGGGAATTGATCGATCGAGCGCTGAATATAGCCGGAGGAGAAATCGATCAGGGGCTCTTGGCCGATTGACGGATCGCGCCGACGCGGCGTGCATTGCGCGTAGCCGTGCTTGTCCATGTAGTTGATCAGCCGGCTGATATAGGCCGAGGTGAGATCGCATTTCAGCGTCCACGAGGCATTGGTATAGCCGAACGCGCTGGCGAGGTTCGGGACGTCGCTGAACATGACACCTTTATAGTTCGTCGTTTCGGCAAAAGTGATCGGCTTTCCATCGACGACAACTTGCATGCCGCCGAGCAATTGCAGCTTGAGCCCGGTCGCCGTGACGACGATGTCGGCTGCCAGTTCCCGACCCGATTGCAACCGAATCCCGGTTTGCGTGAAAGTTTCGATCTGGTCCGTCACGATGTCCGCTTTGCCGGCCTTGATGGTGCGGAACAGGTCGGCGTTGGGCGCAATGCAGAGGCGCTGGTCCCAGGGATTGTAGCGGGGAGTG
>JBKQHN010000190.1:0-28620 GCA_052148755.1 Beijerinckiaceae bacterium | reverse complement strand
ATTGGCCTCGTTAGCGCGTATTCCGATCGGGTGGAATCACCCGATCGATCAAGAATACGCGCCAATTCAAAAAGTTGGAGCATGTCCTTGTCGGAAAAGTGGGGCCACTTTTCCGGGACATGCTCTAGGGCATTGGTCTGGACAGATTTTGCGCGCGATATCCTGCCAAGCCAACAAGAGCAGAAACGCGGCAGATCCCCTTCCAAGGCCCGGTAGCTCAGCGGGATAGAGGCTGGCCTCCACTCGTGCTTGATCGATCTGTGCGAGGCCGGCGCTCTGTAGCAACGTTAATCGCATGCGCTTCCTGTCCATCGTTGCGTGGCTACCCTGTTGAGGTGTAATCTGCCGCCATGAAGGATCCAGTCGTCTCACGCAGCCCAGACGTGATGGGAGGCACTGCTGTGTTCCACGGGACGAGAGTTCCTGTGCAAACCCTGTTGGATTACCTCGAGGCCGGCGAATCCATCGATGATTTTCTCGAAGGGTTCCCGTCTGTGACGCGAGAGCAAGTCATCGCTTTCTTGGAGGAAGCGAAAGACCGCGTGATCGCGGCGGCGTCGTGAGGGTTTTTCTCGACGAATGTGTCGATTGGCGTCTAGCGCGCGACATCATTGGGCATGACGTCAAGACTGCTCGTCAGATGGGCTGGACGACGATCAAGAATGGTGCGTTGCTGGCCCTTGCATCAGAGCACTTCCAGGTATTTGTCACTGTGGATCGGAACCTGTCCTTTCAACAGAACCTGGATACGTTCTCGGTCGCCGTTATTGTGCTTCAGGCGAAGACGAACCGGCTTGCCGATCTCAGACCGCTGGTGCCAAACTTATTGGCGGCGATCGAGTCTGCGGCGCCCGGTGCCGCCAAATTCATTGGCGTAGATTGAGCCGACTTGCGGGGGTTGCGCCGTATCGAACAGGCGCGCGGCAGCTTGCGTGCCGCACGCGGATTCGGGCTGAAAAAACCTTGAAACGGACTGGCGGCACGCCTGCGCGAATTTAGCTCCGCGGTCCGACCAAAGCGAACACGGCACCCTGCGGGTCTTTACACTGGACGATCCAGCTGCCGCCCGGCACTTGCATCGGGCCGTTGAGAATCTCGCCGCTGCCCTCCTTCACCCGCGTTGCGGCCGCATCGATAGTGTCGACATTGAAATAGTAAAGCCAGAAGGGCGCCGGGACTATCGGCGGCTTGTTGAACATGCCGCCGAGGGTCTGCCCTGATGCGGCGAAGAGCTGATAAGTGCCCATCATTCCCATGTCGACGGCATCGGCTTTCTGCCAGCCGAAGAGGTCGGCGTAAAAAGCCCAAGCTTTTTCCCAATCCGCCGCGTAAAGTTCATGCCAGCCGACGTGGCCCGGCAGTCCCTGCGTAGGCGGGTTCTCGATCGGCGTCAGCGGTTTGAACACGGCGAACGGTGCTCTTTGCGGATCGGCGACGACGGCGAAACGTCCGGTGTTGGGAATGTCTGTCGGCGGAACGTAGGCTGCGCCGCCGAGGCGCTGGATCTGGGCGACGATTGCGTCAACGTCATCGACGCCGATATAGCCGACCCAGCTTGGCGGCGCCCCCATTTTTTTCGCGTCTTCCGGGAGATCCATCAACCCGCCGATCCCCGTCTCCGCAAGGGTGAAAATGCTATAGGCCACGCCCGGTATCGCTGCGTCCCGCGTGCTGAAACCCAGGACCTTGCCGTAGAAAGTCTTGGCGCCTTCAATATCGGTGGTCATCAGTTCGTACCAGACGAACCGTCCGTGGATATCGGCCATATCTATTCCTCCGCTTGAGATCGGCGAAACGCGCGACAGCAATCTGCGATCCTCACGTGACGTTAGCGCGACGCAGATTTCCAATCAATGCAGCGGGTGCATCACTGCGGCGGCGGCGTGATGCCGAGGACGGCGGCGACACCGAGAACCAGGACCCCGAGGACGAGTTCGAAGGCGACGCTCGTGCGCAGCTTTTTGATTTGCGCCATTCCTTGCACGGCAGCAGCGCGCAGCCTCGGCATGGCGACGAAGCGATTGAAATAGGCCAAGGCCAGCATCAAAGCCACCACGCCGACTTTCGTGAACAGCACATTGCCATAGCCGGTGTAGAAAAGCTTGTCGAACGAACCGGCGACGCGGAACCCCGCATTGATTATTCCGCTGATGACAATCAAAGTCACCGCGACCATCGCCATCAGCGAATAGCGCGACAAAATATCGAGGCTCCGGTCGCGCGCTTCGTGCGGCTCAAAATGCCGCTGCTCGACGAGGGCGAAAAGCAATGGCGGCAGGCCGCCGACCCAGGCGCCGGCAGCGAACATATGGACGCTGTAGGCGATAACCATGAAGGCACCATAGAGGCCCGCGCCGCCTTCCGCCGCATGGCCGAGCCAAGCCTGGCTGATCAACAGCAAGGCGCCAATGTGGAGAAGCGCCGAGAACCAGGCGCGGTTCTGCCAGGGTAAGGCGACGATCACGACGGCCGCCGCAAGCAGCACCAGGCGCAAGATCGCCACCGGACCAAATTGGGTTTCGATCAAGAACAGGTGCAGGGTTTCGGGCTCGACGACGTTGCCGAAGCCGCTGGTCATATTGGCCAAAATTCCGGCGAGCCAGGCAGCGCCGGATATCGCCGCCACCGGCGCTGCGCTACGCAGCAGCAGGCTTGTCGCGCGAAGCGCCCGCGGCAATCCGCCGGGGCCGGCCGAGGACCGTTGGTCTCCCATGTAAAACCAAAAGAACGCCGACCCGAACAGCACGAATACCGAGGCGAAATGAATCCAGCGCGAGATGACGAGGATCTGGAAAATCGTGATGGGTCCGCTTGCCTCCTCATGCTGCATGGCTTCCATCTGCATGCCGTCCATGGTCTCGGCGGCAGCGACGAGGATTTGAAATATCGTCATTGTTGCTCCCCGCGCGAGATCCCTCTCGCCGCCGCAGGCAAATTTACGCAGACCGCGTAAACCTGCCTGTGGCGGGGAGGCGACGCTTCAAACTCAGGGGGCGACCGTAAATTTATAGGTGCCCGATGTTGGATGCGTGTCGACCGAAACCACATGCCAGGACACGGCATATGTGCCGGGCTTCAATGCCTGACCGAGCCGCACATGCAGCACGTTCGGGCTCGCTGGGTCGAGCGTCGGCTTTCCGGCAGGAATCGCCCCGCCCCCGACAGCGGAGATCTGTACGCCCGAGAAGGACAGGACGATGTTCTGGGTGAAAGTGAGCTGCAGCTCGCTTGGCGAACCCGTCACGGTCGCGCCAACTCCTGGGACGGCTCTCTCCAAAAACGCATGCGCGAAAGCAACCGTCGCGGCAAGGGCACAAGCGAAAACCGTTATGATAGGAAGCGTCACGAAACGGTGCATGGTGATGTCCTCAATATCTTGCGGTGTGCGATTGCGCAGGACCGAACAAAGGTTTGCCGATTGAGTCCGGGAAGATGTCGTCGAGGAAGAAGTCCAACACGCCCAACACGCCGACACGCTTGCCGCTGGCTTCGTTGATCGGAATCTGTGCCATCACCCCGATTTCGAAATATTGGCCGATCCAATAGACCGACGGGCCAAACACCCCGGTGGTGTCGCTCGGAGAGAAACTCCCGGGGACCGACGGGCCAATGTTCGACACCGGCGTGGTGACCATGACTTCAAACGCCGGAATGAGCCGTTTGAAGAAATCCGGGACCTCCTGAACATAGGAGTTCATGTAGAGCAGGCTGTATTGCAGCGTGGCGCCATAGGTCACCGAGTTGGGATTTTGGGCCTGGGTGATGGCGTTGATGCCGGTGGTCGGCATGTTGAAATCCACTTCGCCGGTAATCGCGACGGGCCGCAGCCAATCCACCGGCGCATCGCCAAAGCCCTTGCCGGCGTAGGCTTTCACCGTAACCGTCGTAAATGGATCAGAGGGGAGCGATGCGCTCTGCGGGCTGCCGGTATTGGCCCAGTTGACGTTCACCGCCGTCGCAAAGATCAATTCATGCGCGGGGTTTTGGTAGAGAACATATTTCAATTGCGTGTCGATATTGGCCCACCCCGCGCCTTGCGGGTTTCTCTGCCAGGTGATCCCCTGCGAGCCGATCGAAACGCCTAAATCCGCGGTAATCGTTTTCGCGTATTCCCAGCCAAGCGTGTAGGAGACCGGCCCGGTCGTCCCGTCCGGATTTGCCGCAGTCATGTAAGCAAAAGTCGGCAGCGCCAATTCGTCGTTGACGCCCGGATCATCGATGGTGAGGGTTGCCGGAAACACCCTGTCGCCGACGATGGTATGCGCGGGCGCCGGGCTGATGCCGATGAGCATCGCCGCGAGCCCGCTCGCCAAGCCAATGGAAGCCTTGTGAGACATTATGAATCCTCGATCTGATAGTGGGAGTCGGCCGGCCGCGATGAGTGGGCATTTGCCGCGCGATTTTCTCGATTGGGAACACGCGCAAGAAGCGACGGACAGCAGACCGGAGCCGTGAACAATGGCGAGACGGCTGCGCGGAAAATCGCGACAGCCCTTCGCTCCCTCTATTCAGGCGTCAGCGGGAGGACCGCGCGGCGGCGCGCCGGCAGGAAAATGCGCCGGAGATGGAAAAATGAAAGCTGCCTGTTCCGGAGTGACCGAAACAGCAAAAAAGACTTCGAGGCTTGCGATGGAAGGTGCGACGGCGAGCGGCGCGTGGCAATGGGCCGAGAAGAAGAACGGGCAGTGCGAGTGCTGTCCTTGCGCCGGATCGTCGCTCTGGCGATGGTCCGAAGGCGTGTCGGATGCCACCTCGTGACAATGCGGCATGGCAGCTTGCGCGTGCGCAGCCGCGCTGGCCAATCCGCACGGGCACAATGCCACCGCGATGACTTGCAGCAAAAGCGCGAGCAGAGCAAGGTACGCAGCAGACCTGCGCATAGCAGGTGCCATATGCGTCTTCCGCCGCCTGTTATGAAGCCGATCGGCCACGCCGGTTCCTCCTACCCACCGCCGAGGCTAATCGGTTGTCAACGCGGTGGGAAGGCCGAGAACGCGGCATTTTGGACACAGATTAAGAATAATTCGAAGCTGATCGCCCGGCCGATGCAAAGGCGGCGGGCGAAATCAACTGCACCTGATCGCGGCCAGGTTCGCACAATCGTCATGGCCGTCCCCGGACCTGATCCAGGGATTGTCCCCATAGGCGCCAGCTAAAATACTGACGAGGCCTCGTGACATATGTTTCGCCACCGAATACTGCCCCCCATCAGGCGTCAACATCAGGAATTGCTATGGCGCTTGAGCAGGCATACGGTGGAGCCGACGTTGGACGCTGATTGGCGGTCGGACGCCGCGCCAGTCTGCTTCTGCGGGATGATGAGGGATAAGCATGCTCGTTCTTGCACTCGGGATCATTATCTTTCTTGGCATCCACACGCTCGCGACCTTGCGTGAGACACGGAAGCGCCTGGTCGAACGTTTCGGACTGGGGCCGTACAAGGGTGTCTATTCGCTGATCGCCCTCGTCGGCTTAGCCCTGATAATCTGGGGCTTCTCCCGCTACCGCGCGGATGGCTTGATCGCGGTATGGACGCCGCCGGTCTGGACGCGCTACTTGACGATCGTTCTCATGTGGTTCGCCTTCGTGGCGCTCGCCTGCATGAACCCCGCGCCGAGCCGGATCAGGGGCTGGCTGCGCCACCCGATGCTGGTCGCGGTCAAGATTTGGGCGCTGGCGCATCTGCTCTCCAACGGCGACGCTGGCGGAATGCTGCTGTTCGGGTCGTTTCTGGCGTGGGCGGTCTTCGATCGCATCTCCGTCAAAAGACGCGGCGATCTTGGAGCGCCGCCAAGTGCTTCCTTCACGCGCGCCGACGCGATTGCGCTTGCGGTCGGGACACTCGCCTATGTGGCGATGATCTTCTTGCATCGCCTCATCATCGGGGTGGCGGTGATCGGCATGTGATTGATGGCTGCCGGCGCGATCGGTATCGACCGGTCGGGCTCGCCTCGCGCCCATGAGCCTCGCGGTCGAGCATGACGGCGACAGGCTTCAACAAGATCAGGCGACCGCGTATCCGGCAGCGATATCTGCCCCGGCCGCAAGCCGGCCGCGCATGCGCCGGCGATAGTTCGCCATGCGCTTGGATGGCGAAAGCGGCCTTTCTTATGCGGCGATTCTGATCTAAGGAGACAAGCAAGATTGAGTGCTCAATGTTGCCGGACGGGCGCGCCGCTCCCGTTCTGCCCGATGTATTATTCAGCCGCGACGTCTGCCGCCCCTCTCCCCGCTTGCGGGGAGAGGTGAGGTGAGGGGCTGGGGGAGAAGCCACGACGTCCGACGACAAGCGTGGCATATTGAAAATGCCTATCCCGGTCGAATCGAAAAAGCTCAAATGATCAGCACCGAAACTAATCCCCTGGCCCCTCACCCGGCCTCTCCCCGCTTGCGGGGAGAGGGGATGCTCCCGATCGATTCGTTCTTTCCTGCCGGTCGCCTAAGAGCATCTTTCCATCGGGCGGGAAAGCTCTGCGCCGGCCGTCAAACCCGCCTCTAATGGAAGATCGCATGCCTATCGAGCACCGCCGCGTCAGCCGCGCATTGATTTCGGTTTCCGACAAGACCGGGCTCGCCGACTTCGCGCGGGCACTGGCTGCGCGAAATATCGAAATCATTTCGACCGGCGGCACCAGCCGGACGCTTCTTGCCGCCGGCATCGTGGTGCAGGATATCGCCGATCTCACCGGGTTTCCGGAAATGATGGACGGGCGCTTGAAAACTTTGCATCCCAAGGTGCATGGCGGCCTGTTGGCGATTCGCGAAAATCCCGAACATGAAGCCGCCATGCTTGCGCATGGCATAGCGCAAATCGATCTGCTCGTCGTGAACCTCTACCCCTTCGAAGCGACGATCGCCAAGGACGCGGATTTTGCCGCTTGCATTGAAAACATCGATATCGGCGGTCCCGCGATGATCCGCGCCGCAGCCAAGAATTTCGATGCCGTCGCAGTCATCGTGGATGCGCGCGACTATGCCCGCCTGCTTGCCGAACTGGAGACGCATCACGGCGCCACGACTTTGGCTTTTCGCCAAAAACTTGCGCAAAAAGCCTTCGCGCGAACCGCGGTCTATGATGCGGCGATTTCCAACTGGCTCGCGGCCGAACTCGGCGAAGCTTCGCCCGATTATCGTGCCTTCGGCGGCAGTTTGATCGAGCGCCTCCGCTACGGCGAAAATCCGCACCAAACGGCGGCTTTCTACGCGACCCCGCAAAAGCGCTACGGCGTCGCCACAGCGAGCCAGCTGCAAGGCAAGGAACTTTCCTACAACAATGTCGCCGACACCGACGCCGCCTTCGAACTCGTGGCGGAATTCGACCCGCAGGCGAGTGCTGCCGTCGCGATCATAAAACACGCCAACCCCTGCGGCGTCGCGCAAGCCGCATCTTTGCGCGAAGCCTATCAACTCGCGTTGCGCTGCGACCCGGTTTCCGCCTTCGGCGGCATCGTCGCGCTCAATCGCGCGCTCGATGCGGAGACCGCCACAGAGATCGTGAAAATCTTCACCGAAGTCATCATCGCTCCAGAGGTGGACGAGGCCGCCCTCGCGATCATCGCCGCAAAAAAGAATCTGCGCCTGCTCGTCACCGGCGGCCTGCCGGATCCGCGCTTTGTCGACGTAACCTACAAACCGGTCGCCGGCGGTCTTCTCGTGCAGAGTCGCGATAATGCGGTCGTCGACGACATGACCTTACGCGTGGTGACGCGCCGGGCGCCGAGCGAGGCTGAACTCGCCGATCTCAAATTTGCTTTCCGCGTTGCCAAACACGTCAAATCCAATGCCGTCGTCTATGCCAAAGGTCTTGCGACGGTGGGCGTAGGCGCGGGCCAGATGAGCCGGGTGGATTCGTCGAGGATTGCAGCGCAAAAGGCGGTCGAGGCCGCAGCGGCGGCGGGCCGCGGCGAAAGCCTTGCCAAAGGCTCGGTCGTCGCCTCGGACGCGTTCTTCCCGTTTGCCGACGGGCTCATTGCAGCGGCAGCGGCCGGCGCCACGGCAATCATCCAGCCGGGCGGTTCGATGCGCGACGACGAAGTGATCAAAGCCGCCGATGAGGCAGGCCTGGCCATGGTCTTTACCGGAGTCCGGCACTTCCGGCATTAAACACCTAGCTTGGCGGCGAGGCGCGGAGATTACGCGGTCCAAAGGCGCTGGGCAGCAGATCCGCCAACGCGAGGCTCGATCGCGGCCCCTCCAGCCCGGCAGCATGCACGATCGTATCGGGAGTGGCGAATTCGAAGATGCGTTGCCGGCAGGCGCCACAGGGCATAATGGGATCGGCGCTGGATGCGAGCACGAGGATTTCGCTGATCTCGCGGTCTCCGGCTGCCACCATCGCCGCAATCGCACCGGCCTCGGCGCAGGTCCCGACCGGAAAGGCGGCATTTTCGACGTTCGCTGCGGCGTAGATCCGGCCGCGCGGCGTGCGAAGCGCGGCGCCGACGGCGAAGCCGGAATAAGGCGCATAGGCATTGGCGCGAGCCGCCGCGGCGGCCGCAAAAAGAGCTTCGAGCATTTGCATGGGAACCGGTGCCGATACTAGAGCCTTTTCCGTTCCGATAGAATCGGAACGGGGCTCTAGGTATTTGTTTCGACGCATTTTCTTCACGCGAACCGGTGTCCACTTCGCTTGAAAATGCTCTAGATCACGATGATTTTGGATTGAATCAATCCAAAATCATCGTGATCGATTCTAATTGTTTAGAGCGGGATGGGACGGAAATCCGGTAGCCACTTTTCCTCATCCCGCTCTAGGGGCATCTTCGATTTACCTCAAGGACTCGGCGGGCAAGAGGTGTTCCTCGCGAGGTCGCGCCTGCGATTGGGCAAGAATGCCCGAAAAAATAAGCATGGTGCCGCTAAATGGCGGCGTACCCGCTTGTAATCTGGCATCTTGTCCAATCGGTACGCACTGGATAGCATAGCCCTTGCTCCATCTTGTGTACAGAATGGTGGTCAAGATGATCGGCCCCTATATCGAGGACGCCCGCGAGCCGATCGACGTGAGATTTCAGCAAAACGCAAGTCGGCCTTGCCGTTCTTGTTGGACGGCCAAATCATGTCGGGCACGATTCATCTGTGTGTGGCGTGAATACTCATGGTGACGGACCCATCCCGCCCTAAAACCGCGCGACGGCGTTCGGCAAATCTTGCTGCGGAGGTCTATGGGCGGCTCAGGGCCGACATATTCGATTTCCGCCTGCTGCCCGGCGACCGCTTCAGCGAGGGCGAAATTGCCGATCGTCTGCAAGTGAGCCGGACGCCTGTTCGCGAGGCCTTGTTCCGCTTGCAGCGGGACGGCTATGTCGATGTGCTCTATCGCAGCGGCTGGCAAGTTCGCCCCTTCGACATGCAGCATTTCGAGAATCTCTTCGACATCCGCATCGTGCTCGAAACGGCCGCCATGGAACGGCTGGTCCGCCTCTCGCCCACCAACCGGCTGGACGATCTTGCGGGCATCTGGTGTGTGCCTGCCTCCCGCTATTACGACGATTTCGAGGTCATCTCGGTGCTCGACGAGCAGTTTCACGCGCGCATCGTCGCGCTGTCGGGTAATTCGGAATTGGCCGCAATTCACCAGAACATCACCGACAGGATTCGCATCATCCGCCGCCTCGAATTCACAAGACCTCCCCGTATTTCAAGAACTTATGAAGAGCACGCGGCGATCGTGGAAAGGCTGCGGAAAGGTGAGACAAAGGCTGCCCAAGACATCATGGTGCGGCATATCCAGGACGCCCGATCCGAGGTGAAGGCAGTCACCCTGCATATGCTGCAAGCGGCGAGAGAACGCTACGGCCGCTGAGCTTTTGCCATTTGCCTGAAATAAAATTGCTTTGCATAGAAAACAAACATTGATGCCCGAGACAGCCTAATTTTGAGGCAACTGCTCGGACGTTTCGCTCTGAGCGCTGAGGGCAATCCGGCTTTTCCCTCCGGCATAGACTTTGCGAGTCACTTGTACACAAGATGGTGTCCAAGATGTCATCTTGGCTGAGTAGGGGGTTTTGCCCGGTTTTCCGCAAGCCCGCATGCGATTGGATCAGGAAATTGGTTCGCACGGTTCTCGCGCATTGAATTGAACCGAAAATTACCACGTCATGACTTCCAACAAGAACCATATCCACGCCAATTCTGTGACGGAACCACGAAAGCCGCGCCGCGCTTATCGGGCGAGCGCGATGCCCGAAAGCACTGGACCACTCCGGTTAATCACGCGTAACAAAGGGGAAATGTCATGTCTTTCTCACGGCGATCCATTCTGCAAGGAACAGGTGCGGTTTTGACTGGCGCTATGACGCTGCGCAGCCTTCGAGCGCGCGCCGCGGACACCATCAAGGTCGGCATCCTTCATTCGCTTTCGGGCACGATGGCGATCAGCGAAACGACCTTGAAGGACGTCATGCTGATGCTCATCGAGCAGCAGAACAAGAAAGGCGGGGTGCTCGGCAAGAAGCTCGAGGCCGTCGTCGTCGATCCAGCCTCCAACTGGCCGCTGTTCGCCGAAAAGGCACGCGAACTCATTTCGCAGGCTAAAGTTGCCGCCGTCTTCGGCTGCTGGACTTCCGTGTCGCGCAAGTCCGTCCTGCCGGTGTTCAAGGAATTGAACTCGATCCTGTTCTATCCGGTGCAATATGAAGGCGAAGAGAGCGAACGCAACGTTATCTACACCGGCGCTGCACCGAACCAGCAGGCGATCCCGGCAGTCGAATATCTGATGTCGAAGGACGGCGGCGAGGTGAAGCGCTGGGTGCTTGCCGGCACCGACTACGTCTATCCGCGCACGACCAACAAAATTCTCGAAGCCTACTTGAAAGCCAAGGGCGTCGCCGACAGCGACATCTTGATCAATTACACCCCCTTCGGCCATTCCGATTGGCAGACCATCGTCGCCGACATCAAGAAATTCGGCTCCGCCGGCAAGAAGACCGCGGTGGTCTCGACCATCAACGGCGATGCCAATGTGCCGTTCTACAAAGAGCTCGGCAACCAGGGCATCAAGGCGACCGACATTCCCGTCGTCGCCTTCTCCGTCGGTGAAGAAGAACTCGCCGGCATCGACACGAAGCCGCTCGTCGGCCATCTCGCCGCTTGGAACTATTTCGAATCGATTGATACGCCGGAAAACAAGGCCTTCATCAAAGAGTGGCATGAGTTCACCAAGAACCCGAAGCGCACGACGAACGACCCGATGGAGGCGCATTACATCGGCTTCAACATGTGGGTGAAAGCCGTCGAAAAAGCCGGCACGACCGATCCCGACAAGGTCATCGACACGCTCGTCGGGATCAAGGCGCCAAACCTCACTGGCGGCATCTCGGAACTGCTTCCCAACCATCACATCACCAAGCCCGTCTTTATCGGCGAAATCCGCGGCGACGGTCAGTTCGATGTGGTCTGGAAGTCTCCAGGCCTAGTCGCGGGCGATGCCTGGTCGAAATTCTTGCCCGGTTCGAAAGACTTGATCGGCGACTGGAAGACGCTGAAGTGCGGCAATTACAATACTGTCACCAAGAAGTGCGGTGGCGCATAAGAGCGCAGTGAGCTTGCCCTCCCCGCGGCCCGCCCGAGCAGGGCGAAGCTGCGGGGTGGGCGGCTGCCTCCCCTTGGCGAAGTCGCGGAAGAGTGGCGGCACTCTTCCGCCGTCGAGTTCTATGATATAGTCGGTCCGTTGGTGAGAATGTGAAGCACTTGCCGCAGACCGACGCTCGCCGCCACGCGAGCCTATGCACAACGGCTGCAGGCATGAGTTGTGCAACGACAGCAGATGTGAGTTCTGCAGAATGGATTATCTTCCGACAATGAAGGCGATCTTTTGGAAGCCGATCTATTGGCACTTTCTTCTGGCAATCGGGCTAAGCCTATTGTTTCTTGCGAGCCAGAGCGCTCATGCGCAAACAAGTTTTGAGACCGCGCTCGAAGGCTTTACCAAAGGCTCGTTCAACGACACCGACACTGCGATTAACGACGTCGCGCTAAGCGGCGAGGCGCGGGCAGCCGCCGTCCTGCAAGCGCTGCAGGACAGCCGCCTGTTTTACAATAGCGAGCCGAAGGGCGTCTTCTACCGCGACGCGAGCGGCACGCTTTTCGACGCCGGCACGGGGCAAAAGCTCGACCAGGAGCCCGCCGACCTGCATCCGGTCCGCTTGAACAACCGGTTGCGCGGCACGCTCGCCGCCGCTGTTGGGCTGCTGACGCTCATCTCTCCTGATCCCGAACAGCGCCTTGCGGCAGCGCAGTCTGTTTTCAAGGCGCGCGAGGTCGGCGCTTTGCCGGGCCTCGAAAAGGCTCTCGCCATAGAAAAGGATCCGAGAATCAAGAGTGCCCTTGTCGAGGCGCGCGCCGCGGTTCTCTTGTCCAAGGCCGATGCGCCGCTCGATCAGCGGCTTGAGGCGGTGGCTACGATTCGCGCTCGCGGTGATCAGGACGCGCTTGGTCTTCTTGCCAATGTCGCCGCTGCAAACCAAGGCGTCTTGCAGGAACAGGCCTTGGCGGCGGCGGCATCGGTCAGGTCGCGGCTCGCAGTCTGGAGCCAAATTCAAAATGTTTGGTATGGGCTTTCGCTCGGATCGGTCTTGCTGCTCGCGGCAATCGGCCTTGCCATTACGTTCGGCGTGATGGGCGTCATCAATATGGCGCATGGGGAAATGGTCATGCTCGGCGCCTATACGACGTTCGTCGTGCAGGAAGAGATCCGCTCATATGCGCCCAATCTCTTCGAAGCCTCGCTGTTCATTGCCGTGCCGCTGGCTTTTCTGGTCACCGCGGCGGTCGGAATTTTGATCGAAAGATCGATCATCCGGTTCCTTTACGGCCGCCCGCTCGAGACGTTGCTTGCGACTTTCGGTCTCTCCTTGATTCTGCAACAGCTCGTTCGCACCGCGTTCGGCGCAAATAATCGCGAGGTCGGCGCGCCGGCCTTCATGTCCGGCACATTCGAATTCGCCGGCCTGGCGATTACCTATGGCCGCATGTGGATCATCGTCTTCGCGCTGATCGTCTTCGCCGCACTGCAAGCGCTTCTTCGCTTCACCTCATTCGGCCTGCGCATGCGCGCCGTGACGCAAAATCGCCGAATGGCCGCCTCTATGGGGATCAATACCGGTCGCATCGATGCGCTCGCCTTCGGTCTCGGTTCCGGCATAGCCGGGATCGCCGGTGTTGCGCTTTCGCAGATCGACAATGTCTCGCCCAACCTTGGACAGGGTTATATCATCGACAGTTTCATGGTGGTCGTCTTCGGCGGCGTCGGCAATCTGTGGGGGACTCTGCTCGCTGCAACTGTGCTTGGCATAGCCAATAAAGCGCTCGAACCTTTGGCCGGCGCCGTACTCGCCAAGATCGCTCTCCTCGTCTTCATCATCCTGTTCATCCAAAAACGTCCGCGGGGGCTTTTTGCTCTCAAGGGACGTGCGGTCGAGGCATAAGGATGGACCGTCGCATAGGCCTCACCGTCGCATTTCTCATTGCGGTCGCAATCATCGTTCCGGTGCTTTCGCTCGCCACCACCGCGGATGCGCCTCTGCACATACCAGCCTATGTCGTGCCTCTGCTCGGCAAATATCTGTGCTACGCGATCCTTGCCGTGGCGCTCGATCTCGTCTGGGGCTATTGCGGCATTCTCTCGCTCGGCCATGGCGCATTCTTCGCCCTCGGCGGCTATGCGATGGGCATATATCTGATGCGCCAGATCGGAACTCGCGGCGTCTACGCCGACCCGATCCTTCCCGATTTCATGGTCTTTTTGAACTGGAAGGAGCTTCCCATCACCTGGTGGGGGTTCATTCACTTTCCCTATGCTCTGCTGATGGTGCTTTTGGTGCCCGGCGTCTTGGCTTTCGTATTCGGCTGGTTTGCCTTCCGTTCGCGCGTCACCGGCGTCTATCTGTCGATCATCACGCAGGCGATGACCTATGCTCTTTGGCTCGCGTTCTTTCGCAACGACATGGGCTTTGGCGGCAATAACGGCCTGACCGACTTCAAGGATATTTTGGGGTTCAACGTTCAATCCGATGCGACGCGCGCAACGCTGTTCTCGCTTTCCGCACTGACGCTCACCGTAGCGATTCTTATCAGTGCCTTCATTGTGCGCTCGAAGTTCGGCAAGATCCTGATCGCGATTCGCGATGCTGAGTCGCGCACCCGTTTCGTCGGCTATCGGGTCGAGAACTACAAGCTCGTCGTCTTCACGATTTCCGCCATGATGGCAGGCATAGCCGGTGCGCTCTATGTGCCGCAGGTCGGCATCATAAATCCAAGCGAATTTGCGCCGACCAATTCGATCGAAGCCGTAATCTGGGTGGCGGTTGGTGGACGCGGAACCCTGATCGGCGCCGCGCTTGGCGCCGTGTTGGTCAATTTCGCCAAGACTTATTTCACCGGCGTGCTCCCCGAGTACTGGCTCTTCGCGTTGGGCTTGCTCTTCATTCTCGTCACGATCTTTCTGCCGAAAGGCCTGCTCGGCCTCGCCGGCCAGGTCTTCCGCCGTGGAGCCAAGTTCGACGGAACGAAGAAGCCGCTGGCGCAGCATCCGGAGGAGAGCGCATGATCGAAGCCGCTTTCACCGCTTCGCTGCTTTATCTCGATGACGTCAGCGTCTCGTTCGACGGCTACAAGGCGTTGCGCGGCCTCTCCCTCTCGCTCGAGCCCGGTGAAATGCGCGCCATCATCGGGCCGAACGGCGCCGGCAAGACAACGATGATGGATGTCATCACCGGCAAGACGCGGCCCGATACGGGAAAAGTTTTCTTCGATGGCAGCCATGATTTGACGAAGCTCGACGAGGCGACGATTGCCGAACTCGGAATCGGTCGAAAATTCCAGAAGCCGACAGTGTTCGAAAGCCATACGGTGGCCGATAATCTGCTTCTCGCGCTGAAGGCTCCGCGTAATGCCTTTACGACTCTCTTCAGCCGCACGACCGGGACACAAAAGTCGCGCCTCGACGAGATCTTCGAGACGATCCGGCTTGCCGAACATCGCCACCGCAAGGCCGGCGATCTGTCGCATGGCCAGAAGCAATGGCTCGAAATCGGCATGCTGCTGGCGCAAGATCCCAAGTTGTTGCTCGTCGACGAGCCGGTCGCCGGCATGACCGATGCGGAAACATCTGCGACGGCCGATCTTTTGCGGTGGATCGCCAAGGATCATTCGGTCGTCGTCGTCGAACATGATATGGCCTTTGTGCGTGCCCTCGACGTGAAAGTCACGGTGCTGCACGAAGGCTCGGTTCTGGCGGAAGGTCCGCTCGACCAGGTGAGTGAAGATCAACGCGTCATTGAAGTCTATTTAGGGCGATAGGTCGCTTTGCCATGCTGAGCGTCGAAACGATCGATCTCTTCTACGGTGCCGCGCAGGCTTTGCGTTCGGTATCGCTGTCGGCGACGCAAGGCCGCATCACGTGCGTGCTCGGTCGCAATGGCGTCGGCAAGACATCGCTGTTGCGCGCCATTGTCGGCCATCAGGCGATCGCGTCCGGCCGAATCATTTGGAACGGCAGCGAGATTGACCGCCTGGCGCCACATGTGCGCGCCTGCTTGGGCATAGCCTATGTGCCGCAGGGGCGCGAGATCTTCCCACTTCTGAGCGTCCGCGAGAATCTCGAGACCGGCTTTGCGCCGCTCGCTCGCAAGGATCGATTTGTCCCGGAAGAAATTTTCACGCTTTTTCCGGTGCTCGCCGAGATGATGGGGCGGCGCGGCGGCGACCTTTCGGGCGGCCAGCAACAGCAGCTGGCCATCGCCCGCGCCCTTGTGATGCGGCCTAAACTGCTGTTGCTCGATGAGCCGACCGAAGGCATCCAGCCTTCCATCATCAAGGATATCGGCCGCGCCATTCTCTATCTGCGCAGCAAGGGCGACATCGCGATCGTGCTCGTCGAACAATATTTTGATTTTGCCCGCGAACTTGCGGATGAATTCGTCGTCATGGACCGTGGAGCGATCGTCGTCGCCGGCGACAAGGAAAGCCTGGTCGAAGCAGATGTTCGCCGGCATTTGTCGGTGTGAAGCAGATGCAGGCCAAGGGCGCGAATAGTCCGTCCTCCTTACGCGCCCAGGCGCAAATTCGCGCGAGTTTTGCCGCCGAGGGCGGACGCACACACATTGCCGGACTTTTTGAGACTGGCGGCTGGCGCCTGCGGCATCCCAATCCGCATGCGGGATGCGAAGCCGTGATCCTCAATACCGGTGGCGGAGTGGCCTCGGGCGACCGCATAGACCTCGCCTTCTCTGCACTCGCGCAGGCCGACGTCACTTTGACGACGCAGGCCGCCGAGAAAATCTACCGCGGGGCGACAGCGGCGGAAATCGCGGTGGCAATCCACCTGCAGGGGCGCGCGCGGCTCGAATATCTGCCGCAGGAAACGATCCTCTTCGAAGGCGCAAGACTGCGGCGCCGGCTCGAGGTCGACATGGCCGCCGATGCCACAGGCCTCTTCGCCGAGACCGCTGTTTTTGGCCGGCTGGCCCGCGGCGAGACGTCGACGAGCGGCGCGTTGCACGATTCCTGGCGCATCCGCCGTGCGGGCAAGCTTATTTTCGCCGAAGAGACACGCATCGAGGGCGAGATCGGTGCCAGGCTCGATCGTCCGGCGATCGGCAGAGGGGCTCGGGCTGCCGCCCTGCTTGTTTATGTAGGACTCGACGCCGAGGCGCGGCTCGCCGATGTGCGCGGCGAACTCGCGCCATTTGCGGATCGCGTCGAAGCCGGTGCCAGCGCCTTCAACGGAATGCTGATGGCGCGCCTCACGGCAGTCTCGCCAGACGCTCTGCAGGCGGCTATTCTGGCAGCCTTGATTCCTTTACGCGGCCGCACCCCACGCCGCGTCTGGCATTAGACATCGCAGTTCTATAATTCAGAATCCGAATTCGGGATCCCATGAGCGGAGGCTTGCATGCATCTGACCCCCCGCGAGAAAGACAAGCTGCTGATCGCCATGGCGGCCATCGTCGCGCGGCGGCGGCTCGAACGTGGCTGCAAATTGAATTATCCGGAGGCGATCGCCCTCATCACCGATTTTGTCGTCGAAGGCGCGCGCGACGGCAGGAGCGTTGCCGAGCTGATGGAGGCGGGCGCGCATGTCCTATCCCCCGATCAGGTGATGGAAGGCATTGCCGACATGATCCACGACGTCCAGGTTGAAGCGACATTCCCGGACGGCACGAAGCTCGTGACGGTTCATCACCCGATCCGCGGCGCCAAACCCGGTCTCGTGCCGGGCGAGATCATCACCGCAGCCGGCGAAATCGTCTTCAATGCCGGGCGCGAGGCCGTCACTTTGAGCGTCGCCAACACCGGCGATCGGCCGATCCAGGTCGGCTCGCATTATCATTTCTTCGAGACCAATCCGGCGCTCGCTTTCGATCGCGAAAAGGCGCGCGGGATGCGGCTCAATATCCCGGCCGGAACGGCCGTGCGCTTCGAGCCGGGGCAAACGCGCGACGTGGAGCTCATCGCGATTGCCGGCAGCCGAGAAATCTATGGTTTCCGGCAATCGATCATGGGGAAACTCTAGATTTCTGCGTCTTGAACGGCGAGAGGCTCGAGGCCCGGCATGGATCGCGTCGAATGTATCGTAGCGGGAGCCGGCGTCGTCGGTCTCGCAATCGCCCGTGCGCTCGCGTTGGCCGGCCGTGAAGTCTTTGTTCTCGAACGCGCCGATCGCATCGGAACCGGCACGTCGTCACGCAACAGCGAAGTCATTCACGCCGGCATTTATTATCAGCCCGGAAGCCTGAAGGCGCGGCTTTGCCTCGAAGGCCGAAGGCGGCTTTACGCCTATTGCGCCGATCGCGACGTCAAGGTGGAAAACTGCGGCAAGCTCATTGTTGCATCCGACGCCAACGAAGTCGAAAAGCTCGCGGACATCGCCGCCAATGCCGCACGCAACGGGGTCGATGATCTGCAAGCGCTTACCACTGCGCAAGCCAAGACGCTCGAACCGGCGCTCGCCTGCACGGCAGCGCTGCTGTCGCCTTCGACCGGGATCATCGACAGCCATCACTATATGACGGCCTTGAGGCACGATGCAGAAGTCAAGGACGCCACTTTCGTGTTCGGGGCGCCGGTCCTCGGCGCCAGCCCTTGCGAAGACGGATTCATCGTGCGGGTCGGCGGCCGCGAACCGACGCAACTCATCTGCCGGTATTTTTTCAACGCCGCCGGGCTCAATGCGCCAGATCTGGCGTGCAGAATCGAGAGCCTCGCGGCACGCCATGTTCCGCAGGTCTTTTTTGCCAAAGGAACTTATTTCACTTTGTCCGGCCGCGCGCCGTTTCGGCGCCTGATCTATCCGATACCCATTCCGGGTGGTGTCGGCATCCATTTGACGCTGGATCTCGGCCATCAGGCGCGGTTTGGGCCGGACGTCGAATGGGTCGAAACGCTCGACTATGGCGTCGATTCGCGCCGGGCTGCTTCTTTTTATGACGCGATCAGGCGCTATTGGCCCGACTTGCAAGAGGGCGCCTTGCAACCGGGTTATGCCGGGATCAGACCCAAGATCGCCGGCAAGGATGCGCCGGCCCAGGATTTTCTGGTGCAAGGGCCGCGCGTTCACGGCCTGCCGGGACTGGTCAATCTGTTCGGCATCGAGTCGCCCGGCCTCACCGCCTCGCTGGCCATTGCAGATCACGCGCTGCAGGTGGCGGATCTCGGCTAATCAGCCTGCCGCGACCGTCGCGTGCTGCTGCGCAACCGGAGCGCTCCGCGGCTGCACGCCATCATTGAGGCACCAGAGGCTGATTCCGGTCGCCGCCAACGCCGAAACAATGAGTGTCGCGCGGCGCAACTTGCACATCACCGGACGCCGGAACAGTGGGTTGGTCCAACGCGGTTGACGGCGGCTGGGATAGAGAGCTTCGATGGCCATGGCACAGACTCCGGTTGAGCTGTGGCCATTTTGCCGATCAGGCGCCGGGATGCCGTGCGTCCGCGCACATTGGTGCATTGCGCCAGAGTTCGCCGGGAGGAGACCACCGGCGCAAACTGAAGCTTAGCCTTATGCCCTAAAAACGTGGCAAATTTTCTTGAACATGGTCTAGTTGGGATCGTATGTGAGTCCCGGTAATCGGTAGCGCCTGTCCGACGTCAAACCGCATTTCAAAACTGCAGTTGGAGCCCCCATGGGCAAAGAGCCTCAGCGATCCGCGCATGTCGCCGTAGAAATTCACTTGCCCAACGGCGGCTCGTTCGGACCGGAAGACCTTGCTTTGATCGATGCGATCCGCAGCGTCCGTTCGATCATCGGGGCGAGCCGGGCGCTCGGTCTTTCCTATCGCAAATGCTGGCTCGGCGTCGATGCGTTGAATCGGATGTTCGAAAGCCCGGTCGTTGCGACTTTTCCGGGCCGCCGCGGCAGCGGCGCCGAAATCACTTTGTTCGGCGAAAGGCTCGTCGCGCTTTACCGCTCGATCGAACGGCATGCCGGCGCCTCGGCCAAGCCGTCTCTCGCCGAGCTCACGGCTTCTCTCGATTGGTCCTTCGATCCTAAGGCCAGGCTCGCGGTCGCGGCGCGAGATCTGGCTTGAGAAGACGCCCCGAAATGGCCACCGCCTTGATCATGGCCCAGGCTTTGAGGCCCGGCACGAGCGCCAGCCGTGCCACGGATTCGCGGGTGACAAGTGCGTGAATGTGGGTGGCGCCGAGGGCAATAGTCGCCCGCACATAAGGCGGCACGAGGAATTCGATCTCGGCGATTTCGCCGGGCAATCGGTTGGTAATCGAGACATCCATAGGCCGCGATAGAGCAATCGAGACGTCGCGCGCATCAATCCGCACCTTGATACCCGCGCCGACCGCCAAAGGGACTTGCGGAACGCGCAACTCACCATCGCCGAAGAAGAGCGTCGTCAGTGCGAGGTCTTGATCGTGCCGGAGCACGCTGGCCGAGAGCGTCACCGCTAGGCGTGGCGGCAGGCTCAAGGACCGACGGGGTTTGGGCTCGCTCATTTCCATCATTATCGTGCCGGCTCTGAATCTCGATCGGTAAGCCCGCGGACTGGCATTTCAGATTTGTGCCGAAGCTTCGAGGCGCACCGCCACTTCGGCGGGTTTGCCCCAGTAAGGCGCAGAGGTTACCAGAATATCGGCGCCGGCCGCTGCGTAAAGCGCGGCATTGCCGGCATTGACCCCACCCGCGGCGGCAACAAGCGGCCGCACGCCTTTCGCCGAAAGGCCGCGACACAAGGCTTCGATTTCGCCAGGCGGAAATTTTTCGCATTGGATGACATCGGCCCCGGCCAGCGCCCAGACCATGGCTTCTTCCACTGAAGCGACTTCGACGACGGTCTTTTTTTCCGCCGCCTCGCGTTTGAGCAAAGCCACGATCTCCTCTGGAGTGCCAGCGAGAAAGCTGCGGTGTTCGGCGAAAAGCAAAATCGTCTCGCTAAGACCGAGCCGGTGCGGGGTTGCGCCGCCGGCCAGAATCGCCTTGAGCGACATGGACTTGGTGCCCGGCGCAGTCTTCCGCGTGCAGGTCACCGCAATCGAGGGTTTGACCGCGCGGGCCGCATCCACGACGGCGCGCGCCGCCGTCGCTATGCCGGAGGCAACTTCGACGAGAGTCTGTGCGACCTTCCAGCTGCGCAGGAGAGAAGCCGCCGAACCCGAAGCGCTGAGCAGAAGGTCCGCTGCCGCATGGCTTTCTCCCGAGGCCGCATGAAGGGTGACGTCGGCGCCGGCACGCGAGACAAGCCGGGCCGCGTCTTCGATACAGGCAACGACCATCGAGTCTCGCGCGGCAAAACTCATGCGGCCGCTCTTCTCGCCGATCCCGAGCACATGCGTGGTGAGATCGAGCAGCGAAACGTCCTCGGCCAGGAAGCCGTCGAGAACAGAGTCGGGCAAAAGCGGCAAATTCACATCGGGCCCCTCCGGCGCATCTCGATTTTTCGCGAGCGTGACATCAGGCTATTTACAAATGTTCACCGGTTCGTGCCATATGATCCGACTGCTCGGCGTAATGAGACGCAATTGCCGGGCCAGACCGGAAAGGGCAAAGACATGAAAATATCCGCGCGGAATTTCCTCGAAGGCACGATTCTCGAAGTCAAGAAGGGTGCCACGACGTCGCATGTCTTGATCGAGATCAAAGCCGCCGTCGTCACCGCGTCGATTACCAATGAATCAGTCGACGACCTCGGGCTCGTCAAGGGCAAGAAGGCGCATGCCCTGATCAAATCTTCCGACGTCATGATCGCGGTGGATTGACCGCGCGGCCTCACTGGATTGTCCAAGGCGTTCTTCTCCCGCTTGCGGGAGAAGAACGCGCGCGATCGATTCATCTATTTCCGGACGCCGCCAAAGGGCCGGCTCAAGTGGAGTCTGGACTCAACCTTCGTCAGGTCTCGGAAAGCTGACAGCTTCCAGCTTGTTGCCGTCGAGATCGAGGATGAACGCGCCAAAATAGGTCGTCATCGCCGCCGCGCGTTGTCCGGGTGCACCTTCGTCGAGCCCGCCATTTTCGAGCGCGGCGGCGTAAAAGGCGCGAACGGCTGCTTCGGTCGGTGCCCGAAGACAAATATGGCCGCCGGGATTGATCGTTCGTGGGATGTCGTCTCGGAGATTCAGCCAGAACTCGGGATAGCGCTTGCCGAACCCGACGGTCCGCTCGCGCGTGACGAGCTTGACGATGCCGAGCGGCGCGAAGACCGCCTGGTAAAACGCCGTGGCTGCCGCCAAGTCGCGTACGGGCACCGACACATGATCGATCATGACAAGGGTTTCCAGCTGCTAACTGCGCTTCAGCCACCATCGCCGCAGCGCGACGAAAGCCCAAATCGCCTCGATGAGGCCGAAAGGCCAAGCCCCCTGCAAGAATCCATAGGCCGAACCGAGCCCGCAGGAAAAGGCGAAGGCGAGGATGAACCAAGGACTTTGCTGTTCGAAAGCATAAGTGATCAGCATTGCGGCCACGGCCACCAGGCCGAAAAGCGTGAGTTGGTCCATTGTTCGGCTTTTTCCGCCTTTTTCGGCCCAGTGCTCAGCCCGCTCCGGGTTGGGCGGGTAGTTGAACCATTTCGAAACCGCTCTCATTCAAACAATTGACATGCATTTCCGGCAAATTAAATGGGGTTCGTCCGGCATCATGATTCTTGAATCGATCCGGTCTCTGCTTCGCCTGAAAATGCCCTATTGCCTGGTTCGCGACCCACCAGCGGAACTTTTGCGTCGGTAAAAACACAGAATTTGAGAATGCAGCCCCTGCCAGTCGCCGGAAACGCCCTCAGATTCGGGAGTCGCACCGGACCTCGCGGCTGTTTCCAAATCATCCGGTTTCGTATATGGAATGCTGCAATTGCGAAGGAGACATACCATATAGGCTGGAGGCCGCAATCGAAGGCGGTGCTGGTCTGTTGTCGCCGGCGCAAAGGCGACGAAGGGTTTGCCCGTTAGTTGCTTTTGGAAAACCAGGGGATCGTTTGCGTTAGCGTCCACCGCGCCTCAATTCGGGGCGGCGGCGTTCGGCGTTGACCCCACATTTACCGGTTACCTAGTTTTATCGGCCGTCACTCGGCCGAACTTGGGATGACGAATTTTATGAAACTGCGCAACATCGCCATCATCGCTCATGTCGACCACGGCAAGACGACTCTCGTCGACCGGCTCTTGCAGCAATCCGGCGCCTTCCGCGAGAATCAACGCGTCGTGGAGCGCGTCATGGACTCGAATGATCTCGAAAAAGAGCGCGGCATCACGATCATGGCCAAGGCAACCTCGGTTGCCTGGAAAGACTATCGCATCAATATCGTCGATACCCCCGGCCACGCCGATTTCGGCGGCGAGGTCGAGCGCATCCTCTCGATGGTCGATGGCGCGATCGTTCTCGTCGATGCTTCGGAAGGTCCGATGCCGCAGACGAAATTCGTGGTCGGCAAGGCCCTGAAGATCGGCTTGCGGCCGATCGTTGCGATCAACAAAGTCGACAAGCCCGACGCGCGCGTCAGCGAAGTCGTCAACGAGGTGTTCGATCTCTTCGCCGCACTCGACGCCACCGATGAACAGCTCGACTTTCCGATCCTTTACGGCTCGGCGAAACAAGGCTGGATGGCGGAGAGCCCGGAGGGTCCGAAGGACAACATGGCGCCGCTCTTTGATCTCGTCATTCGGCACGTCCCGGCGCCGCGCATCGAAGACGGCGGTTTCCGCATGCTCGGCACTCTGCTCGAGGCCAATCCGTATCTCGGGCGGATTATAACCGGCCGCGTCTTCGCCGGATCGATCAAGCCCAACCAGGCGGTGAAAGTGCTCGACCGCAAGGGCAATGTGGTGGAACAAGGCCGCGTTTCGAAGATCCTGGCCTTCCGCGGCATCGAACGGGCGCCGATCGAGGAGGCGGAAGCCGGCGACATAGTGGCGATTGCCGGACTGGAAAAATTCAACGTCGCCGATACGCTTTGCGCGCCGGAAGTCGTCGAGCCTCTGCAGGCCCAGCCGATCGATCCGCCGACGCTTTCGATGACGTTTCTTGTCAATGATTCGCCGTTTGCGGGGACGGAAGGCGACAAGGTGACGAGCCGGGTGATCCGTGAGCGCCTGTTCAAAGAGGCGCAAGGCAATGTCGCCTTGCGCGTCGAGGAGGCTCCGGGCTCGGATGCCTACGTCGTGTCGGGGCGTGGCGAACTGCAGCTCGCAATCCTCATCGAGACCATGCGGCGCGAAGGCTTCGAGCTCGGCGTGTCGCGGCCGAAAGTCGTCTTCAAGAAGGACGAAGAGAGCGGCGAAATCCTCGAGCCGATCGAGGAAGTCGTCATCGACGTCGACGAGGAGTTTTCCGGCGTCGTCGTGCAGAAAATGTCCGAACGCAAGGCCGACATGATCGAAATGCGGCCCTCCGGCGGCGATCGCCTGCGGCTTGTCTTCCACGCGCCGACGCGCGGCCTCATCGGCTATCAAGGCGAGCTGATGACCGATACGCGCGGCACCGCCGTCATGAACCGCCTCTTCCATGAATATGCGCCATGGAAGGGCGAGATTTCCGGCCGCCGCAACGGCGTGCTCATCTCCAATGATCAGGGCGAGTCGGTCGCCTATGCGATGTGGAAGCTCGAAGACCGCGGCCCGATGATGATCGAGCCGGGCTGGAAGGTCTATCGCGGCATGATCGTCGGCGAGCACACGCGCGACAATGATCTCGAGATCAATGTCCTGAAGGGCAAGCAGCTCACAAATATCCGTACCCATTCCAAGGACGAGGCGGTGCGGCTGACGCCGCCGATCCAGATGACGCTGGAAAAGGCGCTCGCCTATATCGAAGACGCCGAACTCGTCGAAGTGACGCCCAAATCGATCCGCCTGCGCAAGCTGCTGCTCGATCCGAACGATCGCAAGCGCGCCGTACGCGCCAAGGAGAGCGCGGCGTAAGGGATACCGCGTTACTCAAATCGAGGATGAGACACAGGCGATGCGGGCCTTTGGTCCGCATCCTAAAATTCGCGCCTATTTGCTCTCCACCCTTTTAGCCGCCTCATCAAGGATCGCAGCGATCTGCTCTCGGTTGCACGGCCTGCGCGCCGAGCGATCAATCGGCCGCATGGCTAAGGGCGCAGAGCGCGCCGATTAATCTCCATGACGTGATCGGCAATGTCGGGAGAAGCGACATTGTCGATATAAAGAATATTCGGAAAGATTTGGCTCGTGCATTGCCGCAGCAGACGTGTCGCGATTGCTTCGTTTGCTTGCGTGGTCAAGTCGAGGATGCCCAATAATGCTGTCGACCCGGGTTTGGACCGATTGAACATTGCTCCTATCGTGGCATCAAAGAGTTTTATGACCGGCTTCGTGACATTTTTGGTGTATTCAAAGCCAATTTTTTTGCTAACGGCATCGACAACGCCGGTCATTATGCCCTGAACGGTACCCTGCGTCAGCGTCCATGAAATTAGGAAATAATTGTCATTTGGATTTTTTCTGTATTTATCAAGCTTCTCTATTTGATCTCGGGCCATTCCCTCGATTTCATTCTTTCCGCTGAATTGATCGATGACGGGGAACATCTTCATCGGATAAATGCCCTTTTGGACATATCCGTTCATCGACAGAGCTTTTTCGGATGGATCGACGATGATCACAACGGCCGGCTTGCCGTTGCCGATATAATCGTTGAGGGTGAGCTTGGTTAAATCGGCGGTTCCCGGCGGCGCGACGAAGCGATGCTTGAGGCCCTCAAGCTCGACAAACAGCCTTTCCCATTTGGCCTTGTTGAACGGCGGATAGAACCCGCCGTTTTCGCGGATATCCGTATCGAAATCATGCGAGAGATTTAAGATGACAAGCTCGCTCGACGTTGCAAGGAATGAGTTTATGTTTTCTATGATCGATGCGATCGATTGTCCGTTGCATCCTTGCGTGGTCTTGAAAACATACCCGTTTATGTCGCTGTAGTGGCCGGTCAGAAATCGGCCGCCGCTGATGACCGGGCGGATGTCGAAATAGCGGGCGCCGCATTTCAATTGCCCGAGAATATTTTGAGTTTGGGTGATCGTGTTTTCCTCGGCTCCCATCAGAGTGCCGCTATTGACTTCATTCATTCCCGAATCGTGCGAGCCGGGCATACAAAAGTGCCGAAGCGGTCTGTTTCCGAGGAGGGATAAGTTCTCATGCATCCATCCCATCGCCCGAGCGCTTCCCACGGCGTTGCCGACATCGCCTTCAAGGGCGAATTGAACCGTCCCGTCATGTTTCCACCCAAGATCCTGGCTGCTTCGCAATGCGTGACTCTTGGTCGAAAGATTGGAAAAATAGATGCCGAGCCGGTAGCTGCCGGCTTTGACGCGGGCCTGAATCTCAAATGAATAATCCGTCCCTTCGAGCTTATATGTAACGGTTCCGGAATCATCGCCCGATACTTTGCCGATGGTTTCAGTCCATTCTACGTAAACCCGTTTTTCGTCATGCGCCTGGATCACCTTTGGAAAGTCCCAAGACTCCATCTGATAACGCGGCTGATTTTCCTCGCGTTTCCAATTATAGTTGGTGTGATTGACCAATTTGATGAACCCGCCTTCGCCCATGGAGACCTCCCCACAACTGACATTTTTTGAATAGTACAGCGCGCAAAAAGCAATTAAAGCTTGTATATAATTTTTAGATGACTGCCGGAATTTTTGCCATAGCCTCGAGCAAGTCTGTGATGAGCTCCTCTCCAATGACTATGTGACTTGGCGGGGCGAGATCACGGGCCGCCGCAACGGCGTGCTCATCTCCAATGATCAGGGCGAGTCGGTCGCCTATGCGATGTGGAAGCTCGAAGACCGCGGCCCGATGATGATCGAGCCGGGCTGCAAGGTCTATCGCGGCATGATCGTCGGCGAACACACGCGCGACAATGATCTCGAGATCAATGTCCTGAAGGGCAAGCAGCTGACCAATATTCGGGCTGCCGGCAAGGACGAGGCGGTGCGGCTGACGCCGCCGATCCAGATGACGCTGGAAAAGGCGCTCGCCTATATCGAAGACGCCGAACTCGTCGAAGTGACGCCCAAATCGATCCGCCTGCGCCAGCTGCTGCTCGATCCGAACGATCGCAAGCGCGCGGTGCGGGCGAAGGAGAGCGCGGTCGGTTGAGCGGGCTCAGTCGCCGCCTATCCCTCAGATCTTCTCGACCGTCTTTGCCGCCTCGTCGAGAAGATTGGCGATCGCGTTGATCTGCGCCGGGCTCAAAGGGCCGCTGCGGACCCGCAATCGCAATGCGGTCTTCAGGTTTTCGTAGGCGCGGATCATTTGTGGCGAGGGGCCGCCGCCAAGCCGCGTATTGACCTCTTCCATTCGAGCGAAGATCGCCTCGACCGTCGGCTTGTCGTGCTCCAGGGCGGCGCGGCCTTCCGGCGTGATCTCGAAGAGTTTGCGCGGGCCTTCGCTTTGGCTCGCCGCGATGAGACCCGTCTCTTCCAACAGGGTCAGGGTCGGGTAGATCACACCCGGGCTCGGCGAATAGGCGCCGCCCAGCCGATCCTCGATGGCCTTGATGATCTCATAGCCGTGCGATGGTTTTTCGCTGATCAGCTTGAGAATCACATAACGCAGGTCGCCTTGTTCGAAGACACGGCCGCCCGGCCCGCGCTCGCGGCCGAAGCGCCGGCGGGACCTGAAATTTTCCGATCCGCCGCCGCCTTCGAGCGGCGCGCGATGGCATTGTTTATGAAAACGCATAAGTTTCTCCTTTATTGGGTTCAGACACACCGTATCACGATATATCTAACTATAAGATATATCAAAACTGGATCAATGCAAGAGAAAATTCTGGATTTTTTCCTCAGAGCGTTTTTTGGCTGGCGACAGCGGCTGCAAGAGCCGCGTTCGCTTCGACGCGCGCTTCCACGTCGCCCGTTCGAATTCTCCGTTTTGCGGATCTGGCGGTCCGCGCCCGCAGCCGGCCTATGTGGAAGAAAAACAAACGGCGTGTCCTGAAACCAATTCCGCAAGCGGAAGTTTTGCTTTAGCCTTCATGCAACGTCAGTCCGGCTGAAGAGAAGTTTTGTCCATGCTCATTTTACATCGACGCGCCCTGATGGCCGGTGCCGCCGCCAGTGCAGCTTTAGCTCTCGCGGGCTGTGAGAGCACCAACCCCAGTCCGACTGTGGAAGCCTCGCTGCCGCCGCCACAGCCGGCTGCCGAGCCGCCGGGGAATTTCTTGGCCATGTATGGTCCAGTAACCAGTGAGCCCTTTCCGGTGCACGGTCTCAAACCGACCGACATAGATTCGGCCTTCGTGCGCAAGGCTGTCGATTACGCGACGCGGGAGCCGGCTGGAACCATCGTCGTCGATCCGGCCCATCATTATCTTTATTTCGTGCAGGATGGCGGCCGCGCTATCCGCTACGGCGTCGGCGTCGGCCGCGAGGGTTTTGGCTGGTCCGGCAACGCCACAATCAAAAGCAAACAGGAATGGCCGGACTGGTACCCGCCCAAAGAAATGATCGAACGGCAGCCGGAGCTGAGAAAGACGCTCGCCGAGCTGCAGAGCGGCATCGGCATGCCCGGCGGCCCGCGTAATCCGCTCGGCGCCCGCGCCATGTACCTCTGGCAAGGCGATAAAGACACGTTGTTTCGCATCCATGGCACGCTGGAGCCGCATTCGATCGGCAAGAGTGTGTCGTCGGGCTGCATCCGGATGGTCAACCAGGATGCCATAGATCTTTATGCGCGCACCCCGATCGGCACGAAAGTGGTTGTCATCGGCGCCAGCGTGGGGTGAGGCGCCGGCGCCGCTCGGGATTGACGTCGATCAAGGCAAATTCCCACGACGCGGCTCAACTCGGCTGCGGAGGGAGGGTCTCATGCCTTACCGCAGCAATGCCGATCTGCCCGACAATCTTCGCCAGATCCTGCCTGCCCATGCGCAGGATATTTTTCGTGAAGCCTTCAATCATGCCTATGCGGCGCATGCCGGCGAGGGCCGGCAAGAGGAAGCCGCGCATCGCATCGCCTGGGCCGCCGTCAAGCGCGGCTATGTCAAGACGGCGGCTGGCTGGGTCCGGCGCGAAGACGCCTGGTGAGCCGGCCGGCCTCGTACTCGCGGCTGCGCGTCACTCAGGCAACATCCATCTCACAGCAGCTGCAAACCCTCTCCCTGTGGGAGAGGGTGCCGCCCGCAGGCAAGTTTACGCAGGCTGCGTAAAC
>JBKQHN010000189.1:0-18559 GCA_052148755.1 Beijerinckiaceae bacterium | reverse complement strand
GTTTACGCAGGCTGCGTAAACTTGCCTGCGTGCAGCCGCCCTCTCCCACCGGGAGAGGGTTCGCGGGCCAAGCTGGGACGCTTCACTTTTGCCAATCGTCAAAATGTTCGAGAGCAGCCGTCGCATCTCAAAGTGAACGGCTGAGGGATCAAGCCACTAGGGAATTCAGAATCGAGGATCACCATGCCCGCTTATCATGCCCCGCTGCGCGACATGCGCTTTGTGCTTTACGAACTCAATGGCGGCAATGAAATCACCAAATTGCCCGGCCTCGAGGAAATGACCCCCGACATCATCGATCCGACGCTCGAAGCGGCGGCGCAATTCTGCGAGGAGGTCATTCATCCACTCAATCGCAGCGGCGATGAGGAAGGCTGCACGTTCGAGAATGGCGTCGTCTATACGCCGAAAGGGTTCAAGGACGCCTATCGGCGCTTCTGCGAAGGCGGTTGGACCAGCCTCGGCAGCGATCCGGTGTATGGCGGACAGGATGTTCCGAGATCGGTGGGCGTCTTGTTTCAGGAAATGATGTGCGCCGCCAACATGTCGTTTTCCATGTATCCGGGCCTCAGCAAAGGCGCCTATCATGCCATTCATCTGCATGGCTCTGCGGATCTCAAGAACACGTATCTGCCGAAACTGGTCGACGGCACTTGGACCGGCACGATGTGCCTGACCGAGCCGCAATGCGGAACCGATCTCGGCCTCGTGCGCACCAAAGCCGTGCCAGCCGATGACGGCAGCTATCGCATCACGGGGACGAAGATGTTCATCTCGGCCGGCGAGCATGATCTTGCCGAAAACATCATTCATCTCGTGCTGGCGCGTCTGCCCGATGCGCCGAAGGGGGTGAAGGGAATCAGCTTGTTCCTCGTGCCGAAATTGCTTGTCAAGGACGGCGGCGCGTTGGGGCCGCGCAATGGCGTGGCCTGCGGCTCGATCGAACACAAGATGGGCATCAAGGCCTCGTCCACCTGCGTGCTGAATTTCGACGATTCCAAGGGTTTCCTGGTTGGCGAGCCGCACAAGGGCCTGCGGGCCATGTTCACCATGATGAATGACGCACGCATGGGCGTCGGCATTCAGGGTCTCGGCCTCGCCGAAGCCGCTTATCAGGGGGCTGTTACCTATGCCCGCGATCGGCTGCAAGGCCGCGCCCTGTCCGGAACCAAATATCCCGACAGGCCGGCAGACCCTCTCACCGTCCACCCCGATGTGCGGCGCATGCTTCTGACCATGCGGGCGAGCGTCGAAGGATGCCGCGCTTTGGGCGGCTGGGTGGCGCGTGAACTCGATCTTGCCGACCGCAGTCCGGACCCGGCCGTTCGCCAGGCGGCGGATGATTTCGTCGCTTTGTTGACGCCGGTCGTCAAATCCTTGTTCACGGATCTCGGCTCGGAGACCAGCAATATCGGCGTCCAGATCTATGGCGGCCATGGCTATGTTCGCGAACACGGCATGGAGCAACTGGTCCGCGATGCGCGCATCGGCCAGCTCTATGAAGGCACCAATGGCATTCAGGCACTGGATCTCGTCGGCCGCAAATTGCCGGCGAATTATGGCCGTCTGCTGCGCAGCTTCTTCCATCCGGTCAGCGGCTTCATCGAGGCCAAGGGAAAAGATCCGAAGCTCGCGGCCTATGTGCAGCCGCTCGCCAAAGCTTTCGCGCGGCTGCAGCAGGCAACCGCCTTCATCGCGCAAAAGGGCCTCTCCAAGCCTGATGAGGCGGGCGCCGCGGCAAGCGATTATCTGCGCCTCTTCGGCCTCGTCGCGCTGGCCTTCATGTGGGCGCGCATCGCCGAGATCGCGCTCGCCAAGGCCGGTACCGAAGCCGATTCCGATCATTTCTATCAGGCCAAGCTCGCAACCGGCCTGTTCTTCGCCGAGCGCATCCTGCCGCAGACCGGCGCACTTCTGTCGGCGATTCTTGCCGGCGGCAAGACGAGGATGGAGTTCCCCGACGAGGCATTTTGAGGGGGGAGAGCTTGTTGCGGAAACGGTTATGGACGTCTCCTGCTAGGCCCTCTGTTGTGAAAGATATGACGGTGATGGTCGCCAATAGAACGGCGCTGGTCTGCGCGTTCGCAGTCTGGGTCATGTTGGCCGCACCTGCGTGGCCCGAGGCGAGCCAGGCGACCACTACCGACTACAGTTGCGCCTATTCTCCAAAGGCCAAGGGCGATGTCCTTCAATTTGAGCACTGCGCATGGTCGGACGCGGCCGGACATACCTACCTGAAGCGCGAGCATCGTCTCGCGCTGGACTTTGACCGGTACGGCCTTGCAAGCGTCAACATTGGTGGTGGTTGGTACTACGTCAGCCGGGACGGCCGGTTGGCTCCCGTCATGGCAATGGACAACTGGGCAGAACCATTCGCCGACGGCCTCGCAAGGTCTCCTGTCGGCCACAAAATCGGCTTCATCAACCGCAATCTGGCTTTGATCATCCCACCTCGATACGATGGAGCCTTGCCATTTGAACATGGCTGGGCGGAGGTGTGCATCGACTGCAAGCTCACCTCACACGGCGAGCATTCTTGGTATGAGGGCGGCCGCTGGGGTTGCATTGACCGCCATGGCCATGAGCGGAAGCCCTTCAGTCCAAGCCAGGGTGCTGGCCACGTCTGCCGCAACGACGGCCGACCACCCTGAGCGGGCGAGGGCATGCCCCGCGTGCGGACATGCCTTCCAGAGATTACGGAATTACGGGGAATTCCAGTGACACTTTACTAAATCCCTTGGTCCAGCGAGTTCCGTTTCCCTATGTAAACAGGCTTCACACAATCGCCTTCGCTGCCTCTACGAGCCGCGCGTTCGCAGTGGCAATCGCCAAGATGCGCCCAGTCTCGTCCATGAGCTTGCCTTCGATGAAGGCGACGGTCTTGCCAAGCTGCACGACGTTCGCCTCGCCCACGATCGGCCCGACCTCGGCTCCAGCAAGGAAGCTGATGCTCATGCTGATCGTTGCCGTATAGAGCCGGCCCTTAGTCATGACGAACACGGCGGGTCCCATCGTGTCGTCGAGCATGGCCGACAGGATGCCGCCCTGAATATATCCGGCGGGGTTGCAGAACTCCGGCTTGGCGTCGAAGCCGATGCGGATCCAGCCCGCGTCCGGCCGCGCATCGAGCGGCCTCCAGCCCAGCAGCTTTGAGCACGGCGGTATAGGAATGGCGTCGAGAGCGGTCGCGATCATCTGGCCTTCTCCAATGGGGTCTTTTGCAGCTTGTCATAGACCTGCGCTCCTGCCAGCATCATGTCAGGAGAGATCGCATGCGCCGTGCCGACCGCCTGCTCGACCTTGTCGCCCGCCTGAAGGCCAGACCGCTGACGCGAGCCGAGGACCTGGCGGAGGCGATGGAGACATCGGTGCGTACGATCTACCGCGACATCGCTGTCTTGCAGGCGCAGGGACTGCCGATCGAGGGGCAGGCCGGCGTCGGTTACATGCTGCGCGGCGCGATCGATCTTCCGCCGCTCGTCTTCGACCATGATCAGCTCGAAGCTTTGGCTCTCGGCCTCGCCTATGTGGAACAGGTCGGCGACGCCGATCTTGCCGCGGCTGCCCGCGGGGCACGCGCGAAAATCGATGCGGCCTGGGCGGGAGAGCCGACGCCACCACCGTCCAAGCGGCGTCTGCGTGCGCGGCAGATGCCGGAGCACCGCGCGCCGGCTTTCGCTTCGATGCTGCGAGCAGCCTTACGCGCGCGAAGAATGGTCAGCTTCGCTTATTGCGATGCCCTGCAGGCTCTCACTCAGCGCTGCGTTCGGCCTTTGGCGCTCACTGCCTTTTCGAACGGTTGGCTGCTCATCGCCTGGTGTCCCGATCGCGACGACTTCCGCCACTTCAGGCTGGATCGCATGCAGCATGTGGCGGTCGCCAACATCAGTTTTTCCGACGAACCCGGACGCGACCTCGAGACCTATTTGATGCAACGTGGCGCGCAGTCGATGCGACCACCAAGAGTTTGCGGGTCGATTCCAGGTTAAGCGCCTAACATTGAGTTGTCATGGCCGGGCTCGTCCCACGGCTGTCCACGCGGTGACGTTGCAGCATATTTTCCAACGTAGAAGCAACGGCTTGGCGTGGATGCCCGTGACAAATCCCCGGATCAAGTCCGGGGACGGGCATGACGCGTTGTAGTAACTATGGAGCAAAGCCGCGCCAGGCTCGTTGCTACATGACTGATTGAATGTCGCGGGTCGCCTTAACTAAATCACCTTCATCATGAAGGGGATGACGATGAGTCGCTTGTCGCTGCGCACACCGGCCGCGATCGCCCGCCGTTTCGCTGTCTTCACAACCATCGCCGAACTTGCCGCTTGTATTGCCGATATGTCTCACCGTGCAGGGAGTCGAGATAGCGTTCTTCGGGAAGCACGACACCGAAATGGACGACGATCAGGAAAACGATCAGGGCAGCGCCAAACAAGGTGCTGCCGAACAGCACGCCGAGACCCGCAAGCACACCAGCCATGCCGAGATACATCGGGTTTCGGCTGATGCGGTATGGCCCATCTCTGACAATGGTCGTCGCAGGTGAGGTCGGCCGAAATGGCGTGCCGGCCTTCCTGAATAGACTGCCGCTGTAGGCAAACAGCGCAACGGAAGCGGCCAGCATCAGGGCCGCAAGGACGCAACGCGGCGTCGAATACGTCACTCCGCCGAGCCAAAAGGCCTGAGCGGTGATGCACACCGCAATCAGCGCAAATAACACGATCGGCGGCGGAACAAGCATTCCGACCTTGCGCCGTTCTTCGGATGCATTCGCCGTGCTTGACATTCGGGGCTCCGTTTCGTTCGGGCAGCCGACCTCGCCGGATGAGAGCGGGGGCGGCAATGAGCACGCATGCAGAAGTCACGCGGCAACTTTCG
This sequence comes from Beijerinckiaceae bacterium, assembly GCA_052148755.1. Classification (GTDB taxonomy): domain Bacteria; phylum Pseudomonadota; class Alphaproteobacteria; order Rhizobiales; family Beijerinckiaceae; genus Methylovirgula. The sequence goes on along the minus strand of JBKQHN010000189.1, from coordinate 13,684 downwards.
CCGGCGAAGCGCGCGCCGTTTCCGGCGCCGGCGTTGCGGCCTTTCGTACAAGAAGGCCGGGAACCAGAGCATTGGCAGCGCATGCGCCCGAAATGACGGCCGCTTCGACGCCGGGGCCATGCGTCGCGCTGCCGGCAACGACAAGCCCGGGCACGGGGCTCTTCGGGCCGTTGAGGCGGCCGGACTTGGATATCCCGTAGATCGCGCCAGCGCTCGCATAATCATAACGGGCATAGGTGACCGGGCTCGCATCGGTGCGATAGACGATGTGGCTCGAAAGGCCGGGAATGACTCTTTCAGCTGCTGCGATCATGCGGTCGCCTAACGCGGTCTTGCGGTGCTCGTAATCGGCGGAACGGCGCCATTCTTTCCAGTCGTCGCTGCCCTCGGCCGGGAACCAGCTCTGCGCCTCCGCATACGGCACCATCTTGAAGATCGTGATGGTCGAATGTCCAGGCGGTGCGGCGGTCGGATCGACCAGCGACAGAGTTTCGACGCCGACACGAGGATCGCCCGATACGTGCAGCGCCGGCCTGACATTCGGCACGAAATCGACGCCGAGATGGACCATGAAGGCGGAGTTGGCCGGCTCAGCCGCGGCGATGCGCGCACGGAAATCCGCGGGCAGATGTCGCGCCTCGACAAGCTTGAGAAAGGTGCGCTTCGTGTCGGCGTTTGAGACTACGGCCTTGGCTTTGATGTGCGTGCCGTCGGCGAGCACGAGGCCGGCGGCGCGACCATCTTCGACCGCGATGGCGGTGACACGAGTTTTGAGACGTACTTCGCCGCCACGTTCCTCGATCGCCTCGACGAGGACGTCGGCGAGCCGTCCGGAACCGCCGGCCGGATAGCTGCCGCCGTGGAAGTAATAGCCGAATATTGGGACCATCTGGCTGCAGGTCAGCACTTCGGACCCGTCGCTGATATAACCGATCAACGCATTGACCACCTTATGCGCTTTCGGATCGCGAATATGCTGCGTGACGAGCTCGTCGAACGGCTTGTCTTGCCAATGAAAGGCGAGCGGATAGTCGCGCGGATAGGTCAGCATGGCGTCGACGTTCGTCGGCACGCCGGGAATGCCGCCATTGTCGCGGCCGGTCGAAAGCATTCCGTCGTAGATGGCGCGGATGTCGGCAAAAAGCGTCTCGAACCCCGCCGCGCTTTCTGGGAACAGGCGTCCGAGCTCGCGCACATAGTCGTGCCAGTCGCGCGGCACGTCTAGCGTGGCACCCGGCAAGTGATAGGTGTGATCGACGGGCAGCCATTCGAGCCGCTGCGCCACGCCGAGACGTTCGAGGACCGATGCGACGGAGCCGCCGGGCCATAGTCCGGAAAAGTCATGCGGGCCTGCATCGAACCGGTAGAGGCAGGGCTCGCCCTGATGCTGCGCCTTGCGAAGGAACGTATGGCAGAAGCCGCCGGGCACGACATGATGCTCGGCGACGACGACCTTCAGACCTGCGTCGGCGAGGAGAGCGGCGGCGGTCAGTCCGCCGATGCCGGCACCAACCACAGCCACGTCGAAATCCGCGCCGCCCTTGGCGCCCCCGAGCTCAGGCGCCGGCCATCTATAAGTTTCGAGCGAGGCGATATACCGCCCTATCGCGAAGCGGACGAGCAGTTTCGGCCCGAAAATGGAGATCAGCGCGCCCGCGACGACGATGCCGGTCGTGATCCATGGGCCGGCATGCAGCATATGCGCCGCCGCAATGAGCAGGAACAACACTCCCCACAGGCCTGACAAAGCCATGTTGACGGCTTGGAAGATTGGGCTCTCGGCGGCCTGCGCGAAAGCTGCGCGCGAATAATCCGCCGTCCAGGGCTTGCGCCACGCAACGGTTGCAAGAGCGACCAACCCCAGGCCAATAAACGAGAGCGGCAGCGCATTGGCGCCGACGAATTGAGGGGCGATCACATAGGCAAGGCCAAGGCTCGCAAAGATGGCGAGACCACCGATCTCCAGGCTCTTGATTTCGCGCCTGTGGAAACGCCAAACGGAGCCGGCCATCGATAGAACAAGCCCTGCCGCGAGCGCCGCGCCGGGTGTTGAGAGGCCGAGCAAGGCCCAAAACACCACGAATGGCGCAAGAGCGAATTTGACGGTGATGAAGGTCTTCATGGCTATCCTCCGAAGCTATGCGACCAGAGCCGAGCAACCAACGTGCGCCGCCGTTCGGGCGACACGTCGCCATGCGCTTCATTGATCGAAGAAATTTCCGACCGGCATTGACTTGGCCCTATGTTTACAGTGTAAACTAGGGCATAATGTTTACGATGTCAACTTCAAAACAGCGGCCCTATCACCACGGCCAGCTCAGACCAGCCTTGATCGCAGCCGCAAAGGCTTTGCTCGACGAGGGGGGGCCCGGCGCTGTCAGCCTGCGCGAGACGGCGCGCCGCATCGGCGTTTCGCCGACTGCTACATATCGTCATTTCGCCGACAAGGAATCCTTGCTTGTCGCGGTGGCAGTCGAAGGATTCCGCGAATTCGGCGCGGTGCTGGCCAAGGCTTCGCGCGACGAGGCCAACCCTTTATCCGCCATGGGAATGGCCTATGTCGATTTCGCCCTGGCGCGGCGCGGCGTGTTCCGGCTGATGTTCGGGCCGTTGATGGCAAACCGGGAAAAATATCCGGAATTGAAAGCCGCGGCGGATGAGGCCTTCAATTGGCTGCGAAGCGCCGTACAAACCAGGGCGGGCGTGCAGCAAGATCCGGAATTGGCCGCCATCGCCGCCTGGGGGCTCGTGCATGGCCTGGCTCAATTGTTCCTCGACGGCATATTGCCGCAAGCAGAAGCCGAAAGGCTGACGCGCGCGATCACCTCGTGGCGCGCCTAACTTAATGTGGCGTTAGTGCGAAATCTGCTCGAGCGACAGGTTTTTCGTGCGCGGGCCAAAAAAGCCGATCGTCGCCATCACAATGAGCATCGCGCCGGCGATGAACACGAAAACGCCATTGGCCCCGAACTGGTCGAGCAGGCGGGCGATGATGAAGGCGGTGAAGATCGCCGACAGCCGGCTCCAGGAATAGACGAAGCCGGCGGCGCGCGCGCGAATGCCGGTCGGAAACAGCTCCTGCTGATAGGCGTGGAGGCTATAGGACAGGATGTTGCTCGCCAGAGTCAGGCCGACGCCCATCGCGATGACGAATGCTGCCTGCGTCGTTTGCGCGAAGGCGAGGCCGCAGACGAGGATGCCGGCGGCGGCCGCAACGATGATGCTTTTGCGCTCGACGCGATCGCCGATCGCAAAGCCGAGAAGCGGGCCGAACGGCGCGGCGATGGCGATGAGACTCGTATAGCCGAGGCTGGTCGATACGGTGACGCCTTGCTTGATCAGCAGCGTCGGCACCCAATTGGCGAAGCCGTAGAAGCCGACCGTCTGGAACACGTTGAAGATGCTCATCAGGATGACGCGCTGGCGAACGGGCGCGACCCACAGGTCCAAGAATCCACCCGAAGCAGCGACCGGCTGCGGCGGCTCGGGCGGCGGCAGCGGACGGCCATATTCGGCCTCGACCCTGGCCTCGATAGCGGCGAGCACGCGGTCGGCTTCGTCCAGGCGTCCCTGCTGGGCGAGCCAGCGCGGACTCTCCGGCAAGGCACGGCGCATGAACCAGATGAAGATCGCCGCGTCCGCGCCGATCAGAACGATCCAGCGCCAGCCGTCCAACCCGAGCGGTGCGACCGGAATGAGCATATAGGCGAGAAAGGCGACGAAGGGCACGCAGCAGAAGCCGATCGCCTGGCAGCATGCGAAAGCTTTGCCGCGCATATACTTCGGCGCCAATTCGGACAGATAGGTCCCGATCGTCACCATTTCGAGACCAATCCCGATGCCTGAGATAAAGCGCCAGACATTGAGACCGAGCGCTGTATCTTGAAATGCGAGAACAATATTGGCCGCAGTGTACCAAAGAAGCGACCAAGTGAAGATCGCGCGCCGGCCGAATTTGTCGGCCAAAAATCCGCAGGCGATCGTTCCGACGAACAGGCCCGCGAAGAGCGCCGCGATGAAGCTCGCGATGCCCGTCGTGCCGAAAAGACCCGGCGTCGTCGGCGTCAGGATGCCGGCCTTGACGAGACCCGGCGCCACATAGCCGGAAAACAGCAAGTCGTAGAGCTCGAAGAAGAAGCCGAAACTCAATAGGACTACGTAGGTCCAGATCGTGCGCGTCGCCGGCAGACGGTCGATGCGCGCCGAAATTTCTCCCGGACCGCTGCGCGTAGCGAGCGCTGCTTCCTTGTAACCCATGCGTCCCCCCGAACCGGCGCCGATCGCGCCCTAGATTTTTTCGCCAGGATAGACGATCAAGAGTTGATCGCAAAGGATGTCCCGGCCCCGCATTGACGTGAGGCGGTTTGCCCCGCCGAACGTTGCGAGCGATTGGGCGACGCCAGCCGCCCTCGCAAGCGGCACGGATCTGGGATATTGGTGATCGCGACCTCGATCGACCCGACCAACTTTCGCGAGACGCTTCATGCAAGGCAAGACGATCGTCATCACCGGCGGCACATCGGGCATAGGTGAGGTCGCCGCTCTAAAACTCGCCGCTATGGGCGCCCGTATCGTTCTTGTGGCGAGGAGCAAGGGCCGTGGCGAGGCGACCCTGGCTCGGCTCGATAAATCGGCACCCGGCCTTTCCCACAAAGTTCATTATGCGGATCTCTCGCGTCTCGCCGAGATGAAGAGGGTGGCAGCTGAGATTGCGGCGAGCGAAGAGCGGATCGATGTCCTGATCAACAATGCCGGGGCTTTGTTCAACGCCCGCCGCGTCACCCAAGACGGCCTCGAATATACATTCGCTACGAACCATATGGCTTATTTCGTCGTGACCGCGCTGCTGCGCGAGCGCTTGATGGGGTCGGTGCCGGCACGCATCGTCAACACAGCTTCCAACGCTCATCAGGCCGCCAAACTGGATCTTGACGATCTGCAGAGCGCCAAGAATTTCATGGGCTTTGCGGCCTATGGCCGGTCCAAGCTCTGCAACATTCTGTTCACGCGCGAACTCGCCAGGCGCCTGCAGGGCACGGGCGTGACGGCGAATTGTCTGCATCCGGGCTTCGTTGCCTCGCGCTTTGGCGATGACTCCGGCGGCTTGCTGGCGCCTGTCGTGCGCGTTGCAAAGCTTTTCGCGATTTCGCCGGAAAAGGGCGCCGAAACCATCGTGTATCTCGCCTCGTCGCCCGCGGTCGCGCAAACGAGTGGCGAATATTTCGCCAAGTCGCGGCCGGCTCTGCCGACGAAAACTGCGCGCGACGACAAACTGGCGCAGCAACTCTGGGAGAAGACCGCCGATCTCGCCGGCATCGATTGGCGCTAATATAGTCCCGGAAAGCTCCGGCGCCTTTTCCGGGACATATTCCAACATATTGAATTAGAGTGTGTTCTCAATGGTCTTGTAAGATCCTGGCAAGGCCGGCTCTCACACCTCGGTTGAATTGCACGAAGGCCGCGATTCCCTTAACCTTTGCCGAGGGCTGGTTGCAAAGCGCAGGGAAAAACTATTGACCGAGGTGGGCGACGGGCAGATGCGGTCGACGCGCGCTCATGCGCTGAGTTTGCTCTTCCGGTCTCGGCTCTTGCCTTTGCAGCGCCATGACGCCGCATCGCCGGCAGTCTCAGAACTTGACGCAGGGGTTCGCCCTGCGGCCGGTCAAAGCGCGTCGGTCTTCACCCGGTTTATTGGGCGCCGGCGATCTCAGGCGACACGAAGTTCCTATCGCACGGATATCGACGGCCTGCGCGCGATTGCCGTCCTTGCGGTGATCCTCATGCATGCAGGCGTCGACTCCGTCAGCGGCGGTTTTCTTGGCGTCGACGTGTTCTTCGTGATCTCCGGCTATCTGGTTCACCAGCAAGTCGCACAGCGCTTGCAGGCACAGAACTTTGCCCTCTTCGGCTTCTATGGCCGGCGGCTTCGCAGAACCTTTCCGGCGCTCTATCTCGTCGCCGCGGTCAGTCTTGCGGCCGGCGCCGTCATGTTGATGCCGGGCGACCTCGACGGTTTGGCGCGCAGTGTGATTGCCGCCGCTTTGGGTGCCTCCAACATCCTGTTTGCCATGCAAACCGGCTATTTCGATCATGAAGCCATCACCAAGCCGCTGTTGCACAGCTGGAGCCTCGGCGTCGAAGAGCAGTTCTATTTGATCGCCCCGCTGATCTCTTTTGGACTTTGCGTGCTTTCCGGACGCACGCGCCGCGTGACTCTTGTCTTTCTATTCGCCGTCGGGCTGGTGTTTTGCATCGTTTTGCAAAGCCTGTTTCCCGCCGAGACCTTCTTTATGATGCCGCCGCGCCTATGGGAGTTCTTGATCGGCAGTCTGGTCGCAGAGGCCGGCATTCCAATCGTCAAGCGCCGCTGGATCGCCGAAATCGCCAGCTGCGTCGCGCTTGCGCTGCTGTTGGCATCCATGGTGTGGTTTTCCGAGGCGAACGCGCATCCAGGCCTTATCACCGCCGTTCCCTGTCTCGCGACGGCGGCTTTGATCTATGCCGGTGGCCAGACCCGAACCTTCGTCAGCCGCCTGCTCGGCATCTATCCGCTCGCCTTCTGCGGCCTGATTTCTTATTCGCTCTATCTCTGGCACTGGCCGCTGGTTGTCTTTGCCCGCTACGCGGATCTGCCTGCGACTCCAACGGTTCTCCTGATCGGCGGCGGCTTGCTGCTGGTGCTGTCCATTGTCTCCTGGAAATTTGTAGAGACACCGTTTCGCGACGCGACGTCGCCGGTGAGACGGCATGCCGTACTGATCTTGATGACCGGTCTCATCATCTTGTTGGCCTCGGCGAGCGCCATTATCTTCGCCCGCGGCCTGCCGGGGCGTTTTCCGGCCGATGTCCAGACAATTACATCCTACTATGACTATCTCGATCGGCGCGACTTCCGCGAGGGCAGCTGTTTCATCACGTCGAAATACGGCAGCGTGAATTATTTCGACCGCGCCAATTGTCTGCGGAAATCTGCGACGCAGCCGAACTATCTCTTAATCGGCGATAGCCACGCCGCGCATATTTGGGTCGGCCTGTCGAAGGTCTTTTCGGATGTCAATATCATGCAGGCGACGGCTTCCGGCTGCAAGCCGTTGCTGGCGACGCATGGCGCAAAATATTGCGTCGATCTGATGCATGAGGTGCTCGTCGATTTTCTGCCTTCGGCCAAACTCGACGGCGTGATTTTTGCAGCCGCATGGAACGACGTAGATGCAACGCCGCTGCAAACCACGCTCGCTTACGCGGAGCGATTTGCGCCGCACGTGATCGTTCTGGGGAACATTCCGAAACATGAGGTCGCTTTGCCTGATCTCATCGGCCGCAGCCTTGCCAAAAATCGTCCGGACCTGATCTTCAAGAACCAAGCAGACGACCCGCCCCATGTCGACAATCTGTTCAAAGTCGCCATCGACCAAGCGCATTACGTCTCGCTGGTCGATCTTCTCTGCCCTGCCGACCGTTGCATCGTCTATGCGTCTGCGACGGTCCCGCTGCAATTCGACAAGAGTCATTTGACGACGGAGGGGTCGATATTTGTTGCGAAAAAACTCGCCGAGCTCAGCCTGTTCGCGCCATTGGTCGAAGCGCGCAAAACAGACACGCCCGAGTAGAAAGGCCGCTCGTGCATCTTGCTGAAAAAACTAACGCTTGAAGCCCTCGTGCTTTGTGGCGACTGACACTGATTTCGGCTGTCGCCGACTTCAACCTAAAAAAGTGCAAATCAGGCAGAGCTGGTTTGCACGGGCGATAGCGATGCTTTTGAATGAACTTCTAGGCCGCTGCGGCGAGGCCGCCCGCCGCCGCCAGACCCCGCTCGAGATCGGCGATGATATCGTCGATATGTTCGATCCCGACCGACAGGCGGACATAGCCGTCCGAGACGCCGGTGGCGAGCTGGTCTTCGACGGAAAGCTGCGAATGCGTGGTCGTCGCGGGATGAATGGCGAGGCTGCGGGCATCGCCGATATTGGCGACATGATAGAAGAGCTGCAATCCGTCGATGAAGCGGCGCCCGGCTTCGCGGCCTCCGGCAAGTTCGAAGCCGACGAGGCCGCCGTATTTTCCGTTCAGGTATTTGTCGGCGCGTTGGCGCGCTTCGCCGGTCTGTAGCGAGGGATGGATGACTTTGATCACCTCCGGCCTTTTTTTGAGAAAGGCTGCCACCGCATTGGCATTTTCGACATGCCGTTCGATCCGTAGAGGGAGTGTCTCGAGTCCCTGCAGCGTCAGGAAAGAATTGAACGGAGAGGGCGCCGCGCCGAGATCACGCAAGAGCGTCACCCGCGCCTTGATGATATAGGCGATAGGACCGAGCGGCTTGACGGCTTGTGTCCACACCGCGCCGTGATAGCTCGGGTCCGGCGTGTTCAGCGCTGGTTGGCGCTGTGGGAATTTTTCCCAGTCGAAATTGCCGCCGTCGACGATGACACCGCCGATCGAATTGCCATGCCCGCCGATATATTTCGTCGTCGAATAGACGACGATCGCGGCGCCATGGTCAAATGGGCGCGCAAGCAGCGGCGCGGCCGTATTGTCGACAATGAGCGGAATGCCATATTCGCGCCCGATCGCGGCGACTTCGGCAATCGGAAAGACGATGAGCTTCGGATTGGGAAGCGTCTCGGCATAATAGGCGCGGGTCCTGTCGTCGGTGGCGCGGCGAAAATTCTCCGGATCGGCGGGATCGACGAAACGGACTTCGATGCCTTGCGTCTTCAGCGTGTTGGCAAACAGATTCCAAGTGCCGCCGTAGAGGTCGGTGGAAGATACGACATTGTCGCCGGCGCTCGCGATGTTCTGCACCGAGAAAGCCGAAGCCGCTTGACCCGAGGCGACGGCTAAGGCTGCGACCCCGCCCTCGAGCGCCGCAATACGCTGTTCGAGCACATCGTTCGTCGGATTGCCGATGCGCGTGTAAATGAAACCGAGTTCCTTCAGGGCGAAGAGATTTTCGGCGTGTTCGGTGCCGGTGAATTGAAAAGAGGTGGTTTGGTGAATAGGTACGGCGACCGAGCCAGTCGTCGGATCGGCACGCCAGCCGGCGTGCAGCGCGAGTGTTTCAGGCTTTTGCGGTGTGGAGGACATGGGCGCTATTCCTTGTTCTCGCGTCGTGAGGGACGCTTGGGTTGGGCCAGCATTTGGCGGGCGGCATGTTCGGCGGCATGGGGTTCGCGGAATTGTCGGCCTTCAAGCGAACTGAAAGCCTGTGTCGCCGCAAAAAAACAAAACGTCTCCGCCATCGAATCGCGGACGACGATGCCGGCCGTGCGGCCAAAAACTTCGACTACATAGGCGTCAGTCATGCGCAATCCTTTGCCCCGTGCATGTCTCAAGCGCTCGTCTCAAGCGCTCGGACTTCACGGCACGGAGACAATACGGGGCATAGTACATAAGATCTATAATAATTGTCAAATTAATTCCTGCGCCGCTGAATGCGGGCGGTTTTCCGGCCACATCACCGCTCAGGAATTTGCCGCTTTATCCCTGACCTGACGATCGGCGCAGGGCGCAATCACGTGTCGTGCGGCAACAGCAAATCTGCTCTGTCCCCGGATATCGGCGGTTCTAGGCTTGACCCGGCGGGAGCGGGCGAAAAGATGGTGACATGAGACCTCCCGGTCAGGGTATATGTTGAAGATCATCCATACGGCGGATTGGCATATCGGCCAGACACTGCGCGGCTTTTCGCGCGACAGCGAGCATCGCGCAGTCTTTTCGCAACTCGTGCAAGTCATTGCCGAAGAGGCCGTCGACGCGCTGATCATCGCTGGGGACGTTTTCGACACGCAGAACCCGGCCGGCGATTCGCAGCGCCTGCTTTACGATTTGCTCAGCCGTGTTCGGCACGTCCGCCCCAATCTGGTGACCGTCATGACGGCCGGCAATCACGACGCGGCCGGCCGGCTTGAAGCGCCGCGTGCGCTTTTCGAGAGGTTCGGTGTCCATGTCGTCGGCAATATTGCGCGAAACGAGGGCCGCATCGATGTAGCACGCCACCTTGTCCCGCTCGTCGACGCAAAAGGCGAGCTTGCGGCAAAAGTTCTGGCCGTCTCTTACCCGACAGCCGCGTGCCTGCCGCCCTTCGGGCGCAGCGAGACGGGCGTCTCGCCCATTGTCCGTGCCGTGACCTCGCTTTATGCCGAACTTTTCGAAGCGGCCTTCGCCGCTTGCGAAGGGCTGCCGGTCCTCGCGACGGGTCATCTGCATATTGCCGGCGGACTTCAATCGGAAGGGGCCGAACGGCGCATCCTGATCGGCGGCGAACATGCCGTGCCGGCCGATGTCTTTCCGCCGGAGGCCGCCTATGTCGCACTCGGCCATTTGCATCGGGCGCAGCAGGTGGGACGGGCGAATATCCGCTATAGCGGGTCGCTCTTTCCCTTGTCTGCGACCGAGCAGCCCTATCGGCATGGCGTAACGCTTCTCACTTTGGAAGCGGGTCGCGTGACGAGCCGGCACGTTCCTCTCACCCGGCCGGTGCCTTTCCTGCGTTTGCCGGCCGAGGGTGCGATGCGCCTCGATGACTTGGCCGACCATCTTGCGGCACTCGCGCTCGATCCAGCCCTGCCGCTCGAGGCACGCCCCTTCATCGACGTGCGGCTTTCGCGCGAAGGGCTCGGCGCGGGTTTTCGCGCCGAGGTTGATCGCATCGGCGAAGCTTTTCCGGTTCGCATTGTCGATGCGCGGATCGATGTGCCGACAGAGCCTGTTGCTGCCGAAACCGTCGAACCCCTGCTGCGGCTTGCCGAACACGACCCGCAAGACATGTTTCGCCGGGCCTTCGAAAAGCGCAATAATGCGCCGCCTTCTGCCGCCCATCTCGAGGTCTTCCAGCGTTTGCGGGAGGGGCTCTGAGCCATGCGCATTCTCGCCATTCGCGGCGAAAATCTTGCCAGCCTCGCAGCGCCTTTCGAGATCGATTTTACCCGGGAACCGCTCGCTGGGGCCGGGCTTTTTGCGATCACCGGCGAAACCGGCGCCGGCAAGTCGACCATTCTCGATGCGTTGTGCGTCGCGCTCTATGGAGCCTATCCGCGCGTCGCTGGCGCAGCGGCGGAGAAAGCGCCCGATCCTTCCGGCGTCGAGATCAGCGCGAAAGATCCCGCCGCTTTGTTGCGCCGCGGAGCAGGACACGGCTTCGCCGAAGTCGATTTTCAAGGTCTCGATGGAAGCGCCTATTGCGCCCGCTGGGAAATCTTCCGTGCGCGCGGCCGTGCCGACGGCAATCTGCAGCCGGAACGACGCAGCCTCCTGCGCATCGCCGACGGACAAGCCGTGGCGACCGGCAAGAAACAGGTGCTCGACCAGGTCGAGGCCTTGACCGATCTCACTTTCGCGCAATTCTGCCGAACCGTGCTTCTCGCGCAAGGCGATTTCGACGCTTTTCTGTTGGCCAACGAGAACGAACGTGCCGAACTTCTCGAAAAAGTCACCGGCACGGAGATCTATGCCGAGCTCTCGCGGCGCACTCACGCGCAAACCGACGAGCGACAAAAGGCTTTGCGTCGGCTCGAAGAGCGTCGCCAAGACATCGGCCTTCTCGACGACGCGGCGCGGTGTGCTCTCAACGACGAGCGTACGGAGCTCGTTCAACACACGCAAGAGACTCAGGGCCTCGTCGCCGTTTTGCAAAAGACGCGCGAGCTGCATGCCCGCATCGAGATCGAGCGGGGCAGATGCGCGGATGCGGAGATTGCATATCAGGCTGCCTGCACCGCGTGGGACGAATCTGCGGGGGCACGCGCTTTGCTCGGCGAGATCGAACGGGTCGAACCCTTGCGCCATCTCGTGGCGGCGCTGCGGCAGGCAAAAGGTGAAGAGGCAGATGCTGTGCTGGCCAGCGCCGATGCCGAGGCCGCTTTGGCCGCGGCGGAGGCGTCCGCCCAGACCGCTTTGATGGAAGCAGCGGACGCTCAAAAGGCCGAGGCTGAAGCCGAGGCTCTGTTCAAAACCTTGGGGCCGATCTGGACGCGCTGCGAGCAGATCGATGCCGAAGTCAATGTTTTGAATACTCTGCACGAGTCGTCCGTTGCTAAACTGAACGATACGGCGCGTCTCTCGCAGGAGGCAGAGGTACGGCGCAGCGAACTCGAAGCCGATCTCGCGCAAACTCGCAGTGCCAAAGAGGAGCTCGAGAGAAACCTGGCGTCGGAGGCGAAGCGGGCCGTGCTTGCCGATCGCGCCGCCGATATCGAAGCGCTCTTGCAAGAGCGCCGCAAACTCGTCGCCCGGCGCGACGAGGCCCAAGAAAAATTCATTCAAGTGCAGGCGCAGACAGATAGCCTCGCCCGCGAGATCGAGGCAAGGTCGCAAGCGCTTGCAGATCATCTCGCCGAACGCGACCGTCGCTTGGAGGAAGCCGCGCGCCGGCGGGCAATTCTCGCAGCGCTCGACGAAGACGAGGTGCGGCGGAAGGATGAGGCGCTGGCAGCCTTGCTCGGCGAACTCGCCAAGGCGGGTCTCAGCCTCGAGCGATTCGAACGGGCGCGATCGACGCGGCGCGACGCCGAGGCGGTGAGTGCGGATGCTGCTGCCGAAGCTGAGGCCGCCGAAAAGGCGCTCGCGGCGAGCATGGCAGACTATTCCTTGCACAAAGCGGCGCGCGACGAGATGACCGGACTGGTCGATCTTGCCGATGCGACCATTTCGACGGCGGCAATGGAACTCCGCGCTAGTCTCGTCGCGGACGAACCTTGCCCGGTGTGTGGCAGCCGCGAACATCCGCATGTCGCGCTCGAAGGTGCGGCGGCGGATTTCGTGGCGCGCATCAAGGCGCGGCGCGGTGCGCTCGACGAAAAGGTCGCGCAAGTTTCGCGCGCTGCGGAGGTGGCGAAAGGCGTGCGGTCCGGAGCTTTGGCCCGCGGTGCGGAAGCAGAACGCCGGATCGCCGAGGCCGACGACGAAGCGACGTCGAGCGGGCAAATCTATAAAGAGAATTCGCCGGTGCTGGAGCGCTGTTGCGTGGCTGCGGGCATGACATGCGCCTTGCCGAATGCCGTTGCTGATGCCATGCCCGTCGTTCTTGCTTTGGCTGCCAAGGCCCAGTCCTCGCGTGCAGTGCTCGCGCCCGATCTCGAAAGAGCGAAGATCCTGCGCGCCGACATAGAGACTTTCCGCAATTTGCAGGAGGCGGCGGCCGTCGCCGCGGACGCCGCCAGAGTCGGACTGTCGGAGAAGCAAGCGGAGAGCCAGACGTTCGCGGGGCAAAGGACAGAGACAAGCCTGCTGCTGCAGCATTTGGATGAAAGGTTGCGATCCTCTACGGGTGCGCTTTGCCCTTATCTCGAAGCAGCTGATTCGAACCTTGCTGAACTAGACGAAAATCACGCGGCGGTGGCCGCAAGAATCAAGCTGCTTGGCGACTCCTATCGGAATTTGCGAGCCGAGTATTTGCGTGTTGAGCAAGAGCTGCACGATATCGAACCTCAGTGTGCCGGGGCGCGGGAAGCCGCTGTATTGGCCAAACTCGCTCTGCAGCGCTCTGCAGATGAAGTGGCTGAGGCCTTGAGAAAAGTGAATGAAAGACGTGACGAGCGCGCCTTGTTGCTCGACGGGGAGGCGACGGGTAGCCACCGCACCCGCCACAATGCGTTCAGACAACAAGCACACGCGACGCTCGATACGGCTCGTGAGTTTGCGGCTGAGACAACGAAATTGCGAGCAGTTGCCGAAGCAGGATGCCGCG
>JBKQHN010000188.1:0-21098 GCA_052148755.1 Beijerinckiaceae bacterium | reverse complement strand
AGGCTGCGGTGCGGCCGAAAAGGCGCATAGCGACGCGTCCAACGCTCGCCTCGAAGAAACGCCGCATCGATTCAAAGGTCAAACGCGGCGAAACCAAACGCTTGCGGACGGGGCCGGCGGATTAGGTGGTCGGTTGGGAAGGACATCGGCGCTTAGAGCATTTTCAAGCGAAGTGGATACCGGTTCGCGTAAAGAAAACGCGTCGAAACAAAGACCTAGAGCCCCGTTCCGATTCTATCGGAACGGAAAAGGCTCTGGAGCATCGGACCCAAAAAGTGAGAACCGGTTTTGGGATAAATCCGATGCTCTCGCCTTCAAATGCGACTCACCCAGTCAAAAACTTGGCCGCCGCTGCTACTTGCCATTGAATGAAAAGGTCAGCACATCTTCCTTATAGTTGGTCACCTTGCAGTCGGAGTCGACCAGTGGCGCTTTCCCATAGAGGGTCACCGAGCGTTGATCGTTAGATACTGATCCGGTCACCTGGTAGGGATGTGGAGGACACGCTCTATTGAACCGATTAAAAATATAAGCCACCCCCGCGTATGAGTCCCCTGTTCTTTTGCCGCTGAATAGAAGCGTTCCTTTTCGGACCCCGATGGAAGCGAGTCCGGGCCGGGGGGACTCATAATAGAATTGTCGCTCTGCTCCCTGCGCCTTTAAAATCACCGTCGAGCCATTATGAGTCCAGGTGGTGACAGTTGGATTTTGAACTTGAGGCGGGATCTCCGGTGCCGGGGGCAGCCTAGCCTGCTGCTCCTTGTAGGGCTCCGATAGCTTCTGACGCTCCCCTCTTGCCAGATCGGCAAGAAAGCCTGTCGGATGATGCGCCAAGAACGCATCCCAGGCCGCCAAAGTACCCGCCTGCTTCGCCAAGGCGTAATCCGCTCGCGCCGTTGTCTCCGCATCCAACGGCTGGGCTCGGTCGGCCGGAGGCCTAGCCGGAACATCGATATCCAATCGGCCGCGGAGATAGAATTCGCCGATGACGGACAACGACAGTTCGGGAAGCTGCTCGCGTCCAGTGCTCTCGTACACGTCGGCGGCGACGCGGCGGAATATGGTGCCGATTTCGTCCTGCTCCTCGATATGTTTCAGAAAGGCGGCCGTGTAGGGAGAGTTGCGGCCATTGCCATCCTCTGCGGTGCGCCCGGCCAGTGTCGCATAAGAAATGATCATGCCTTCGGGACTGTCGATCTTGGCGAGACCGCGTTGAACCGACACAGCACGAGATGCGCCGATCGAACGCTTCAATTGTTCCGCCAACGGGTTGTCGCGGCAGGAATCGAGCACAAGGATGCGGAGAGTCTTCGCCTGTTGCAGATCGGCGACAATGTCGTCCACCTTGGCCATGCGCCGCAGGTCCGCTTCGTCGCGGAGCTGGGCATCAACCGGAACCAGATAATTGACGCCCGCAAATTGCATGGCGTGGCCGCTGTAGTAGAAGACGGCGACATCCGCGGCGCGCGCCGCGCGGGCAAAGCGGATGGCGGCGTCCTGCATACCGGCCTGATCGAGATCCGTTCCCAGGATCGTGTCGAAGCCGACGCGCTTGAGGGCAGCGGCCACGTCCTCGGCGTCGTGGGGCGGATTGGGCAGATGCTCTGAATGGGCATAGGCGCCATTGCCGATGACGAGCGCAACGCGCCTGTCGGCCAATGCTTCGGTGTGTGTCAAAGACCACAGAGCGAGGCCGAAAGCCAATGTCCAAAGCCGTCGCATGCACACAACTCCCCGTCAGCAATGCGGCAAACTTTATCCGGTGGGCCGCCGGAATTCCAGGGATTTGGTGCGGCGGCGGCGGGCGGCGTCTGTGAGATAGATCACAAATTTTTCGTGTCAGATGCATCTCGGCGAAGCGGCGCACGCAACCAATCGTCACTGCTCTCACTGCTGCCGACAAGACTCACCAGTGGCACGGTGCCCAGAGACGACCCTGCTGATGTCGGCAGTTGTCGAAACCCGCGCAGCGTTCCACTTCGCTCGAAAATGCTCTAGACTCGGTTCCGCTGGTTGCAAAGGGGGACAGTCATGCGGATAAACCTGCACATCACGGCAATTCTGATCTCGACAATTTACGCTACGGCCGCTTTCGCGGACGAATTTCCGCCGCGCAAACCGGGTCTTTGGGAGGTGACCAGCGCAGGCGAGAAACGACCGACGGTCAAAATGAAAATGTGCATCGACAAGGATACCGACGAGCAGTTTCACAAATTTGGCACCGATCTCCTCACCGAAAAAACGTGCTCACGCCGAGACCTGAAGGTCACGGACAATGTTGCGACCGCCGAAACGCAGTGCAAGATCGGCGGTTCGACGGTCACGACCACGAGCGTGACGACCTTCACCGGCGATACCGCCTTTCATGGCGATAGCAAAATCCATTCTGAGCCCGCTCTCTTGGGCAAGACCGATGCCGTTTCGACCGAGGATGGAAAATGGATCGGACCCTGTCCGTCCGACATGGAGCCGGGCGATTTTGTGCTGGCGAACGGCCCCACGCTCAACATAAAAATGCTCAACGCGCTGAAGAAATGGCTTCCGAAATAGGTGATCGAGGCAGGCGGACCAGGAGGTTCGCAACAAAAAATCGCGGCGGCATGAATTTTCACACCGCCGCGGCGGTTGCATAGGCGGCGCGAGCGTTACGCTTGCGGAGGGGTGCTCGGACCGGCGTTGCGCCGCGCATTCATGAAGCGATCGAACTCTTCGCGATCCTTGGCGCGGCGGAGATTTTCCATGAATTCGACGAATTCACGCTCGGCCGCGAGCAGTTTTTGCCGCTCTTCTTCGAGCCTCGCGAGTTCGGCCTCGCGCCAGTCATCGAAGGCGAGATTGCCGGTGGAGCGCATGCCGCCGCGGAAACCCCATTGGCGATCCGAAAAGTCGCGAAAATGCCCGTGGCAGTGACGTCCCATTTTCTCTTCCCATTTGGTCTGGATGAAGCTCGGCAGATCGCCGGCATAGGCACTTCTGGTCTGCCAGATCTTGGCAAACAGGATCGCCAAGCCGATCGGCCAGAACAAAATGAACCCGAGGATCATGGCGATGATTTCAATTGGCTTCCAGGCTGCGGCGCCGCAGCGCCGCTGGCGACGGCCCGGCCTGCCGTCAGGGCTGGAAGATTGCTCGTAAGTGCCGGAATAGACGCTCATCTTTCTTCTCCATGCTGACCCGAATGGGCAGAATGTAAATGTATCTTACATTAACATTTGAGGCTTGTCGAGGGGTGGAGGGACAGGTAGTCCGCGACGCATAAGTTGATGTCATGGGCTTATAAAACTCCGACAGATCCATTCATCGATCTGCAGCGGGTCCGGACGAACGGGACATTGACATCGCCCGCGGCGACCGAGACGACGCCATCTATGTCGGCCAATTTTGCCGCCAGTTTAGCGGCTGACCGGGTTCCTTGAATTTCTAAATTGACCGTCACAATCCGCTTTGCTGGCGTATGGGAGCCTGCCCGGCCAAGATCGACCCCGGCTGATGAAGGCGTGTCGTTTGGGCTCCCAGCTCCTTTCGTTCAGCCGAGCCGTCGGGGTCTTGCCAACGACCGATTGACGATTCGCGCCTGCCGAATTCACGGTTTAAGCGCTTTGCCGAGGCCCGTCCGAGCAAGACGCCTGAGCAGTGCAACCAGTCCCGGTTCTTGCACGAGGCGGGCCGCTTCACGCAGTGTGCACCATCGGGATTCGCGCTGAGCCTTTTCGCGCCAGTGCTTGAGCTGCTTATCCACCTTCAGGATGTAGACGTCGACCTTACAAATATCGAAATGCGCTTCGCGGCGTTTGAAGTAGCTGTAGGTTCCAATCGGCTTTTTACTCGGGCGGCCGACCAATCCGGCCTCCTCGAGAGCTTCGCCGGCGGCTGCTTCAGAGGGTTTGCGCCCTTTCATTGGCCAGCCTTTGGGAATGATCCAGCGCTGGGTTCCGCGGGAGGTCACCAACAGCACTCGGGCAATGCCATCGTTGTCAACCTTCAGAGGCAACGCTGCCACCTGGGCGAAATCGGCAACGCGCGGAGACGATGCAGCAACTTTCATTTTCGTTTCCATGGCTGGTACGGCTGGCACAAAACGCACCTTACTCCGGATTCTCGTTGGCAAAAGGGCTGGCGCATGAAAACTGCTGGAACTTGCCGCTGCAATAGCAACTCATCTGGCCAAATTGCTGAGGTCGGCCGGCGTGTCGTTGCCTGCACGCCAGCGCCGGTCCGTTCTTTCACCCTCGGACAGATCGGAGGTTCAGGCGGCGAGAAGCGCCGATTTTTTCTTGAAATCAGCGCTCGGAACCGTCAATCGCCCCGCTGCGCGAGGTGGCTGTGCGAGCGGCCGTAAAAGAAATAAATGGCGAGACCGATGACGAGCCAGATGACGAGCCGCCGCCATGTATCGCCGGGAAGGCCGGCCATCAGGAAGATCGCCGAGACGGTGCCGAGCGGCGCGACGACGAAGACGAACGGCACTTTGAATGGCCGCGCAATATCCGGCCGGGTGAGGCGCAAAACGAGGACCCCGAGGCAGACGACGGCGAAGGCGAACAACGTCCCTATGCTCACCAGTTCGCCGACCAGGCCGATCGGCAACAGGCCGGCGAGGATGGCAACGATCGCGCCGGTGATGATCGTCGTCACATAAGGGGTTCGAAAGCGGGGATGGATACGCGCCGCCATCTTCGGCAGCAGGCCGTCGCGCGCCATCGAATAGAAGATGCGCGGCTGCCCAAGCAAGAGGACGAGGATGACCGAGCTCAACCCCAAGATCGCGCCGAGCTTCACGATCGGTGCGAGAATGCCGAGTCCGATGGCGTCGACGCCCAAGGCGATCGGATCCGGAACGTTGAGCTTGTCATAGGGCATGATGCCGGTAATGACGAGGCTGACGGCGACATAGAGAACCGTGCAGATGACCAATGAGCCGAGAATGCCGCGCGGCAAGTCGCGTTGCGGATTTTCGGCTTCTTGCGCCGCCGTCGAGACGGCGTCAAAGCCGATATAGGCGAAGAAGACGACGGCTGCGCCGCTCAGGATGCCGCCCCAGCCGAAATGACCCGAACCGGTTGCTGGCGGAATGAAAGCGCCTTGCGGATTGCTCGGCGTGATCCAGTTCGCCGTATTGAAGAACCAGATCCCGGCGAATATGAACAAAAGGATGATCGCTATTTTGATCAACACGATCACGTCATTGACTTTCGTCGATTCACGAATCCCAACGACCAGCAATGCGCTCACCGCGACGATGATGAACATGGCCGGGACGTTGAGAACGGCCCCCGAGGTTGTCCATAGTCCTTCCGCAGGATCATAAATGAAGGGCGCACTGGCATAGGCCGCGGGAATGTGGATGCCCAAGTCACGCAGAAAGCTCGTGACATAGCCAGACCAGCCGATGGCGACGGTCGTCGCGCCAACCGCATATTCGAGAATGAGATCCCAGCCGATGATCCAGGCGACGAATTCGCCCATCGTCGCATAGGCGTAGGTATAAGCACTGCCGGCAACCGGCACCGTCGACGCCATCTCCGCGTAGCAGAGGCCGGCAAAGACGCAAACGATACCGGCCAACACGAAAGACAGGCTGATCGCCGGCCCGGCATGTTCGGCTGCCGCATGCCCGGTCAGAACGAAAATACCGGCACCAATAATGCCGCCGACGCCGATCGCGACGAGACTGACGAGCTTCAAGCTTCGGCGCAGTGGCGGCTCGCCAAACGCGGTCATCCGCTGGACGTCGGTTTGTTCCGCCTCCGCCGTGAGAGCCTCCATGGATTTGCGCGCCAAGATACCCATCAATGCCACCGTCATTCGTGCCTACACGCGACTATAGCACGAACCTCCGGTTCGGCTGCGGTGATTTGCAGCGCGCTTGGTTCCTGCTACACGCTCGCTCCGGCGCAATGAAAGGTCAGGGCATGGTTTTCTTGCGGTCGGCCTTGTTTCACGTTCTGTTTTATATCGTTCTCATCGGCTTGATGATCATCGGCTTTCCCTATGCTTTCATGCCGCGGCGAAAGATGCTGGATCTGCCCAAGCTGTGGGGACGGATCTCGTTGTTCCTGCTCGACCACATTTGCGGCCTGAAAGTTGAGTTTCGCGGCCTCGAACATCTCCCCGAGGGCGGCGTGATCATCGCGGCAAAGCACCAAAGCTTTCTCGAAACCTTCGCGATGCCGACAAAATTGGGCGACTTCACCTATGTGCTGAAGCGTGAATTGATGACGATACCGGTGTTTGGCTGGTACTTGCGCGCTGCCGAGCAATTGGCGATCGATCGTTCGAGACGCACGAGTGCCCTCACCCAGGTTGCCAAAGAGGCACGCAAGATCTTGGCGCAGGGCCGTCAGATCGTGATTTTTCCCGAAGGGACGCGCAAGCCCGTCGGCGCCCCGCCCGACTACAAGGCGGGCGTTGCGTTCGTCCAGGCGGAGACCGGCGCGCTTTGCGTGCCGGTCGCCTTGAACACCGGCTTGTTTTGGCCGCGCCGCGGCTTTGTGCGACGGCCGGGCCGGGCCGTCATCGCGTTCCTCGAGCCGATCGCGCCGGGCCTCGACAGAAAGGCGTTCATGGTCCTGCTGCAGGAACGTATCGAAACCGCCAGTGACCGGCTTGCGGCCGAAGCCTTCGCGCAAAACCCCTCGCTGCGCAAATTCGCGTTCCCGGAGCCGGATTCATCGGTCGTGAACGGAGCAGCCGAGACAAGGCGGCACAGCTGACCGTGCGTCATACGTCTCGCGCAAGACGTGGCCGCATATCCATGCGCTGTTGGTCCGGCCCTTCCGCTTAGAGCTTAAGCATAACGACAAGCGGAGCTGCCAGATCTGAGAGTTGGTGCGGCGAATCGACTATTGATTGGGATCATCCATGGTCCAATCGCAACACTTGGGGCTTGACAGGTTGGGATTTGATGCCCCGGTAAGCTTGACGTCTGCCGGGAAATGTTCCAACTTTGTTCTAGGTGATTCGTCTCCATGCAGGAGAGCCGTAGGACACGATCATGATGATCACAGAACTGCCCGGGCAGGCGCTCGCCATAACGCGGCCGGCAAGGAGGCGAAGCCTCTCGCTCGACGTGGCACCGCTTTTTTCGCGCGGACGCCGCGGCAGCGGTCTCATGCCGAAAGCTGCGCTCGGCAGCGTTGCGTCGATATCTGCCAGTCAACACCAGGACGCGGCGGCGATCGGGAGTCCCGTGCCGACCAATGTGCCGCTCACATGTCTCACGGGCGGTTCCTTGGCACGACGGTTCCATGCTTGGAACGGCCGCTCCGGGCGGCGCTATATCTGCTCGGTGTTTCCTGTAAATGCAGAAGACCCGCAGGCGGGCTTCCCGGATTTCATCGACGCGATTGTTATCGCCGTTGGCGTCGCAGCGGACGGGTTGCGCCATCCGCTATCGTTCTTTGAATGTAGCGCCGCAAATGCCGACGATTCGAATGAGCGCGGCAAGTTCCTCGCCGAAGCTCTAGCTCAATCCGTCTGCGAGTGGCACGTCCATCTTCTCGCAACTGATCCGGAGCTCAGGCGAAGGGTCATGCTGGATTTGGAAAGCGCATGTGCACCGCAAGAGGCGCGAGGTTTTCAGGCTCGCGAAGCCGCGCCCGCGCTTTGACGCAGGTTTCGGCCGCCGCCAGCAGTTCCCTCATACTCGGCGCCGCCATTGTCAGAAAATCGCGCTCACATCTTCTTCAAGATCAGCAATTTTCCTTCGTGAGGGTCTTTGGCCCAGCTGCCGTCCTCTTGAAGGTCGAGGTGGGTCGTGTGGCCTTTGCGCGCGGTGAGAACCAGGCGTCCGCCAACGATCCGCCAGCCGGTCGGGTCGAAGATCACGACGCCTTGGTCGCGGCAGGCCGGTGCAAGAGCCGCCTTGTTGCCGCCGATACCTACCGTGTGGTCGTCGAGCGTCAGCATGCAGCCCGTATCCTTGCCGCCCTCGCGCAGAATTGAGTAGCGGCCAGCGACTTCGCTCGGCTTGACTGCGACAACGGGAGGGGATGCTTTCGCCGGCCCGGTCGCGACCACTACGGGTTCGAAGCCCGGCGCCGGGCGTGCCTCGGGAGCGGCAAGCCACGAATCTTGCCGCGCAACTTGGCTCGCCGCGGTTACCGCGACGAGGCGATAGCTTTCGCCCTGCGGACCCTCGGCTTGAAATCCGCCGTCGCTGGCTGCGACGAAATCGAGCACCGGCGTGCCGGACCTGTCAGCCAGTTCGAGATGGTCGCGCGCCGGCACACTCCAGACATTGACACCCACGAGGATCGGCAAGGCGCGGCGGCATCCGGCGGGCATGCCGAGGATATGCCCGGTCTCGATGGTTTCGGACCGCAAGGACATGCGGCAAGTGCGGCCCGAATCGGCCAGCGAAAGATCCCATTGTCCGATGGCCGCCTCCGCATTGGCGAGAACCATCGCCTGTGTCGGCGAAGACACGAACCAAAGAGCGAGCCATGCGGCGACACGAATTCCGGCCGAGCGCGCAACGCCGGTTCTCCCCTCTTCGACGGTCTTCCTGCAGGTTGCCATGGTCTTGCTCATCGCCCTGTCTCCTCCGCTCGGATCGCTTCCGGCAAAACCCTCGCCCGTCTATCTTAGACGATTCGGGGCCAGCTTGTCTCAGGCACCGGTGTGAGCGGCGCTTTTCCCGACGCCCAAGCCAAGAGATTATCGAGCGTGAGCTGGCCCATAGCCAGACGAACCTGCCGTGCGGCCGAGCCCACATGCGGCAAAAGGACGACATGCTCCATGTCGATGAGCTCTCGAGGCACGCGCGGCTCGTCGGCGAACACATCAAGCCCGGCGCTTAGGATCCGCCTCTCGCGAAGTGCCGTCGCCAAAGCCGCTTCGTCGACGAGCGAGCCGCGCGCTACATTGATGAGAATTCCGTCGGGGCCCAGGGCATCTAGAACTTCCGCATCGACGATATTATGCGTTTCTGGACCACCGGGCGCGACGATGACGAGCAGGCTTGAGGCCTCCGCAAGCTCCCGAAGACTCGGATAAAAATCATAGGTGACGTCGGTTTGGCGGTGTCGGCCATGATAGGCAATGGTCAATCCAAAGGCTTCGGCTCGCTTGGCGATGGCTTTGCCGATACGCCCCAGGCCAAGGATTCCAAGGCGGCGGCCGCGCAAGCTCGCCGTCAGAGGAAAGTTATGCTCCAGCCATTGTCCCGCCCGCACAAAGCGGTCGGCTTGAGGAATCTGGCGGATCGTCGCGATGAGAAGCCCCATTGCGAGATCAGCGACCTCTTCGGTGAGGACATCAGGCGTATTCGTGACGACGATCTTGTGCGCCGCTGCCCATTCGGCATCGATACGGTCGTAGCCGACGCCCATATGCGCGACGATTTCCAGCTTTGGAAATTGCCGCATGAAGTCGCCATCGATTCGTGCGGGGGCGATCGCGCCGCTCACCACGCCGCGAACCCGATCTTTGACGCGGCCGATCAAGCCTTCAGGATCATCCGCCTTCCACAATTTGTGAAAACGGCAAGGGCCGATCACATCGCCGATTTCCAAGGGAGGCAGGGGCGACACCATCAAAACTTCGAATTCGTTCATAGAGGCCTGCGATAGTTCGAGAGACTGCCCGCTTTCATCGGCCGATCATCGCCGCCGGCTGGGGCAATTTTCCGAGCAACTGGCCAGCGAAGCGCAAGCCATGCATCCGAGTTTTCACCGCTGTCCATCGAGAACGCTTTCGTGCCAGCGCCGCAGCACCACGTAGGACAAAAGAGTCAGACAAAGATAGATCGCGATGCCAGTCAGCGAGATCAATGTCAACGCAGCAAACATGCGTGGAATATTCCCGATGTAGCCGGATTCAACGATCCGGAACGCAAGGCCCGTTCCCTGCCCGGCCGAACCGGCCGCGAGTTCGGCGGCAATCGCGCCGATCAGCGCCAAGCCGCCGCCAATGCGCAGGCCTGCAAAGAGATAAGGCAAGGCCGACGGCAGCCGCAACAGAAACAGGCTTTGCCAGCCGGATGCCCCGTAGAGCGCAAAAAGATCGACAAGATTGCGGTCGGCCGACGCCAATCCGACCGCCGTGTTGGAAAGGATCGGAAAAAATGCGACAAGGAAGGCACAGACGAGAACCGCCATCTGTGGATCGAGATAAACCAGCAACAAAGGCGCGATCGCAATGATCGGGGTGACCTGGAGGACCACCGCGAACGGGAAAAAGGCGCGCTCCACCCATTTCCAGCGAGCAAAGATGGTCGCCAGCACGAGGCCGCCACAACCGGCTGCCAATAGAGCCTCGAACGTGATCGTCAATGTCACCCACAGCGAGGCAGACAAGGTGTCGCGATCGGTGAAGAGGGTTAAGAGCACGAGATGCGGCGCGGGCAGAACATAGTGCTTAATGCCGAAGATTGCGACAATCGCCTCCCAAAGGAGCAGCACGAGGATGAAAATCGCGATCGGGAAGGCGTAACGCACAATGAAACGGTCTGGCCTCATCGCTCTTCTCCAAGGCCGCTCAGTGCGAGACTACGCGAGGCACGGTGGCAGGTCTCGAGATAAAGCGAACTCGTGCGCAAAGCCTCGTTACGCGGCAGCTCCGGGTCGATCTCGATCTCTTCGATGATGCGGCCGGGCCGGGCCGTCATGACTGCAATTCGGGTCGATAGAAAGACGCTCTCGAAGACGGAGTGGGTGACGAAGACGATGGTCATTCCGAGTTCCTTCTTCAGGCGAACGAGATCGTCGTTGAGCCGAAACCTGGTTATTTCATCAAGCGCCGCGAAAGGTTCGTCCATCAGCAGCAGACTCGGGCGCGAGATGAGCGCGCGAGCGATCGACACGCGCATCCGCATGCCGCCGGACAATTCGCGCGGGAAGGAAGTCTCGAAGCCTTCGAGTCCGACGCGCGCCAGAGCTTCCTCGATGCGGTGCCCTTGCGCGGCGCGCGGGACCGCTGGCTGCAGACGCAGCGGCAAGCGAACATTGTCGAAGACATTCGCCCATGGCATCAACGTCGGATCCTGGAAGACGAAGCCGATCTCGCCGCGCCGCAAGGGACGCGACCATGCGAGCCTGCCGGACGTTGCGCTGTCGAGCCCCGCGATCAATCGCAGGATCGTCGATTTTCCGCATCCCGACGGTCCGAGCAGCGTGAGAAATTCGCCGCTCGTTATCGTGAGGCTGAGATGCGCGAGAGCGGCCGTTCCGTTCTGATATGTCTTGCCCACGTTCTCCAGCGTGACGAGCAGGCGTTGCTCGCCCGATCTGGCGACAATACCCTCCGGTTGCCCACCCGGGAGACCCAAGCTCATGGCTTCGGCCGCAGCTCGAGGCCAACACCGTGGTTGACGAACAGCGTCGTATAGGCATGCGTGTAGGGAAGATCGGGCTTGAACAGCCCCGCCTGCACCATCTGCTTGAAGAACGCCGCCATCCGCTGATCGGTCATGGCGCCGATGCCGAGCTTTTCCGCGTCGCCCGAATCGACAATCCCATAGTCCTTCAACTTGCTGAGGGAAAAGCCGAGCTGAGCCTCGCTCATGTCCGGATTCTCCTTCCTGATGAGTGCGTTGGCAGCTCTGTTGTCGCCATAAAGATAATTGTACCAACCGATGATCGAGGCATTGACGAAGCGTTGCACAAGATCCGGGTTCTTGGCGATGAGATCGCGACGCGTCTCGATTGTCGTCGAATACGATTGGTAGCCGTAATCGGCAATCAGAAAGACGTTCGGCTTGAACTTGCCTTGCTGCTCGATCTCAAACGGTTCCGACGTCACGTAGCCTTGCTGTATCGACGTCTTATCGGCGAGGAATGGGGTTGAATTGAACGTATAGGGTTTGACACGCGACTCCGAAAATCCGGCGGATGAACGCAGCCACTGATAGACGGAAAAGAGCGCATCCTTGCCAATAAAAGCCGTTGCCTTGGGCAGATCCTCCAGCCGGTCGAGCCCTTGGCCGGGATGCGACATCAAGATGAAAGGGTCTTTTTGAAAGAGGGCCGCAACTGCGACGATCGGGACATCTTGTTCGACCCCCGTGAACGCCTGGATCATATTGCCGCCAAGATCGAAGTCGATACGCCCGGCGGCGAGCAGCAGCCGCGCGTTGTTTTGCGGCCCGCCCTGCTGAATGGTGACGTCGAGCCCGTATTTGGCATAGGTCCCGTCGACGAGTGCCTGGTAGAAGCCACCATGTTCTGCTTCGGCCCGCCAATTGGTCGCGAAAGTCACATGATCGAGGGCCAGCGCAGGCGAAGCCGCCATCCCGATGAAAAAAAGCGCGGCGGCGTTGCGACACAGCATGGCTTGCGTCCCTTTCGGTTCTGGCTTGTCCAGTGGTTTTTCCCCCGCGAAATGCAAATGCGCAAGGTGAAAAGCTTGAATTGGCAACAACCTTGCCAGCTTGCTGTCACGCGACCGAAGCTTTAGGTTTCATCGGGTTGAGCCACTGTGGCAAATTGAGGCAATGGCGATGCTGCGCACGCGCTTCTGGGCGGAGATGACCTGGACCGATTTCCAAACCGCCGAAATGGCCGATGTCGTCGCGGTCATGCCGATCACCGCGGTGGAACAACACGGGCCGCATTTGCCCCTCGGCGTCGATCTGTTTCTCATGCAGGGCTATCTGGACCGGGTCGTGACACGGCTGCCACGCGACTTACAGGTCCTGTTCCTGCCGATTCAGCCGCTCGGAAATTCGATCGAACACACGGATTTCCCTGGCACCTTGAGCCTTTCCGCGACGACTGCGATCGCAATGGTGAGCGAGATTGCCGCCTGCGTTCATCGCAGCGGCTGCCGCAAACTGGTCATGGTCAATTCGCATGGCGGCAATGTTCCGCTTCTCGACATCGTCGCCCATCAAGCGCGCGCCGAACTCGGCCTTTTTGTCGTCCTGGCCTCCTGGCACAGGTTCGGCTATCCGGACGGATTATTTTCTGCGGAGGAACAGACGCATGGAATACATGCCGGCGACATCGAAACCTCGCTGATGCTGAGCTTTCGGCCGGATCTCGTGCGGGGCGCAGCTGTGGCGGACTTCCCGTCGCAAAGCGCCGTGCTCGAGGCCGATTTCACTTGGCTGCGCGCCGGTCGCCCGACGGGTTTCGGCTGGATGGCGCAAGATCTTTCCGAAACCGGCGCGATGGGCAATGCCCAGCTGGCGAGCGCCGAGAAAGGCGAAGCCTCAGCCGATTACGGCGCGACCGCGTTTATCGAACTTCTGCAAGATGTCGCTGCGTTCGATCCCGCGCGGCTCGACGCGGGGCCCGGAGGCTGAGCCGCTCCGCCGGCTAATGGCGGCAGCCGATGACGCGAGCCTCGGGCCTGCTGGTGCGCGGGAATGCTAAAGCTTGCCGTAGACGACTCGCGTGTCGCAGATCGAGTCGTGAAAGCCTCTTTTCTCCTTGGTCCAGCCGATCATCATGAAGCCGATATAGAGCACCGCTGCGGACACCGAGTAGCAGAGATAACGGCCAACCGCGCGCCACTTGCTGACCGGTTCACCCGACAATGTAATGACATAGAGGCCGAGCAGACGTTTGCCGGGGGTCGCCTGCCAGCGACCGCCCAAGGTCAAGACTTGATAGAGAATGACAATTACGATCATCACCGCATAAAGCAAAATCACGCCGAGCACGACCGCCGGTTCGTTACCCTTCGAAGTCCCGCCGGCCGCTGCGGCGAAGATACCAAAGACGATGCCAAAGACGATGGCGGGAACGATGAGGAGAAGAAACATGAAGACCGTGTCGATGAGATAAGCGGCAAAACGGATCCAGAAACCGGCATAGCGAAGCTGCCCCCGCGCAGTTCCGGCGTCATGACCCGGCGCGCCCGGAAGGCGCATGGACTGGCCGCCTTGCGGGGCGGAGGAGCCGGTCCGCCGAAGCGAGCCGAAATAGGGATGGTCCTTGACCTCGATCCATTGCGTTTCGCCGACGCGGGCAATCCCGCTGGTCGGCAGAACCTCGCCCCGCTCGATCATCTCCTTGAGCGCACGCCCATCGTAAGGGCCATAGGCCTCGGTCTCGCCGCGAACATAGTATCTTTCATCGAGCGCATTTGGCGGCGGCGCGGAAGGCTGATCCGGACGCCCGCTATTTTCCCCCCCATTTGCCATCGGACACATCTCCCCTAAATCCCTGCTTCGGATTAGAAGCCGTCATCGTCATGGAGTCAACGCGAGCGGCAGCTTGGTGGTGCCTTTGGCGGTCAATTCAAGCGCCGCGCGCCCGGCGGCGGACTCGTCTCTTCCTCCGGGACACCGATCGGGCTTGCCTGATGGTGGATCATGCGCCACGTCCCCTCGATGAGACGGAACCAATTTGTTGCGGCGAGCCGAACATCGCCGACGACCTCGATGCACAATACCCGCGCCTCGCTGCCGGAGGTCAGAACCGTCTCGTTGCGGTGTTCGAGACGGTCCTGGTTCGGATTGGCAAAAATATTGAAATAGGATTCGAGGATGACCTGCCGCCCGATCAGAACCGGCCACCCCGGATGTATGCAGGAGACGTCTTCCGGCGCCCAAACGGCGCTCATCTTGGCGAAATCGGCCGCCGCGAAGGCCCGGTAATAGGCGGCATTCGCTGCCAGAACTGCATCTGTCTCCGTCATGCTCATTGCACTGCCGGAATCGGGTTGTGAAATCAATCGGAAAAACGCCGCTTTGGGCGCCCCCTTGGGCGGCCGGGCAAGAGCTTGAACTTGTCGCAGCGCCGCGCGTTTTGTGACAACCCGATGAATGATTTAACTCAACAGCAGCAGCATCCGGACATGTACTATTGCCACCCAATGCGAGGGTGCCGACGAATGAAATCCCTGATCATCGAGCAGCTTGGACAAACCGAAATCCTATTGCCGTCTCTCATCGCCGAAGCTCTTGCGGCCAATGATCGGGTGAAAGTGCGCCTGAGCCTGCTGCAGGCGGCAGGTCGCCATGCGCGCGATCCTGGGGGCGTGCGTTTCGACCTTGCGGACGAGTGCCGCGCTGTCGGCATCGATTCGGTCACGATGGAAAAGCTCGTCAATGGTGCAGGCCTGGTGGCCGGCGAGCAGATGACGGCACAAGGCCTCGGCAACCTGGGGACGGCGATTTGGGACGACGTCACAACCATGATCCGGGCCGTCAACGCCGCAGAGCCGACCCAAGGCAATGCAGTTCTTGAACGCCTGTCTGCGATCAAAAGAACTGTTTCGCTGGGATCTTCGGATGCACTCGAACTTTCGCAAGTCGGCAAACTTACCGGGCTTTCCGGCAGCGCCGGCGACAGCTTGCATCGCCTGGTCATGGATCTCCACAAGGCCTTGAACCGGCTTGCCGTGGCGCACGCGGAAGCAGTGCTGGCCGGTGCGCATGTGTATGGTTTGCTGCCGGAGGATCGGCCGGCGGTCGAGGCCTTCATGCGAGGGGTCGAACAGACCCGCAAACTAAAATTCGACCATCCGGGACTTGCAACGAATGCGACGCGGTCCGGCACGCGGCTGACTATCCAGAATGATATCGGAGAAACCGACGCGCACGTGGTCGTGATTGCGGTCGAACAGGATGCGGTGACAATCACCTATACGGACGTCCATCTGGCGCGCGCAAAATTCTTCACCGGCCTTCTGCGGAATTTTCCGGTTCAATGGGGCGGGCTCAATCGCAAGACGGCGAAGGGGCTTGCCGATGATGGCGAGTTCTATCTCGTTACTGGCCGGTATCCGACCGATGGTGCTGAACCCCGTGAAGCCTTTCTCGAAGCGATCGGCGCATCGCTGGTTTTCCTGATCGACTGGAACAAAGCCCGCAAGATCCTGCGCGCCTGGGTCCCCAAGGACGACGCAGTACGGATCCTCGATTGGGCTGCGCGCAATCGCGTCGGGCACAGAGGTTTTCTCGTCCTCGGCGGCAGTGAACTCGTCGGTTCGGCCGTGCATAACGCAACACCGACCCGGATTGGGTTCGGCGACCGGCTGGACGACGCACTCGGACGCGAGGCCGCAGTGGATTTTCTCAAAACGGTTCTGCGGGTCTCCGCCGAAGCACTCCTGGAAGGCAGTTCGACCCGGTCGGCGAGAGACCGCATCGAGGCAGACCTCGTCCGGCATTTGCAGCGCATCGACGGCACGCTGCTGGCAATTGTCGTCCGCCAGGCCGGGCTGGCGCGCGAGATCGCCGCCGGGATCGCACATTTCATCGCAGAAGAACGGGCGCATCGGCCGTTCGACCGAGCGGCCTTGGCGCGCCAGGCGCGACGCATCGAAGAGAAGGCGGACCGGATCACGATCGAGGCGCGCAGCGAGATCGTCCGGTTTGATGCCGCCCCCACGATCGAGCGTCTGGTGAACAGAATCGAGGAAGCCATCGACGAACTCGAGCAGGCGGCGTTCGTCGCCTCGCTCGTCCCGAGCGAAGTCGCGCCCGATGCACTCGGGCCGCTTGGCGAGCTTTGTGCGGCCGCTATCGCCGGTGCCGAAGCCGCTGCGTCGGGCGCTGCTGCTGCTTCCGATGTGCCCGACGGGCAGCGCGTCGATTCCGAGGATGCGCTCGCCGCAGTCGGCCGGCTCATCGATGCCGAACATGCAGCCGACGACGCCGAGCGGGCGCTCACGGCGATTGTCCTGCGTGGTGACTTCGATCTGAAGTCGGCACTGTCGGTTCTCGAACTTGCGCGCGCACTTGAACGCGCGACCGACCGGCTGGCGGGCTTCGGCCATATATTGCGCCAGCACGTGCTCGCTGATCTCTCTGCGTAACCGGAGGCCACAGCAATGGGCATTATCCGCATCGCCGATGGATCGACCACGCTCTACCCGGCCGAAACCATAGGCGCGAAGGCTGCCAATCTGGCGCATATGGCCGCTCTCGGTCTTCCCGTGCCGCCGGCATTCGTTCTGCCGATCAAGCTATGTGCCGCGATCGTCGAGAACGATCCCGACGCGAAGCAAAAGCTGACCGATGGTCTGAAGGAAGGAATAGGCTTTCTCGAGCAGGCGACCGGCAGGCTCTTCGGCGACCGCCGCCGCCCGCTCTTGGTGTCGGTGCGTTCGGGCGCCGCTCGATCGATGCCCGGAATGTTGGACACGGTTCTCGATGTCGGCTGCACGTCGGCCGCGGTTCACGGTCTTGTGCGCATGACCGGCCATCCGCGCTTTGCCTGGGACTGCCGCCGCCGATTTCTCGAAAGTTACGCCACCGTCGTTCTCGGCTTGGACCGGGCGCGGTTTGCCAAGCGGCTCGACGAATTGGTCGCCGCCGAAGGCGTCGGAGCCGAGTCGGCACTCGACAGCGAAGCCCTCGAGCGTCTCGCTCTTGCCTACCAGCAAATGATCGAGAGCGGGGATGGCGTTCTCTCCGAAGATCCGATGCAGCTGCTGCAGACCGCAGCGCAAGCGGTCTACCGCTCATGGATGAGCGAGCGCGCCCGCACCTATCGTCAGCTTCAGTATCTCGAGGATCTGGAAGGCACCGCCGTCACGGTCCAAGCCATGGTGTTTGGCAATCGCGGCCTTTCGTCGGGCGCCGGCGTGGCATTTTCGCGTGATCCTTCGACCGGCGCGGCGCAGCCCGTCATCGATGTCTTGTTCGCCTCGCAGGGCGAAGATGTCGTGTCCGGCAGCCGCAATCCGGAAACCGAAGACGCAATCGCCCGTTCGCTTCCGGCGGTCGCGACCCAATTGCGTGAAACCCTGGCGCGGCTCGAACAAGAATTTTGTGACGTGCAGGACGTCGAATTCACCATCGATGACGGCAAATTATGGATTTTGCAGACCCGTGCGGCGAAGCGGACACCGCTGGCGGCGCTGCGGTTTGCGATCGACTTCGTCAACTCGGGACGCATCACTTCGGCGCAAGGCCTGCAACGGCTGGACGGCTTGGACTTGAACGCACTCGTCCGCAAACGCCTGGTCGATGTCCCGGAGCCGGCTGCGCGCGCCACCAGCGCCTCCGCCGGCATCGCGGTCGGACGCGCGGCGTTTGACTCGGCAAGCGCCGAACGTCTCGCAGCCGGCGGCGATCCGGTCATCCTGGTGCGACCCGATACGAGCACCGCCGATGTCGGCGGCTTCGCGGTATCCGCGGGGATCGTGACGGCCGTCGGCGGCCGAACTGCGCATGCAGCGCTGGTGGCGCGTCAGATGGGCAAGCCCTGTCTCGTCGGATGCGCAGCGCTCACAGTCGATGTCGCCAACCACAGCGCACAACTCGCCGGAACGGTGATCAAAGAAGGAGATTGGCTCTCGATCGACGGTGAGACCGGGACGATCTATCTCGGCCGCTGCGATTGCATCGTCGAGCGGCCGCAAGCGGAATTGGCGGAAGTCGCGCGCTGGCGCAGTGAGGGCGGGTGACTCTACGGACAGGAAGTCTCGGGGCACCCGGCTGGACACGAAAGTTGGGCAGCGCAATGGTGCGCAGTCCCTTAGCCTTTGGGAGGACGCTATTGTGACCAAACGAGTTGCAGCGGTACTCGCCACATTATTGATCGTGTGGACGGCCATTTATGTGCAACCCGCGCTTGCGCAGACAGGCACAACGGGCACGGAGGAGCCGGAAGGTTCTTCCGGCTGTCTGTATACAGGTCGCGTGTTCGGGCTTGATCCCTACGGCGACAATTTCTTGTCGGTCCGGCGACGGCCTAATGGGCCATCGGGGGCTGCCTACGAAGTGGATCAGCTTTTCACGAACGATCAAGTCTGTGTCGCGCAAACCGCGGGCAGGTGGTTATTCGTCAAATATCAGCGGGCTGGCCGTATGTTTTCAGGCTGGGTGTTCGACAAGTACATAAGGGAGGAATGAACTGTGGCAAAGACACTTGCAGCGGCGGCCATGGCATTCATCGCAGCGACCGGATTTGCGCATGCTGATTGCATCGTTGCCGATCCGACTCCGACTCCATTGAACGTGCGCACGGCGCCAAACGGGCGCATCCTTGGGAGTCTCGCCAACGGAAAAGCGGTGGCGATTATCGATTATGCCAACGACGAGCAAATGCGGCCATGGATTTATGTTTCGGACGCCGAAAACGGCAAACCGATTGGATGGGTGTTCCGAGAGTACATCGTGTGCAAAGGTGAGTCGAGGTGAGCGACGCGGGGACGTCGTAGTTCCCGCGCGTATTGAAAGCATGGCGAGTCAGTGTCCGCCTGACCCCATCACCACGCCCGCGCAAAATCCAATATGTCGCGCCGGTAGGTCTCGACGACTTCGGAAAATGGCTGCCCATCGGGCTTTATGAGGATCGCCCGATGTTCGAAGAGAAGCTCCGGGATCGCCAAGTCTTCGGCTGGATGATCAGCCAGTGGCGGCACGAGTTCCCAGCCCGCGCGAAGCGGCCGCCAGAGACGTTTCGCCGCAATCGTCTGCCGATGTGGGGCGAGGTCTCGCACCACGGCACCAAAGGGCTGGTCGGTCGTTTCAAGAAGTACATTCATCTCCGGCGTCAATCGCTCCGGCACATACCAATTGTCGGCTTGCGACAGGACGTGCTCGCCACAGATGAGTTCGACGCGGCGATATTTCACCGGCGTATCGTTGGAAATCGCCAGCCGGCGGCGGCTCTCTTGCGAAATGTCCTTGAACGCGCCAGCGATGCGGCGCGCATGAATTTTCGGCTCTGCCGCCATGTGATGGGCCGCGCACCAGGCCTCCAAAGTTTGCGTCGCACTGCGGCTCGCGAGCAGATCGGCATCCAAGGTTTCGATGAGGGCGAGCGCCTCCAGACGATGTGCATAAGTGTCCGCAAGTGGCGGCCGCGACAAAGGTTCACAGCGGGCGCTTGATGCGCCCACAAGCCAAGCCGCCATGGCAAGCCACGATAAAACCGCAAATTGAAAGCTGTGTGCCGAATTCGCCGCCGCGCTTCTTTTGGATTTCTTACAAGAGGGGCTATGGCGAAGCCTTCGCGGGCAGGGCGCGCCCGCGACTGACTGTCGCTGAACAGCACCGGCGATTCTCGCCGTGGCAAGTTCCACAAAGGATTGGATGCGGCCTGGCTCCGAATGATCTAAGAGAGGGCGCGGCCGGCTGCCGGCGCCAGGCGATTTATGGAATTCCAACAGACCCATGTTCAAAAATCTCTATCATTGGACGCTCGCGCTCGCCGAAAGCCGCCACGCGCCCCTGGCGCTCGGTCTCGTCGCTTTCGCGGAGAGCTCGTTTTTTCCCATACCACCTGATGCGATCCTTGTACCCATGTCGCTGGCGCGGCCGCAAAGGGCGCTCGTCTATGCTTTGATCTGCACTATCGGCTCGGTCGCCGGCGGCCTGTTGGGCTATGCCATCGGTGCGCTGCTGTTCGAGACGGTCGGGCATTGGCTCATCCAGCTGTATGGCTATGGGGCGCGGGTCGAAGAGCTGCGCGCCCTCTATGCGCAGTGGGGCTGGGCCTTCATCCTGATCAAGGGTGTGACGCCAATTCCTTACAAGATCGTGACGATCACCAGCGGCGTTCTTGCCTATAGTCTGCCGCTTTTCGTGCTGTTCTCCATCATCACACGCGGGGCTCGCTTCTTCGTCTTGGCGGCTCTCCTCAATCGATTCGGAGAACGGCTGAAGGGGCTGCTTGAAAAATATTTCGGCCTTTTCATCATTCTGCTGCTGGTCGCGATCGTGGCGGGATTTGTCCTTGCCACCCACATGCTGTGAGGACACATGGTGCTGCAACGTTTTCGCGATGACCCGGCGCTCGCCGCCGTAGGCGCGATCCTCGTCTTGGCACTGGCGACGATTGCCGGCGCCTTTGTCTTTCAAGCTCTGGGTTATGCGCCTTGCGAGCTCTGTTTGAAGGAGCGCTTATTTTACTACGCGGGGATTCCCGTCGCCGCGCTTGCGTTAGGCCTTGCCGCGGGAGGGTTTCGCGGCATCTTGCCGGCTGCTCTCATCCTGCTGGCCTTGATCTTTGTGGGCAGTGCGATTTTCGGCGTCTATCACGCCGGCGTGGAATGGAGTTTTTGGCGCGGGCCAGAAGATTGCACGGGCACGTTCGCTAAGAACGAGTCGATGGCGGACTTCCTGCAGCAATTGCAGACCTTCAAGGTCGTGCGCTGCGATGTGGTCGATATCCGCATCCTCGGGCTCTCGCTCGCCGGCTGGAATGCCGTCGTCTCCGCCCTGCTTGTCGGCATTGCCGTTGCAGGGCTTC